>NZ_CAXSVO010000001.1:0-340808 GCF_964240875.1 Ruminococcus sp. 5_1_39BFAA | reverse complement strand
AGAGCTATACTGCAGAAGTCGGAGAAGACGGAGCAGTATACTGTATTCAGGCAGGAGAATACTATCATCTGTATATCGAAGTAGAAGAAAAAGAAGAAGTGAAACTTGGAAGCTATATTTCTATCACTACGGATATGGACGGTGAGGTAACTGTTACTGAAGAAGAAACAGATATGTTTTTCCCTGTTTATAAAACAGTAGTACCTAGAGGTTCTGGTTACGCATATTTCACTTTCCCAGCGAATACTATTTATACTTTTGAGGGTAGTGCTAAAGTAACACTTAGAAGAACTGGACATAGCCCTGATAAATATTATCAGGCAATCACAAATGTAGATGGATCAGTTACAGTAAAACTTCTGATTACAGATATTTATACTGGAGCACTTGATGAAGAAACTATTGCATGTTTCTGGAAACCAGATGGTACCAGTGTATTAGAAGGTTATTCTTTTGAATACTCTAATGACATGAGTATTCTTTTGGTCGGACTTGCAGTTGGCAATGGTTATACTACGAATGGTGCAACATATGTTAAAAATGGAGAAGATTATACATTCACTATTGATGTGAAAAATGGTTATGATGCTACTAATATGGTAGTTAAGGTTAATGGTGAGACAGTTACTCCGGACGAAGATGGTATCTATACTGTGAAAGAAGTAACGGAAGATTTGGATATTACTGTTGAGGGTGTAGAATCTATTCCAGTTGATGGTGATGTGACCGTATATTTTACAATGGAAAATCATGATAAGTTTGTTGAACAGGGTGGCACTGTATGGGCATTAGAAAAAGTTACTATTCCGTATTTTGATCTTGCTAACTATGGTATGGAGTATTTATATTACAATCCAAATTGTTATACAGGAGGCAGTCAGACGGGAGGTACAAAAGAAACTGCAGATGGTGTTGTAACTCTGCTGCATATGATGATCTGGTTAACTGAGGTATATTATAATGATGTTGATCCGGAAGATGCTGGGCAGGGCTATTTAGCAAATGAATTGAACTGGAGAGGATTTTCCATTCATCATGCTACAGCAGGATCCGCATTCTTTAATATATGGGATTTCGGATATAATTTTAATTACTATCTGAATTATGAATATCCATTAGGAAGTCCGGGCTGGGGATCAACATGTGACCAGATTAAGCTGAGTGATAATGATGTGGTCACTATTCGATATAATGATAATTCAGGTAATGTTGGAACGTATCATCATTTTGGTGAAAATGGAATCGTTGAAAAATCAGTAACGCAGGGGACAAGTATTGACTTGAATATTTATTATACTGGTGTGGATAACGTGAATTATACAACTCCAGTGTATAAAGTAGGAGAGGGACATAAAGTATATATGTTCCCGGAATATGATGTATATGTAGATCCGACTGAAGGTACATATGTCGGTGTAACAGATACAGATGGAAAAGTAACAGTAAACACTGCAGAGCTTGAAGTTGGAAGATATTATCTAGTTTCAGATTCTATGAGTCCGGCAGTAATGTTACTTGAAATTCAGGAAAACACTGATCCGGGTGCAGTAGAACTTGCAAATGCTAAAACTGATGCCAAGGCAGAAATTACAAATTATAAAAATGCTGATAATTATAGAGAAGCAGAAAAAGCAGCTCTGATAGAAGTAATTGAAGCAGCAAGGTCAGCAATTGATGAAGCAGAAACTATCGAAGAAGTTACAGAAATAATAGCAGTGGCAAAGGCTGAGATGGATGCGATTAAGACTGATGAACAGCTTAAGAAAGAAGAAGCAGAATCAGAAGAAAAAGAAGCGGCAGAAACAGTTACTAATGCAATTTCATCTCTTCCGGCAGTGGACAGTCTGACAGCAGGAAATGCAGAAGAAGTCAAAGCAGCAAGAGAAGCATACGAAGCTCTGACAGATGCGCAGAAAGCGCTGGTATCCACGGATACATTGAAGCAGCTCGAAGCAGCAGAAGCTAAGATTGCAGAACTGACACATGTTCATTCTTGGGATGTAGGAACAGTTACAAAAACTGCAACATGTAAAGAAACAGGTGTGAAGACCTTCAAGTGTTCCTGCGGTGAAACTAAGACAGAAACCATTGCTAAGACAACTTCTCATCAGTATGGAGCATGGACTGTTGAGTCTGAAGCAACAGTAAAAGCTGCGGAAGTTCAGAAACATATCTGTTCTGTCTGTGGAAATGAAGAAACAAAGGATGTAGGGAAAGCTCTTACACCGGTTCTGGAAATTCCGGGCAAACTTTCTTCTTTCAATATGAAGAAAGGAAAAACTGTGAAGTTTGAAGTAACTATGGCAAATGGTGATTCTGTATCTTCTGTAAAATCCAGCAAGACAAAAATCCTGAAAGCAACTCTGGATAAGAAGACTGGAAAGATTACTGTGAAAGGTGTGAAGAAGGGAACTTCCAAACTGACCATTACACTGGCAAGTGGAAAGACCAGAACTTACACAGTTAAGGTTGTAACAGGAACTGTTAAGACAAAAGGATTGTCTGTAACGAATGTAACAGATAAGAAACTGAAACTGGCAGTGAAGAAGACTCATACACTGCAGAGTGAACTGAAACCGTTCACAAGTACACAGAAGCTGACCTACAAATCTTCCAATAAGAAGATCGCAAAAGTATCTTCCAAGGGTAAGATCACAGCAGTCGCACCGGGTAAAGCAACGATCACAGTTACATCCGGAAGCAAGAAAGTGAAGATCACGGTAACTGTACCGGGTATCGCAAATGTAAAATCTTCTGTATCCGTGAAGAAGAATAAGACACTGACACTGAAACCAAAGACATATGGAATCAGTGAGAAAGTGACTTACACATCATCCAATACAAAGGTTGCAACTGTTACTGCAAATGGTAAGATCAAAGGTATTAAGAAGGGAACCGCTAAGATTACAATTCAGGCAGGAACCTTTAAGAAGACAGTTACAGTTAAAGTAAAATAAATTGTGTTTTCTATAGAAATCCGTTATACTAAAGTATAGCGGATTTCTTTTATGGGAGGTGTCATGACTTATGGGAAGAAATGTAGCGATTGATATACAGAATTATAATGACATTATAGGTAAGCGCTTAAATTTCAGCCGTTGAGCATAAAAATGCTCCAGCTGGATTTACCCAACTGAAGCACATTGACAATTCACATACGGTTTAACATTATTGGTCGCTATTCGTTATTCTGAGTGTCGACGCGTCTCTGGATTTCTGATTTTACGTCTTCATTCCACGGTGCAAGCTGCTCCAGTTCTTCATCTGTCATCTGCCTGCTTGGCTGATGTTCAAACAGGAACGTGAGATAATGATAAACATTCACTTTGTTTGCCTTGGCCATCTCTACCATTGTGTATGCCATGGCACTTGCCTGGGCTCCGGCAGGAGTATCGCAGAACAGCCAGCCTTTTCTTCCAACTACAAACGGTCGGATACAGTTCTCGGACAGATTGTTTGAAAAACTGCAGCGGCCATCATCCAGATAGCTGGCAAGATAATCCTTTCTGTTCCGGATATAGGTTACCGCTTTGTCCAGTCTGGAGTTTCGGACCGGATTCTGTCTCTCAAGCCACGACAAAAAGCCTTCAATGATCGGCTTTTCCTGTTTCAGCCTGGCTTCTTTGATGGCATCGAACGTTTTATATTTCTGTCGGATCTTGTCCTCTATATCAAAAAGCTGATTGGTATACATGACTCCCTGCACGGCGGGCTGTGCATAATCCAACTGTTTTCCCTTCGGGATTGCATCAATCAGGTATCTGCGGATGTGTGCCCAGCAGGCCAGACGCTTTGCAGTCTTTACCTTATTGTAGCCACTGTATCCGTCACACATCAGGTATCCGCGGAATCCATCCAGAAAATCCACAGCGGTATCACCGGCTCTTGTTTCGGAATACTTGTAAATGATGATTGGGAAATCACCATCCTCACCGCTGCGGAACAGCCACATATATGACTTGGTCTGTGCACGGCGTTCAGGTTCATGCAGCACCTGTACCGGTGTCTCATCAGCCATGGCAAAATCTTTTTCCAGAAGCTTTCTCCGGAAGAAGTCGTACATTGGAGCGAAAAATGCTTCGGAGTTTTTGATCACCCAGTTTGCCAGTGTGGCACGGCTGATCTTTGCACCAAGACGTCCCAGATCCTGCTCAATCCTGTATAAGGGCATTCCATTGCAGAACTTCTGGTAAACAACCCAGGCAACAGTAGATGCAGATGCCATCCCATACATCATGTGGGCTTTTCCGTCCTTACCCTTGATGATGGTTGGTGTTACATCATTCTGTCTGCAGCTTTTACATGCGTAGTTCACACTGTAGTATTCAATGACAGTTGCTCTTGCAGGGATGATCTTCAGCTCACGGCGTACAAACTCAGTACCGATCGGTACCATTTCACCGCCGCATTTACTGCAGGTAAGATTCGTTGCATCTGGTTCGAGCATGACCTTTTTTACCGGAATGCCTTTAAAGCGTTCCTCGTTTGTGGAACGCTTCTTACGGTCTGGTTTTTCAGTGGCTGCAAGCTGGTCCGATGTTTCAGCAGCTGGATCCATTTCGGATTCTGCTTCATTAAAGAGATTCATCTGCCCCGGGATATCACATGCACCTTTTTCACTGGAAGATCCAAAGAGCTTCTTTGTCAGGTAATCCACCTGCTCTTTGAAGTTGTCACGTTCCTGCTGGATCGCAGCTTTCTCTTTTTGTACGTCTTCAAGTGTTTTGCGGAGAAGTTTTGTTGTCTCCTTGAGTTCATTTACAAGGTCTTTTAACTCCCTCAGCTGGATATCTTTTGCACTTTGAGCCACTGTTTTTCACCTCTTTTCTGTTTCCTATTGTACCAGAAAATGAAGGATTTTTACAGAAGAAAGAGGGCTGAAAAGTGCCGAAAATAAAGGGAAAACCGGACTTTCTATGTGCAATATTCAGGCCTGTTCAGGGGACATTTTTATTGCTTTTGGCTGGTCGATATCGATGCCGGACATGAGCCAGTCAAACTCTCTCCAGGTGAGATTTCGCACCTCGGATTTATCTCTTGGCCACCGGTAGCGTCCCTGTGCTGTCAGCTTTTTATAGATCATGACAATGCCGTCAGGTTCTTTCAAAATGGCCTTGATGCGATCACACTTTCTTCCACAGAACAGATACAGGGCATTCAGATCCTTATTCTGCGGGAACTGATCCTGTACAAGCGCGTATAAACCATCGACAGACTTTCTCATATCAGTATAACCGGTCACGATGAAAATGGCATCGACACCGGAGATATCCGCTAACATCGTACCGGACGTAACATCCGGACGATCTGCTGGAGTAAAAACGGATCTGCCGAATTACTGATCTTAATGGAAACGTCATCCATCTTAAGTTCAATCGTATGTGAATTGTCAATGTGCGTGGAAGTATCCATCGGCCGTATTACTTCGGCGGGGATTCTTTCCGGCTGTATATCAATCCTGACCACATCCTGATGATTGGATGTCAACCCAAGAGTGGCAGCCTTTCCAACAGCCTCTGGTATTTCGCAGGCTTTCTTTCTAAGCCGTGTTGCCGCATTGTAAAATGAACTTACTGAAATACCTTGCTGTTCACACCAGGCAGCATCGGAAAGGCCGCTCTGGCGACACTCAGTAATCAGCGCCATCCATTCCTCGAGGGAACGGTTGGCAGAACGAGAGTTGCTCATGTCATATCCTCCATAACTGTAGTAAAAATCTACTTCCTATCTACCAGGAAGTGTAGTAAAAAACTATCACTACTATTATGAAGGAAAAATCATCGGTTGTCGAACCGACCAATATTTAAGCGCTTACCATTATAGAGCACAATTGTTTTTATGTAGATAAAACTGCATTTATCAGAGAATGGTGGGAAAGCAGGGATTCTGTTACCCTGATCACACGACCGCGCAGATTTGGAAAGACACTGAACATGAGCATGGTGGAGCAGTTTTTTTCTCTGAAATATGCGGGACGAAGTGATCTGTTTGAAGGGAAAAAGATATGGGAAGATAAGGCGTATCATGAACTGCAGGGAACTTATCCGGTGATCAGTCTGTCTTTTGCCAATATAAAGGAAACAACATACGAAAGTACCAGAGAGAAGATTTGCCGGTTATTGATTAATCTGTATTCACAGTATGAGTTTTTACTGGAAGAAGATAGGGTGGCAGAAAGAAATAAAGAATTTTTCCGTAGTGTTGTTACTGGTATGAATGATGGAGTTGCGACTCTTGCACTATATCAGTTATCAGATATGCTGTTCCGGTATTATGGAAAAAAGGTCATCATCCTTCTGGATGAATACGATACACCGATGCAGGAAGCTTATGTAAATGGATACTGGGAGGAACTGGTGTCTTTTACCAGAAGCCTGTTCAATGCAACATTTAAGACGAATCCATATCTGGAACGTGCGATCATGACAGGAATTACGAGAGTGAGCAAGGAGTCCATCTTTTCAGATTTGAATCATCTGAAGGTGGTGACAACGACTTCTATAGAATATGCGGATTCTTTTGGTTTTACGGAAGAAGAAGTCTTTGCAGCTATGGATGAGTTTGGGTATACAGAAAAAGAAGATGTGAAACTCTGGTATGACGGATTTGTGTTTGGGAATAAGCGAGATATTTATAATCCATGGTCGATTCTGAACTATCTGGATACAGGCAGGCTTACAACATACTGGGCGAATACCAGCTCCAACAGTCTGGTGGGTAAACTGATTCAGGAAGGTGATAAAAGTGTCAAACTGTCTTTTGAGCATTTGCTCAGAGGAAATCATCTGTTTATGCAGATCGATGAGCAGATTATATATGACCAGCTGCTTGGAGATGAGGAGGCAATCTGGAGTCTGCTGGTAGCCAGCGGTTATCTGAAGATTGTGGATTATGAGAAATACAGTTCAGGAAATGAGACGGAACCATTGTATGAGCTGGCATTGACAAATCTGGAAGTGAAAATCATGTTCCAGAGTATGATACGGAACTGGTTCAGGGGAGCGAGATCTGATTATAATGATTTTGTAAAGGCATTGCTGCTGGGAGATGTAAAAGCAATGGGAGCTTACATGAACCGTATTTCCCTGAAAATTTTCAGTTATTTTGATACAGGAAAGCAGCCATCCGGAGCAGAACCGGAACGTTTTTATCACGGATTTGTGCTTGGGCTGCTTGTGGAACTGATGGGAAGATATGTGATCACATCGAACAGAGAAAGTGGTTTCGGCAGATATGATGTGCTGCTGGAGCCGTTAAATAAAGAAGAGTTTGCGTATATTCTGGAATTTAAGGTACATGACCCGGAGGATGAAAAAGATCTGAAGGATACCGTTGCTGCAGCACTTTTGCAGATTGAAGAAAAAGAGTATGCTGCAGCACTTGTTTCCAGAGGAATACCGGAAGAAAAGATACGTAAATATGGATTTGCTTTTGAAGGGAAAAAGGTTATGATTGGATAAGATAAATTTACATGGAGCCGGAACAGTTTGTGTACTGTATCCGGCTCTTTTTTCTCTAATGTATTTTAATAGATTGGTACGTAGATTTGCATTTCATTACCAGAGTATACCTCAAAATTGCATTTGTCATCATCGTGGCGATAACCGCTGCCTGGGAACCACTCATCAAAGATATACTGCCACAGATCTTTGATTGCCTGCACGTAAGATTTCTGATCGGCAGCAGTGAACTGGGAATCCAGTGTGAAAATGGCATATTTTGCTTCCGGGATTTCCAGAACTTCCATACCGTCCGGTACGTTTCCGACGGTATCTACTCTTTCTCCAAAAAAGAACCGCATTTCAAAATCGCCTGTTTCTTTGCATTTCCAGAAGGCAATCTCCATACCGGATTTATTCTCGATATTTGCATAAGCATCTTTGTCCATATTGGAAAAATCAGTAACAGACCAATAAGCAGCTCTGTCTACGGTATGACAGAGTTTGGTCCAGTCAGCTTCGTAAGAATAGCCGATGGCATAAATCTTGTTTTCTTCTTTAATGATAGGGTTCATAGTATTCCTCCACGATAAAAATTTTGGTGCTATTCTAGCATAGTGCAGTTTAAAATGCAAATTGCAATATAATTTAGTCCCTGTCAATACTGTTTGTGTGGTCATAAAATAAAACTAATACTGGCTTTTTTCATATTTGAGGAATATAATAATATTTATTACTGATGATCGGAGATTTTAAATGACTGACGAAATGATAAAACTCGGTACATATAATCAGGAATTGAATAAAATAATCGGAACCGAAATGAAATCCTTAGATATATATCGTTCCAAAGGTTTACCAGCACATTTATTAAAGAGAAAACACTATAACGCTTTAAAATATATTGATTATTTACCAGAAATAATTTCTAATCCTGATTATGTTGGTATTGATCCAAAAGAACCAGATTCTGTAGAGTTTGTCAAAGTATATAAAGATAATATATGGGTTGGAATTAAACTTGATAAAGATGGAGATTATTATTATGTGTCTACAATGTATGATGTTCAGGAAGCGAAGATTTCTCGTAGATTGTATAGTGGAAGAATTAAGCCGGTGAGCACGGATAAGGAGGAAGTTAAAGAACCATCGCATGAAGATATTGACACAGAACGAGATTAGTAGTATTATATTGATGTAAATTGAATACAATATTTTGTAGCATAGTTATTTTGAGGTCGGAAATGGTTCCCGACGCACTCTTATAGAGTACCTGAGATGATGGATACACCGCCCATCCTTAATATCTATGCTATTTTTCTTTGTAAGAAATAAGGATATTTATACGAAGCCGGAGCAGTTTGATTGGACTGTATCCGGCTTCTTTTTTTGTTTGAAGGAGTGGTACATATGTTCTTCCGGGCAAAAAAGGATTGCAGTCTCTGGATGGGTATGGTACTATATACATATATGTGAAACAGAGTTTTTGGAATGGGCAAATCCCAACGGTACCAAGCCGCCGTAGACGGACATTATGCCGCTTCCTGTCATTGGTGTATACTGAGAAGGCAGAAGCATTCAGGCGTCCGGAGTCGGAATACATTGCTGTTTTCTGTAATCCGGACTCTTGGGGGCTGTCTGGTGAGATGCTGTGTTTGGCATGTTCTTTTTGTGTTTTTAGTCCCCGAAAAGGGGCTTTTTTCATTTTAAAACTGAATACAGACCATACATACAGAGCAAATGAAGACATTGTGATACTAGGTGAAACTCCAGAGCAGGTGCGTACGCTCCCGTTACAGCCGGGACACGATGTTTTCCTCTTTTGATTGGAATCTGCGTACATGGATGATTATCAGATAACGGAATCTTTCTATCTTTTTACAGGATAGAAAGTCCGTTATTTTTTATTGCTCTAATAACAAAAGAAGACAGAAGCATATAGAGAAATGCATGAATGGGAGGAAAGAAAACATGAAAAAACTATTTGCACTGGTATTACTGCTAGTATCGCTTTGGAGTATGACGGTCATAGCCTCTGCGGCGAGTATAGGGACGTATGTGAGTTCAGGGCATATAAAGCCGGGAGAGAAGGTTGTTGTCACCATCAAACTGGATGGAGCGATCAATGTTTCAGAGGGGGCAACCATGCTGCAGGGGGAACTGACGTATGACGGTTCGCTTCTGGAATTTCAGCAGGTGAACAAAAGCAGTCAGCTGTCACATGCGGCGAAGCATGCCAGTGAATATAAAATACAGTTTCATTACCTGAGTATGGATAATCAGGCAGTTGGCTTTTCAGCAGGAAATCTTGTAGAGATTACATTTAAGGCAAAAGACAGTATTTCAGGAGATAGGGTAAATACAGCTCTGAATTTCACAGGTTATATACAGGATGCAGACGGCAATGCAGTAGGCAGTTCAGCATATACAAGTGCTGCTTCTGTTACGATTGAAAAGGAGCAGCCGCAGACAGAACCGCATGTACATTCCTGGGGAACCGGTACAGTTACAAAAGCAGCTACCTGTAAGGAAACAGGAGTGAAGACATATAAGTGTTCCTGCGGACAGACAAAGACGGAAAGTATTGCACTTAGTACCACACACAGTTATGGAGCATGGACGGTTGTATCTGAAGCAACAGTAAAAGCTGCAGAGGTACAGAAACATATCTGTTCTGTTTGTGGAAAAAGTGAGAACAGAGAGAATGGCAAGAAACTGACTCCGGTTCTGGAGCTGCCGGGTAAGCTGAGTTCTCTCAGTATGAAAAAAGGCAAGACAGCGAAGTTTACGGTAAGTATGGCTGCGGGTGATGCTGTATCTTCTGTAAAATCCAGTGCCACAAAGTACCTGAAAGCATCTGCAGATAAGAAGAATGGAACAATCACACTGAAAGGCGTGAAGAAGGGAAATGCCAAACTGACCATTACACTGGAAAGCGGCAAGAGCAGAGAGTACACAGTAAAAGTGGTGACGGGAACGGTCAAGACCACTGGATTGTCAGCAACGAATGTAACAGGCAATAAGCTGACGCTGGCAGCAAAGAAGAGTTATACACTGAAATATGAACTGAAACCGTTTACAACAACTCAGAAGGTTACTTTCAAATCCTCTAATAAGAAGATCGCAAAAGTAACTTCTGCAGGCAAAATCACAGCAGTGGCACCGGGCAGTGCGACGATCACGATGAGTTCCGGCAGCAAGAAAGTGAAGATCACAGTTACGGTACCGGGAATTACAAATCTGAAATCTTCGGTATCCGTAAAGCGGAACAAAACGGTGACTTTGAAGCCGAAGGCTTATGGTATCAGCGGAAAGATAACATATACATCTTCCAATACCAAGATTGCAACAGTAACTGATAAGGGTAAGGTAAAGGGCATTAAGAAAGGAACTGCGAAGATCACAATCAAGGCAGGAACCTTTACAAAGACGGTTACTGTTAAAGTGAAATAGCAGTTAGAAAAAATCCGTAAAGGAGATTACTTATGAAGTTGAAACAATGGCTGGGAAAACGGATGATCCGCATCGGACTCTGTCTGATTCTGATTACCGCGATCGTGTTAAATATGTGCTGGCCGGGGTTGGGACTGGAGACAGTACAGCCTGACAATCCGATCGAAAGTGAGCAGATCAGTGAGATCACACCGCTTCAGATGGGAGAGAACACCAGCAGCATAGAAATAGATGAGCAGATGACAGAAACAGAAACCGAGACTGAGACGGAAATGGAAAGCGAGACCGAAACGGAAACTGAAACGGAAAGCGAGACGGAAACAGAAACCGAAACGGAAAGCGAGACCGAAACGGAAAGCGAGACCGAAACGGAAACTGAGACAGAGACGGAGACAGAGACAGAATCTGAAACGGAAACTGAGAGCGAGACAGAAGAGACAGAATCTGAAACGCAGGAATCTCCGGAGAATAATCAGGGAACAGAGAAGACGGAGCCGGAAACGGATACGAACACAGAGAATGAGACACAGAACAATGGTGATACATCGGATGGTTCTGATGAAGAGAAACCTGGAGTATCCGGAGATGAAACAGCAGATATTGATGTTGCGATGGTTATGACATGGTACCAGTATGGAACACAGCCGGAACTGGTTTCCTGTATACCTTCTGAAGTGACAAATGTGGATCTGAATACCGCGCGTCTCAATAATAATGAACTGAAGTATTCATTTTCACCTGCAGGTACAGAAGCAGATCAGATTCAGGATTATACCGTGTTCCTGAAAGAGGGAGATGGTTCTTTCACGGAAGTTTCTGAAAGCGGAACCGTATCCATCCGTCTGCCGGGTGCAGGTGAGGGAAGAAATTATACATTCCGTGTAGATGCATCATTAAAGACAGATGATGCACAGGCAGAACAGGAAATCAAGTTCACATATTCACTGGATTGCTATTATACGATGGATGTGGAACTGCAGCTTGAGTGGAAAACAAAAGATGGTTCTGTGGACAGCATGACTTGTAAGGCTGATGAGACAGCAACAGATTCTGTGACACAGAAAGATCTGACTGAAAATGTATTCAGTTATACACCAAGGCTGGTCGGAGTTCTGGCAGAGGATGCACAGATCATCAAGGCGGAGTATCGGACTGCATCAGGCGCATCAGGCGAACTGAATACAGCCGGTGGTTCCCTGATCATGCAGACACCGGAAACTTCAGATGAGGAAATCTATTACCTGACATTTGAAGCAGAGGTAAAAGATGCGACTGGAAGCAGCAGAAGCGTATTCTATCATTTTAATATTCACTTTAAAGATCAGGTAGATGTACAGCTTGCCTTTACCTGGCTGGAAAAAGGAATGATCCGCAAGACGATGATCTGTCAGATGGATCAGAGTGTTTCAGCAGATATCAAGAATAATCAGCTTTCTGCCGGAGCAGTAAAATATGAGATCGCACTGGAAGGTGAGGACAGTGCAAATGCAAGAATTCTGAATCTTACTTATACCTCAGATGCGACCGGCGGAGGCAGGATTGATCAGAATGGAGCACTTGCTGTTAGTCTGCCGGATGGATATACGTCCAATTCCTATATCATCACTGCACTGGTTCTTGTGGATGGAAAACAGACAGAATTTGAAATCGTGCTGAATTATTCGATGGATGTATATCTGGAGATGCAGTACAGCGTTCAGGATAGTGGAAGCACAGTAAGAAGAAGTGTTACCTGTGAAAATGGAAAATCAAAAACAGCAGAAGTGGTTTATGATGACCAGTTATCCGACAATGCACTGTCTTATGCAATGACACTTGTGGGACGGGATGCGGCAGATCTGGAAATTACTTCCGTTAGCTGTTATCAGTCAGGTAATAACAGAACAGTTACATTAAGTAAAGAAGATACACTTTCCATGGCATTGAAAGACGGTAAGACCGGGGAACAGGCATTTTCAGTTCTGGCAAAGGATGGAAACGGAACAGAATATAAGTTCCAGATTAACGTACCTTACAAGCACAGAGGTGAAAATGCAGTAAAGATCACAACAAATCTGACGGATGGACAGGTTGTGACAAATGATTCTGATCTGAACCTGAAGGTGAATGCATGGACTGAGGATGAAAACGGAACAGTTACCGGAACAATCCCGGCAAATGGAACAGAAACGAAACTGATCGTGAAGCTGGATGGAAAAGAAGTTTCTTATACTAGTTCGTCCGGTTCTGCATCTGAATATACGCTGCATCCTGAGAATCCGGAAACCGGTGATAACAATACACATACGGTTTACATTTATGCAGAAGATTCCTATGGAAATTTCGGTGAACTGAATCTGTTACTGAACGGTGAACGTAATCAGAAGGGACAGAAGATCGGTACTGCTACGATTTACATTGACATGAGTGTACTGGGACTTGGAGTGGTCGGTTCCGTATCTTATGAAGTTCTGGCAGATGAACCGGTTTCCTATGCAATCGCCAAAGCCGTACTTGGTCAGGATACAGGGGAACCGTTTGGAGCAGCAGCAAGTTCCCTTGGCTGGGGCGGAAGATATTCCGGAACACTGGACAGCGGATTTTATCTGCAGAGCCTGTCACCGGGATATTCCGGAAGTGCACTGACCGGCGGAAGCTGGGGACAGTATGGTTCCAATGAAGAAGAGATCCTGAAAAACATTGATAAGCAGTTCGGAAAAGGAACCGGTCTTGCAACACTCTGGAGATGTATTTACCGCAATGGCCTGAATAAGAGCGGAGGTTCCGGCGGTTCTGTTGGAGAATTTGATTACACCAGCGGTTCCGGATGGATGTATTCCCTCGGAGGTTCTTATTATCCGGGACAGTCCATGTCAGAGCTGAACCTTCAGAATGGAGATGTACTGACACTTCGATATACACTGGCTTACGGATGGGATGTCGGTGGAGGAACTTCCGGATACGGAAATACCGTTGGATATTGTGTATCAGCAATAAACGGTGGTTTCAGCATCAATCACAGAATGCAGAAGACAGAGAATAAAGACGGTACCATCACAAATATGTGTAAGTGCTGTGGTCTGAAGGAAGACTGTGAACATAAACATAAGATATGGAAAGACCTGGAAGATGGAACCCATATCGAATACTGCGAAGACTGTAAGGATACGATCGGTGATCCAGTTGAACATATCTGGGAACAGGAAGAACTGGAACATAAATGTTCCAAGTGTGAAGTTGTGGAAGAACATATCTGGGAAGAAGTAGAAGGCAGCAATACAGCTACCTGTACAGAACCGGGTGTGAAAACGATGGTCTGCACAATCTGCGAAATGGAAAAAGAAGAGGAAAGTCCGGAATTAGGACATACCTTGAACAGCAGATGGAACCATACAGCACAGGAACATTACCAGAAGTGTTCGGTATGTGAGGAAATCATTGAAGAGAGCAAAGGTCTGCATCAGTACAGATATCACACAGGAGATGATGACTGGTACTGTGAAATCTGTGATGCGGGTCATGACTGGGATTATTGTGGCAATGATAAACTGGTAGTCCAGACTGCAACATGTCAGAAGGTTATTTATGTCTGCAGTGTATGTGGTGTGGAACTGATGAAAGAAGGAACGTTTGCTGAGTATCATAAGTACGAAGGCGGTAAGTGTACTTATTGTGGTGCTAATGATCCAAATGCTGAAACGGATCCGCCGCAGACGGATGCACCGGAAACAGAACCACCACAGACGGATGCGCCGGAAACAGACCCGCCGCAGACGGATGCGCCTGAGACAGATCCGCCGCAGACGGATGCGCCTGAGACAGATCCGCCGCAGACAGATCCACCTGAGACAGATCCGCCGCAGACAGACCCGCCGCAGACGGAGCCGCCGCAGACGGACCCGCCGCCACCACCACAGACGGATCCGCCGCCACCACCACAAACAGAACCGCCACAACCGGATCCACCTCAGGAACAGAATGTTCCTGAGGAGACTCTTCCGGAAGGTTGATGATAAGAAGCTGAGAGAATGGAGGAAATAACGAATCATGAATCATAAAATAAATGAAATACTTCAGGAAATTGAAAAAGTAGTCGTAGGTAAAAATGAAATTGTTGAAAAGATACTGATGTCTGTACTTGCCGGAGGTCATGTTCTGATGGAAGACGTACCGGGAGTTGGAAAAACCACTACTGCTATGACATTTGCAAAGGTACTTGGACTGGATACTCGCCGTGTGCAGTTTACATCCGATACTGTACCGTCAGATATTATCGGCTATTCTGTTTATGACAAGGAAAGCGGAAACTTTATTTTCAAAGCAGGTGCAGTTATGACAAACCTGCTTCTGGCAGATGAGATCAACCGTACTTCCAGTAAGACACAGTCTGCGCTGCTGGAAGCGATGGAAGAGCTTCATGTAACAGTAGACGGACAGACTTATGAGCTTCCGAAACCATTCGTTGTACTGGCAACTCAGAACCCGATCGGTTCCGCTGGTACACAGATGCTTCCGAACTCTCAGCTCGACCGTTTCATGATCAAGATCAGCATGGGTTATCCGGATCTGAAGAGCCAGGTAAATATTCTTCGTGACCGTCATACTGTGAACCCGCTCAGTAAGATTCATCCGGTAGTAGACAAAGAGGAACTGCAGGGACTGATCCAGGAAGCTGCGGCAACGGAAGTACATGATCTGGTATATGAATATGTTACCCGACTGACACAGGCAACAAGAGAACATCCGCTGGTACAGCTTGGTATCAGCCCTCGAGGTGCACTGGCAGTTTGCCGTATGGCAAAAGCGTATGCATATCTCCATGGAAGAGATTTTGTAATTCCGGAAGATGTGGCTGCTGTCTTCTCAGATGTCTGCAGTCACCGTCTGGTTCTCTCAACGAAAGCCAGAATGCAGGAAGAACGACCGGAGGATATTATTCGTTCCATTCTGGAATCTGTGAAAATGCCGGTCCTTAGAAAATAAAGGAAGCAGGTAGCTTATATGATTGGAATGAAATTAGGATGGCTGATCCTGCAGGTTATCCTGCTGGGATTCTTTATCTGGTATGGAAGCGGTACAGCATTTGTGATTTCCATAGTGCTTTTATTTATTCCGCTGTGCAGTTTTTTGCTGCATCTGTACATACGAAAGCATCTGGAAATCCGGCTGACCGCAGATGCAAATATGAATAAAGGTAAGAACGGTGTATTTTCTGTACATATAGATAATCCTACGGTTTTTCCGGTTTTTCGCATCGGTTACAGGATACAGGTGGAGAACCAGCTGAACCGTGAAAAGCGCCGTATGTGTATGACGGGATGCCTGCCGCCGAAAAAGCAGGTGGAAACTTCCATGACGACTGGCAGTGATTATTGTGGAAGACTCCGGATTTCTGTGCAGAAAATTGTTCTGTATGACATTTTGGGATTGTTTGGAGTTTCCTGTAAGTGTCAGGCAGTTACCCATATGACAGTACAGCCGGATACCTTTGAACCGGCGGTTACAGTTATTCAGAGCTTTAACAGTGTGGAAGAAAGTGAAGTGTATTCACAGGACCGTCCGGGAAGTGATCTGACAGAAACTTTTCAGATCCGTGAATATGTGCCGGGAGACAGTCCGCGCCAGATACACTGGAAGCTGAGCAGCAAGTTTGACAAACTGATCGTACGTGATCCGGCGCTTCCGATTACCAGAAATGTCCTGATATTCTGGGAAAGAACCGGAGAATCAGGTTCGTTGGAACTGCTGGATGCACAGGCGGAAGTTGTGGTTTCTCTTGGGAAGAGTCTGATTGAGCAGTCCATTCAGTTCAGCATTGCCTGGAATGATACAGACCGCAATCTGTGTATCCGTTATGAAATCAAAGATATGGACGAACTGATCGGTATTATTCCGAGACTGATGCGTGCGTCCGGTGTAAAAGAAGGTGTCAGCGGTGCTGCACTTCTCATGCAGGATGCCAGTGAAGCTTTATGTGCGCATATGGTTTATATTGCAGAGAAACCACAGAAAGAAGTCATGGACATGCAGAGATTCGGACATGTATCCATGCTGTTATGCGGAAAAACATCTATGCCGGGTGCAGTGATGTTTGATGCAAAGAATTATCAAGAACAATTGATGCAGATTGAACTGTAGGGAAGGAGGAAGCATTGATTCGGGAAAAGAAAAAAGGAATGTGGCTGGAAAACGGCGTATATTCAAAAAAAGACAGATCCGGATGGATGATTCATACAATTCTGGCAGTTCTGACATACTGTATGTTTACATTTGTTTTGATAGAACTGACCGGATTGGATAAACTGTTCAATCCGAGAAATATGTTAATTGCAGGAAGTGTGATCTGCCTTGTCTATGGAATCAGTCTGAGATTTCAGAAACAGGGCTGGATATATCCGGCAGTGCTGCTTTTGCTGCTGGTGAGTGTTCTGGTTTTCAGGGAAGAGATTCTGGAAGGCGGACGTCTGGTATGGAATCATATCAGTAACAGATGGACTGCAAAGACAGGATGGCTTCTTCCGGAACTGAAGATGCAGATGGAGCAGCAGCAGTGGGACAGATGTCTGCTTCTGTTCGCTGTGGTCGGCAGTATACCGGGAGCACTTCTGTGCTGTATGCTGACTACAAGGAAATGGCCTGCAGCAGCAGTTCTGGTATCAGGACTCACACTTGCGGGAATGACCGTATTCCGCATGGATATGACAGATCTTACAGCTTTCTGTTTGCCGATGATTCTGATGATTTCCGTATTCCTTCTGATCAGCAGCGGCTGGGAAAGAAAAAAGATGCCGGGGTTGACCTTCGGTATCTGGATATTCCTTGCTTTAGCCGGAGTAATCCTGACATCGGGAAATATTCTTCAGAAAACAGAAGATTGGGCATCTGATATCAGCAGCAGTTTTCAGCAGGATGTTCATGAACACAGATTTGAGACTGTAAATACGGTACTTCCGGAAGGTGATTTTACAGGGGAACAGATCTGGAACAGTGATTTCGTAAAGGCAACGGATACGAAGAAAGATACCATCACTGACGGGACACAGGAAGAAGATCAGGATGCACAGAAAAAATCCGGGCTGATCGTTACGATGGAACAGCCGGAAACACTGTATCTGAGAGGATTTACAGGTACATTGTTTGAAGAAAACAGATGGACAGAACTGGATAAACAGGTGCTGGCAGAGCAGGAAGATCTGCTGTACTGGCTGAACCTGAATGAGTTTGATGTAAGAACACAGTTAAAAGGAGCAATGCCGGAAGAAGAAGCTGACTTGAATTTTGTTACCGTACAGAATGCAGGAGCCTGCAGCCGTTACTATTATGTACCGTATAATCTTGCTTCGGCAGAATTTCTGACAGCAGAAAATCTTGATCCGGATATGGTTCTTGCAGATGGTGAGAGAAGTTATGGATTTTCCATGATCGCCGGCAGCAGCGAGCGGATCGGAGCGCTTCTGGAACTGCTTCAGAAGTCAGAAGAAGAGGACGTTCTGAAGTACCGTCAGGCAGAAAGTGCGTACCGTGAATTTGTCTATAACAATTATATGCAGATTCCGGCAGAAGCAGAAGAACTGCTGACAGAACAGTGGAACCGGATTGCAGCCGAATATGGCAATCAGGAAGAACTGACCAAAGAACAGGCACAGGCCTGTGTGAGAAGTTTTCTGGAGCAGTGTTTTTCAGAGGAGGAAACAGCTTCAGCAATCACACTGCCATTACAGATGGCAGCGGGAAGCAGTTATCAGTATGCAACAACAGCAGTTCTGACATTACGTCATTTTGGTTTTCCGGCCCGTTATGCGGAAGGTTATGTAATCACAGAAGAAATGATAGCTGATACAGAACCGGGAACGCCGGTAGAAGCAGACAGCAGTTGTGCCGGAGCGTGGGCAGAAGTTTATCAGGATGGTATCGGCTGGATTCCGCTGGAGCTGACAGCAGGTATTAAAGGCATTTCTGCAGAGCAGACAGACGGGGACCAGAACGGAGATGCAGACAGTACAGAGAACGAACCTGCGAATGAAGAAATGCAGGAGACGGAACAGGAAGAAACGGAAAGCGAACTTCCGGAAGAGAAAGACGATGAGATGGAAATTCAGCTTCCGGATTTACTGAACTGGCGGACACTGCTGGCAGTGTGTATCCTGTTGCTTCTGGTGCTCTTATTCCTGATTATACGAAGACATATCCTGATTTCCAGAAAGAAAGAGAAATTCTTACAGGAAGAGGCAAAGGAAGCAGTCGCTTTTATCGTTGCAGATGCAGTCCGATTGTTGGAAGAACTGGGATATGACCGTGGAAATGGTTCGCTGTATGCGTTATGTGATTCCATGGGTAAACATTTTTCGGAACCTGAGATAGAAATGTTCAGAGAAGTAATTGGTCTGAATGCACAGGCCGTATTCAGCAGCAGACCGATGACGGAAGAACAGAGAGATACTGTATTAGATTTTTATTATACAGTTCTCGCCAGCTTGAAATGGGAAACAAAGTGGCTCAGACGTTTGCACCTGAAATGGATACAGTGTCTGTGGTGAGGTTTCTGTGTAAACAGAATTAATAAAAGAGAGGAGCCGGAATATGAAGATAAGAAAGAAGCTTCTTTGTCTGATCCTTTCAGCGGCGATGGTATTTGGCAGCATCCCCGCTGGGGTTATGGCAGAAGAACTGGTTGTACTGGAAGAGTCAGAGATTGCTGCATATGATCTGACGGATACAGCCGATGGAGAAGATCTGATCATTCTGGAAGATGAAACATTTTTGCCTGCAGAAGATGCAGGCAATACGGTAATAGATGATGACCTGATTATTGATATCGAGGAAATCGTGATAGAACCGGAGGAAATAGTTACAGATGAAGATCAGATTGATTTGGAAGAAGAAAGGGATACCGAAATTCAGACTGAGACGGAGGGACAAAATGAAACAGAGTTTCAGTCTGAACCAGAAGAACCGGTAGAACCAGAAGTTCAGTCTGAATCAGAGGAACAGGCAGCGACGGAACTTCAGACTGAGTCAGAGGAGCAGGCTGTAACAGAACTTCAGACGGAAACAGAATTGTTCACTGATATCCTGATAGATATGGAAAGTCTGGAAGAAATTGAACTGTTTTCTGCAGCGGAAGAACCATTGCCAGGTTTTACAGGCAGCTTTATTCTTGCTGCAGATTCAGGCGGAAGTCTTGTGATTGCTCCGGAGTATGTACCATATACAAATGGTCAGACTGTAAAGGAAGTATTGCTTGAAAGTAAGCATAGTTTTACCGGTCTGGAAGCAGGATGGATTACAGCCATTGACGGTGTGGACGGAAATTATACCAGAAGTGATGAAGACGGCGGATATGATCTGGATCAGTTTGCAGAGAATGTAAATTATTTCCGTTTCAGTGAAGATAGAGACTGCAAACCGGAAGAAGGTCTGCAGAGGCTGATGAAAGCAATGGCAGACTATCAACTGAAAGATACAGATGTAAAAAATGCTGCGAAAGAAGCTTATGAGACTGCATATCAGCAGTTTTCCGGTATTGATGATGCATCTGCGGGTGTTCTTGCAGAGAAGTTAATCAATGCGATGGATGCATACGAGAATAATCTGAATGCAGGTACAGTGGCGGTTACTTTTAATAATGGAAGTAATACATATGCAGGGGTATCAATTGTCGCAGAGAATGGTTACGGAAGAACATGGACAGATGAGGATGGAAATGGCGTACTGGAGCTTCCGATGGGAACCTATCACTTCTGTATCAGTCAGGATGGGCTGATGGTGGAAGGTGAGATTACAGTATCGACAGAACCGGTAACAGTAACAGCTCCGTTACCACAGAAGTTGTGGCTGAAACAGGATGCGTTCCGTATTTCAGGAAGTTACGGCGAGGAAGGCAATGAAGAGAGTCAGTTTATCGATGATGAATATAAGGTAAGTGCATGGGCAGATCGTAAGGCTACGGTTGCAGTTCCGGATACATTTACTGGTAAAATTTATACCTATACGGAATATGATACCACACTGCTTTCATCTGTTCCGAAACTGACTGCTGTTTATACAAATACTGCAGGCACTGTAACAGAAGAAGATATTCCATTTGGTTCATTAAAAAGTGGTGTGTCTGGAGTGCTTGGCAGAGGAGCGGCAGGCAACAATATTGTGTACCGTATCAGTTATACGGAAGAAGATGGATATACTTATTCACAGGACTATACGGTTATGCTGGATCGTACTCCGTCTCTGATATCAATTACAGTCAAAGATCAGGAAGGATTTGAGCAGACTCCGATGACTGGTTTTGATGGAAGTGTAAAAGAACATATTTATAAGGTGCTGGATACAGTTACATCCGTGACAATCGCTGCAGAAGCACTGGATGCCGGTTATGTCGTGCAGGTAAATGGGCAGATGATAAGTGAAACGTCAGAGGGCATTACAGTAAATCTGGAAGAAGCAGAAGAAACAAGTATTACTGTAACAGTTAGTGCAGAAGGATATACGAATGAGTATATTCTAAAGATCAGACCGGGTGAGGGAAAAACACTTTCTTTTGTGACGAATGATACAGATGTAACAGTAGAAGTAGTGAATAGTAGTGGTCTGGTGATGCCTTTTGAGAAGTTCAAAGAAGGTGATTCTGGAAATCGTTATCAGTATATACTGGTTCCGGGAGAGACTTATAATTACGTTGTGACTCGTGATACATGGTACCATGTTGCAGATACTTTCACGATGGAAGATATTGCAGGCAGTACCATAAATGTGGATGTACAGATGGAAGACTGGCTTACAGGGCTGGCATTTGGAACCGGTACACAGTCTGCCAATAAAGGCAACCTGATTATGGATACTGCATTTGATCCGGCGGATCACAACTATCAGGTTCAGTATGTGGATACAGAGCATCTTGCATATATCTGGGTAAACTGTGGTCAGGATATAGAAATTCAGGCTATGTATGATCAGGTATTCAGGAGCAATCTGTATCATGGAAAAGCATATGACATGAAGCTTCGTTCAGGTGAAAAGCAAGGTGTGAAGCTGGAACGTTTCCTGATGGATGAAAATCCGATTGGAAATAAAATGATAATCAGATTAACAAAAGAGGCAGATGGTGTTACCTATTACCAGGATTATTCAGTTGATTTTACCAGAACACTGACTTTAAAAGATCTTGATGTAAAATGTGATGGTCTGACGGTTTCACCGGTACAGAAGGACGGAACCGTAGGATTTGATTCTGATGTAAAAGAATATGATCTCAAAGTTTCCATGATGGCTGAAAAGGTAGAACTGAAGACATTCTGTTATACAGATAATCCGTGTTATGGAGAGGCAGAGGTTGGATATCGGGTTAGAGTTGATGGGAAAGATGTAACCGCTGCCGGAGGAACAGAGATTGCTTTGGACGGTACTCTGAATACACAGACGGTACTTATTACAGTTGAAAATGATAAAGCACCGGAAGGAAGTACCGTTTACATTCTGAATCTTCTGAAATCCCCTCCGGTAAAAACAACATTTGCAGTCGCACCGGCATCCGCTTTAATTAGTATTTATGAAGTGATGTCCGATGAACGTATATGGCCTGATGAAAACGGAACATATCAGCTCTGTGAAGGTTACAGTTATAATTATGCTCTGTCAGAGTATGGCTATATCAATAAATCAGGTACGCTTTCTGTGACCAGAGATGAAGAAGAACGTCTGGTTATTACTGACAGCAGTGATACTTATCTTGTGACAGAAGCAGAAGATGGAAATGGTGCGGTAACATTAAACTGGACACTGCAGGAAGCACCGAGAAATGAAGATATTATTGTGGATATTGAATCGGACTGGTCAAACTTCCGTGGAAACGATGATAACAACGCTGTCAGTGATACCTCAATTCCGACAAAGGCAGAAGACGGAACACTTTTCTGGGCAAATAAGATTGGTGATGGTATTGATGCCGATGCAGTAGGAAGTCCGATCATTGTAGATGGATATCTAATCACTTATGCAAGTGATAATCTGTATCGTGTAGATACCGTTACCGGTGAGATTGTGGCAACTGCAAAGATGGATCATAAGTCCAGCTTCTCCATCACACCGCCTACCTATGCGGATGGAATGGTATTTGTTGCTCTTTCAAACGGAACCGTACAGGCATTTAACGCAGTGACTTTAGAATCTCTCTGGATCTACATGGACCCGCTGGGAGGACAGCCGAACTGTCCGCTGACTGTGAAGAATGGTTATCTCTATACCGGTTTCTGGAACAGTGAGACTTCAAAAGCAAACTTTGTATGTCTGTCGATTACAGATGAAGATCCGGGTCAGGAGAAGGAGCGCAAGAGTGCTTCCTGGTATTATACACAGGCAGGCGGATTCTACTGGGCAGGTGCTTATACCGCCGGAGATTATGTACTGGTGGGTACGGATGATGGAACGAATACATGTACAAGCCAGACTTCAAGCATGCTGATGCTGGATGCGAAGACAGGTACGATACTGGATTGCTGGAGCGGACTGAACGGTGATATCCGCAGCTCTGTGGTATATGACAGTGCAACAAACGCGTACTATTTTACATCCAAAGGCGGCAGCTTCTATTCTGTACAGGTAGAGGGAAAGAAATTTACAAATAAGTGGAGTGTGCAGCTCAGTAATGGCAGTCAGAGTACACCGATGAGTACCTGTTCACCTTCTGTTTATAATGGAAGAGCTTATATCGGTGTTTCTGGTGCAGGACAGTTTTCAGCTTATTCCGGACATAACATTACGGTCATTGATCTTGCGAGCAAATCCATTGCTTATCAGGTACCGACCCATGGATATCCGCAGACCAGCGGACTGCTGACAACGGCATATGCAGAAGAAAGCGGCTACGTTTATGTATATTTCTTTGATAATCAGACACCGGGTACGTTGCGTGTATTAAGAGATAAACCGGGACAGACCAGTGCGGATTATGTGACACAGGAAGGTGATATTACCACAGCTTATGCATTGTTTACTCCGACTGGAGATCAGGCTCAGTATGCAATCTGCAGTCCGATCGTAGATGAATATGGAACCATTTATTTTAAGAATGACTCCGCTCATCTGATGGCTTTCGGAAGTGCGATTGAAAAGATAGAAGTGACAAAACAGCCTGATAAGATGTCTTACAGAGAAGGCGACAGCTTTGATCCGACTGGCATGGTGGTTACAGCTACCTATGTAAATGGAAAGACCAGAGATATCACCAGATATGTAACATTTAATAAAGAACCGCTTTCTGCTTCTGATTCCACCATTACGATTGCTTTCGAGTATGTGATGTACCATAATGCAGAAAATGGAACAGGAATGAATACTGGTGTTCAGACTACAACACCTGTGACGACATTAAAGATTAATATCCTTAGTGCAGATGCGGGATATGTTCCGGGTGATGTGAATCAGGATGATATGGTTAATGCAAAAGACGCAGATCTCGTTGTTTCCTATTATTATGGAACAACAACATTGAATAATGACCAGAAGGCATTGGCTGATATGAATCAGGATGGCTGCGTAGATATCCGTGATGCAAACCGGATTGTTTTTGAGTATAGCCGGTCATGATCAGCAGAAAAGGAGAACATATGAAACGAAATGTAAAAATTCAAAAAGGTATTCAGAGATTTTTCCTTGGAATGCTGATGCTTACGATCATTGTCAGCAGCAGTCTGGTAAGTCTGGCAGCGGATAATTCTTCAGAGGAATTACTGAAGGAAACTGTGGAAAATACGCTGCAGGAATGTGCAGAAATGTTGACAACCAGCATTCCGGAACCGACATGCGGATCTGTTGGCGGAGAATGGGTTGTGTTTGGGCTGGCTCGCTGGGGCGGCGAAGTTCCGGAGGAATGGTTCGAAACTTATTATAAAAATCTGGAAGAATATGTAATAAGCTGTGAAGGTATACTCCATCCTAAGAAATATACAGAATATTCCCGTGTGATTCTGGCTCTGACTGCAATCGGAAAAGATCCAGCAGATGTAGGTGGCTATAATCTGCTGGAACCGCTGGCTGATTTTGAACAGACCATCTTTCAGGGAGTAAACGGACCGGCATTTGCGTTGCTGGCACTGGACAGCGGAAATTATGAAATTCCGGAAAATGTTACAGGCAGTACACAGGCTACCAGAGAACTGTATGTGGATTACATTCTGAGTCAGGAGCTGGCTTCCGGTGGCTGGGCACTTTCCGGAGATCAGGTGGATATTGATATTACTGCTATGGTGCTGCAGGCACTGGCTAAGTATACGGAAAGACAGGATGTGGCAGAAGCGATTGAGCAGGCACTTAACGTACTCTCTGAGCTACAGAATGAAAACGGCGGATACTTTGCTTATGAGGCAGAAAGCAGCGAGACTATCTCGCAGGTGATTACAGCACTGGCAGAGCTGGACATTGATGTGGATGATGCCCGATTTGTGAAAAAGGGGAAAAATCTGGCAGAAAGACTGCTGGAGTTTCAGTCAGAGGATGGCGGTTTTAAACATCTTATGGATGGAGACAGTGATCTGATGGCAACCGAACAGGCATTTTATGCATTGGTTGCCCTAGATAGAGCAATGTGTAATGAAACTTCACTTTATAATGTGAGTGGAAAAAACTGATTTTGTACCCTATAGTATATAAAACAGGAAAGTATAAAAGAAAAGTGAAAAAGTTGGAGCTGAATATGACAGAATGATTTGGCACAAGCCTCAAAGTACATATAAAACTGAATATTGCAGCGATAACACAAGAATAAATGCGGCAAAGGGGAACGCCGGATGGTTTAGCAGACCATCCGGCGTTTTTTCTTTGTCGATTTTTTTCGAACTCTGTCGTATAGGCACACATAAATTGAAAAAAATTTCCAAAAAAATCATCTCCACCCGGCATTTGCGCGATTGGTCAACGGGATAAGAAGCAAAGGAGCTGGAAAGCCTTTGTTCTTTATCAGCTGAGTCGGAAGGAGGTGAATAAGATGGAGCACTCTTTTTCCTATGATACAGCAACGATCAGGCATCAGTTTGATTATGTATGTAAAAGGGCATTGAAGAACGGGCGGATAGATTATCAAAGGCAGAAGACCCGTAAAAGGAAGCACGAGATACTGATGTCAGAACTGCCGGTAAATGAAAGAAAAAGGCTGTTTTCAATGGATGAATACAGCGTGGAGCATTATAAATTTCAGGTACTTGGTTACAACATAGCGGTAAAGGACGGTTTGCTTGCGGAAGCATTACAGTCTTTATCGGAACGAAAAAGAAATGTGGTGCTGCTTTACTACTATATGGATATGACAGATGCGGAGATCGCACGGGAAATGAAGCTTGTACGCAGTACAGTTCAGGAACACCGGGCAAGATCGATTGAATTGTTACGACAGAAAATGAGAGGAAATGCGGATGAGAAAAAATAATAACCGGAGAAAGAAATATCGTGAATTATTGCCGTTTTATATTATCAAAAATGCAGCGGAGGGCGATGTAGAGGCGCTTCATAAGGTTTTGGAATATTACGAAGGGGACATACGCAGGCTGGCAACGCAGGTTGTATATGATGAATATGGGGAGGCGCATTACATGATCAATGAGGAACTTCGGAGACGTTTGGAGATCAGATTGATAATGACTACGCTAAATTTTCGGATAGAGAAGGTCCGATGAAAATAAAGGTAAGTTTATAAAGGAGGTACTTCCCGACAATTTGTCGGGAAGTACCTCCTTTATAAAAAAATAAAATTTTTTACATCCCCGGCAATTTGGATACTTTAGAACGGGATATATAGTAGAAGAGGAAAACAAGGCATATTTATGAAGATACGTTTTACAGTTTGAACGTATATAGTACAACCTATACAAAGTATAGTAGATAAGGAAGAGGGTACATAAGGAATGATTTCTATTTTGCACATGGAAGATGTAGATATTCGCAGCGTTGATCCGGGAAGTCTGGTGGATATAGAACAGGTTGAAATCCATAGTGAGCTGCCAAAAGAAGAACGGTGGAAAAATTTTGTTGAACAGATTAAAAACCCCCGTTGTTATATCTGTAATGGGATGGTTGTAAAGGTATCTTATAACAATCAGGAAGAGAGACTGGAACAGAAACTGATGGATCTGATTATGGCATTGCATGAGGTGTGAAAAATGGAGATTTGGTATAGACAGCATACAGGCAAGATGCTAAAATATAAATGGACTAAGCAGAACCCCGAATAGATCAGGTTTTACTGAAAACATGACTATTTGAGGTGATAATAATGAATACAAATCTTGAGTATGCTGTTTATATGGCTGTTATTTATCTGCGCATTTCCAGAGATGACGGAGATAAGGATGAAAGCGACAGCATCACAAATCAAAGAGATCTGATTTTAAATTTCCTTAAATCACATCCCGAAATCCAAATTTATAAAATAAGAATCGACGACGGTTACTCCGGCGTTAATTTTGATCGCCCTGGAATCATTCAGACTATGGAAGATATCCGGTCCGGTTATGCGAACTGCATTATCGTGAAGGATCTGTCCCGTTTTGGCAGAAATCACATTGAGGTAGGAAGATATACGGAAAAGATATTTCCACGCCTTGGTGTCCGTTTTATTGCAGTAAATGATAATGTGGACAGTATTCGCAATGATCTGCCGGGAAACGACATCATTGTTCCATTCAAAAACCTGATTAATGATTCCTACAGCAGGGATATCAGTATCAAAATCCGCAGTAATCTGGAAGCCAAAAGACAGAGAGGTGAGTTTGTTGGAGCCTTTACGCCGTATGGATACCGGAAAGCGGACGATAACAAAAACAAGCTGGTAGTGGATGAAGAAGCTGCGGATGTAGTACGCTATATTTTCAGCCTGTATCTGCAGGGATATAGCGCGTACAAAATCGCAGAGCGGCTGAATCAGGATGATGTCCTGACTCCGCTTGATTATAAATGGCAGCATGGGTGTGCTTTGTATTCCTACTGGAGAAAGAGACAGAAGGGACAGTGGGACCATACCAATATACTAAGGATTCTGAGCAATCCGACTTATATGGGAACACTGATACAGGGAAGATATACAACGCCCAATTATAAAGTAAAGAAAATCGTACAAAAAGACCGGAGCAAATGGTGTGAAAAGGTAAACAACCATGAACCGATCATTGCTCCGACCATTTTTCGGTGCATTCAGAAAGCATTAAAAAATGACACCTTAACAGGTCGTTCTGCAGAAAAGCTGCATAGTCTGGCCGGTGTGCTTAAATGCGGCGATTGCGGGGCTAACATGAGCAGGAAAACAGTCCCGTCCGGCGGAAAGAAATACATTTATTATGTATGCAGGGCACACAAAAATAACCGTAAAGTCTGTACTCCACATAACGTCAGTGCGGAAGTATT
Organism: Ruminococcus sp. 5_1_39BFAA; assembly: GCF_964240875.1. Taxonomy (NCBI): domain Bacteria; kingdom Bacillati; phylum Bacillota; class Clostridia; order Eubacteriales; family Oscillospiraceae; genus Ruminococcus; species Ruminococcus sp. 5_1_39BFAA. The sequence continues at coordinate 312,552 of NZ_CAXSVO010000001.1, read as the reverse complement.
GGAAAAAACGATACTGGATGTACTAAATCAGCAGATCCGTATGGCACAGGATATGGAAGCACTTTTGGAACAAGTGCAGGAAATTCAGTATAAACAGAAAATTGCTGCAAGGTGGGAACGGCAGATCGCGGATAAAGAGGAGCAGATACAGAAATATCAGAAGCTTCGTATTGAGTTATATGAAGACCTGAAAATGGAGATTCTTTCCTGGGAAGAATACGAAGAACTGAAAGCTGTATTTGAACAGCGGATTCAGGAAGCAGAGTGCGCACTGAGCATATTGCTGAAAGAAGCAGAACATATCGGGGAAGGGAAGACAGACTTTTGCGAATGGATCAATGAATTTAAGCGGTATGGCAGTTTGCAGCAGCTTACAAGAGAAGTCGTGATCTGTCTGATCGATGAGGTTCTTGTATATGAAAAGAAGGAAGGGGAGAAATATCCCCGCATAGAAGTACGCTTTAATTACCGTGAAGAAACAGAGATGACAGAAAATCTGCTGGAAGAACTGAAACTTCTGAAACCGGGGGAGGCGGGCGTACATGGCTAGAGTCAGCAGAAAAAAGAAGAAAGTTGCTCCACTGCTGGGATGTTATGTGCTGAAAATCGGCTTATACGTGCGGTTATCCAATGAAAATAATGGAGGAATGACGGACATCAGTGTAAAGACACAGCTGGCATATCTGAAACGGTTTGTGAAGAAGCTGGAGAATGCACGCATTGTCGATGTTTTTATAGACAATGGACAGACCGGCACAAATTTTAACCGGCCCGAATGGCAGCGTCTGATGGAGGCTGCCAGACGAAAGGAAATTAACTGTATTGTAGTAAAAGATCTTTCACGGTTTGCAAGGAGCTATATTGATGCGGGAGATTATCTGGAACGGATATTTCCGGAGCTTGGTGTCCGTCTGATTGCAATAAATGACAGCTATGACAGTTACAATATTCTGTTTCCGGAGAAGGATATTCTGGCTTCTTTCCGCAATCTGGCCAATGATTATTATTCAAAAGATATTTCCCGAAAGGTACTTTCTGCTTTTGAAACCAAAAAGAACAAAGGGGAATACATCGGTTCCAAAGCTCCGTATGGATATGTATTGATCGATAATCATTTTGTAGTTGATCCACCTGCAGCGGCGGTTGTAAAAAGGATTTTTGATATGCGCATGGCAGGCATGAGTTTTGGAAAGATTGCCAGACAGTTAAATGAAGAAGGGGTTGCGTCTCCCAGCAGATATGCAGGGGAACATGGATACCGGAAATATAAAAATGGGCGGGTAATTTTGTGGCAGGCACAGGCGGTCAGCAGGATCGTGTATAACCAGACCTATGCGGGAGATTTGATCGTAGGGAAGTTCAACAAGTCCATTTATTCAAATGTTCCAAATGGAAAATTGAAAAAAGAGCAGTGGAAGATAATAGAAAACGCCCATGAAAGGATTGTGGAGCGGGAAATTTTTCAAATCATAAATGAGACTGGTGAAAAAAACAGAAAAGAATGGCAGGAAAGTCAGGAAACAGCAGTATCACATGAAAATGTATTGAAAGATATCCTGGTGTGTGGAAACTGTGGGCATAAAATACGCAGACACAAGAGCACGAAAAAAGGGAAACCTAAGTATTATTATTCCTGTGATTCCGGTCAACGGTATGCGGATGTCGAGTGCTGTCCATTCTCTATAGTGGAACATAAAGTACACGAACTGATCTTGCAGCAAATCCGGATACAGATTGAGCTGGCGATAGAGATGGAGACATTTCTGTTAAAAATAAAGGAAGACTGTCTTATGTCCCGGGAGAACAGGGACAGGAAGGAAGCACTTGGGCGTATCCAGGGAGATTTGAACCGTTATCTGTATCTGAAATCGGGTATTTATGAAGATATGAGAAACGGTGTTTTGACACAGGAGGAATACCTGATTTTAAAAGAAAAATATGCGGAAAGGATAAAACAGTTACAGAAAGAGTATGAAGAAAAAGACAAAGAGCTGAAAGAGTATAAAACATACATAAGCTCTGAAAACAGATGGGTGCAGGCTTTTTTGGGATTCCGGGACGCGAACATCCTTACCAGAGAGATGGCTGAAACTTTGCTGGAAAAAGTGGAACTTTATGATGATCGGAGGATTCATATCATATTCAAGTTCAGAGATGATTATGAACACTTGAGTTCAGGTCTGGAAAGGAAGGTGAAAGCGTATGGCGTATCAGGAATATGAAATGTATCTGGCATTCTATCTTCGACTTTCTATGGAAGACGGCGATCTTGTATCCGATGAAAAGAAAACGGAAAGCAATAGTATCGCACATCAGAGAGAATTGATAAGTCAGTATAGAAGAGAGCGTCATCTTTATCCGGGGATGAAAGTTCTGGAATTTATAGATGACGGATACAGTGGGACGAGCTTTAACAGACCTGCTTTAATGGAACTGTTGGCATTGGTCAGGGAAAAACGGATATGCTGCATCATAGTCAAAGATATCTCACGTTTTGGAAGGGATTATGTAGACGTAGGGGATTATCTGGAACAGATATTTCCCTTTCTGGGAGTACGCTTTATTTCAGTAAATGATCATTATGACAGTGACGATTATCTTGGAACTACCGGAGGGATTGATCTGGCGCTGCGAAGCCTTTTTTATGACTGGTATAGCAAGGATCTTTCTATGAAAATGCGGTCTGCGTTAAAAATACGAAGAGAACGCGGAGAGTATATGGGGGCATTTGCACCTTTTGGATATAAAAAATCAAAGGAAAAAAGGAACAGTTTGGAGATAGACGAAGAATCAGCAGTTTATGTAAGGAGAATCTTTCAACTGGCAGGCCTGGGGAAGAGTACCGGAGAAATTGCAAAAAAACTGAATAAAGAAGGCGTTCCAACACCAAGTCAGTATCAGTATGAAAAAGGAATCAAAAAGAAATGTGCAAAAGAAAAATTCTTTTGGAAAAACTCTACAGTAAGAAAGATTTTACAAAATCCGGTTTATCTGGGGGTGATTGTGACCCCTAAATTACGGGTCACAGAAGTTGGAAGCAAAAGGTTAGAGACGGTGCCGGAAGAAGAGCGCATGTATATTCCGGATAAACATGAGGCGATCATAACCGAAGAAGCATTCGCCGAAGCTGCAAAGGTGCTTCGGGACAATGGGGAACAGAGTGGAAAAAAGCACAAGCCAAGAGAAATAAGACCTCTGCATGGAAAACTAAAATGTGGTGGATGCAGAAATAATCTTGTAAGGCTGCAACAGGTCAAAACACCTGTCTGGATATGCGAGAGAACACGTTTTGTAGAAATTGGGGACTGCTTTTGCGGCAGATTAAAAGAGCATGAGATAGAACAGTTGGTATTGCAGGAAATAAAAAAGAAGATAGACGATGACGAAACGGTATCTTCAAGTAAAAAAGAGAAGTCTCTGGTTCTGAGAAATGGACAGAAAAAAGATATTCAAAGGAAAAGGGAGTCGTTGAAAGTCCAGAAGCAGTATTTATATGAGGAGTATAAGACAGGGAAAATAGAAAAGAACATATATCTGAATAAGATCAATACTTTGCGGGAGGAGGAAACCTGGCTGCAGGCGCTGCTCAGTGCGCAGGAAAATACGAATGAAAAGGAAGAGAGCAGGGCAAGTGAAGCAAGAAATGCAGATGAACTCACACGGGAGCTGATTGACAGATATATTAAAGAAATATTGGTATATAGTGAGATAAAAATAGAAATTATCTGGAATCTATAAAAAAATCTTAGTCCGGACTTGACAAAGTCATACGGGGAGAAGGTGAAGGCGTATCTGCGCAGAGGAGCAAAGCCGTTGGCGGGGTTTGGGAGGTATCCGAATGAGGAGATTGGGTATGGGGTGCTGTGCGTCAGGGATAGTATACCTGTTTAAGTTAGAATAGTATTTTTTATAGACTGGTAATGCTTTTAGAATATGAGATTTTGGGAAAAATGTAAAGGAGATGATATATTGGTGTGAGAATTGTTAATGAAAAAAGTAGACTCATATGCCCCTGATTTTCATTATATTCTTGCGAATGAAAAAGATTTACCGTATAATGATGAAAAAGAAGGGCACATGTGCCGTGAATTATAGAAATAGGTGTGCTGATGGAAATAAAACGGGAGAGATACTTGAATGCCCTGATCGATCGTATGCATAATGGATTGATTAAGGTAGTGACAGGTATCAGGAGAAGCGGAAAGTCGTTTCTTGTGTTTCATATTTTTAAGGATTATTTGATTCAAAGCAGTGTGGAAGAGTCACATATTATAGAAATTGAATTGGATCAGAGAAAGTACAGGCAATATCGGGATCCTGATACTATTTTGGATTACATTGAATCCAGGATTACGGATAAGGAAATGTATTATATTTTACTGGATGAAGTGCAAATGCTTAAAGATTTTGAGGAAGTGTTAAATTCACTTTTGCATATAGACAACGTAGATGTGTATGTGACTGGAAGTAATCCTAAGTTTCTGTCTAAGGGTATTATTACGGAATTTCGTGGAAGAGGGGATGAAGTTCATGTATATCCTCTGACGTTTAGAGAATTCATGCAGGTTTATATGGGGGATGTGTATCATGGATGGGCAGACTATATAACTTATGGAGGTCTGCCGCTTACTGTAACAATGAAAACAGAAGAGCAGAAGATTAATTATTTAATTCGGCTATTTGAAGAAACTTATATAAAAGACATCAGGGAAAGAAATCATATTGAGAAGGTGCAGGAACTGAACGATCTGATAAATATACTTGCATCTTCTATAGGATCTCTGACTAATCCATCGAAAATTGAAACGACATTTCGCAGTGTTATTCATTCGGATATTAGTTTGAATACAATTAGATTATATATTGAACATTTGAAAGATGCCTTTATTGTTAGTGAGGCAAATCGATATGATGTAAAGGGAAGAAAATATATCGGAACTCCTCTGAAGTACTATTTTGAAGATATCGGACTCCGCAATGCAAGACTTGGATTTCGGCAAGTAGAAGAAACACATTTGATGGAAAACGTAATTTATAATGAACTGAAAGCAAGAGGATTTCAGGTAGATGTTGGAATGGTTCAAAAGAGAAGCAGGAATAAAGAAGGAAGGCAAGAGAAAAGACAGTTGGAAATAGATTTTATAGCAAATCTTGGAAGTAGGAGATATTATATCCAATCCGCCTTTAGCATTCCTGATCAGATAAAGGAGGAGCAGGAAAAGGCTTCCCTTTTGAATATTCAGGATTCGTTTAAAAAAATTGTCATTGTAAAAGATGTTATAAAAGTAAAACGGGATGAGTACGGCATTGTGACAATGAGTATTTATGATTTTTTGTTGAATGAGAATAGTTTGGAACTCTAACAAATATTAGTCCTTACTTGACAGCAGCATAGCAATGATCTGTGCCCCTGCGGTAGTGGAAAAAATAGAGGAGATGAGCCGGGTATGGAACAAAAGATAAAAAAACTCAGTAAAGAAAATCTGCAGGATATTATATTAAATATGCTGGGCTTACTTTCGAAAGAACAATGCGAAAGATTAGAGGTAATGATTGAAGCCTGTACAACGGAAAAGGACAAGATTCAACTGACTGAAAGCATGTCTCAGGAGTTTGTAGATGAAAAAATGGAACTTCTGAGAAAATGGATGAAGCAGATTGATGAGGGAAAATTATATCTGGATGTGGATGAATACGAAGACTATTCGGATTCTTATTGGGACAGAGACTGGATTACGGACTATTACGATAATCAGGAGATTGGTGATAAAGTTGAATTTATGATTCGGTTCGCACAGGAATGTGTGAACGACCGAAGATATCAGCAAGCGAATGATATTTATGAGTGGTTATGGGAAATGTCTGTAAGTACAGATCCGGAATACGAGTGTGATCCTGTGGATCTGGAACTATTGTCGGAGAAAAAAATTATTCATGCAGATCTGGAACAGTTAGCTTTACTGACCCTATATGTAGATTATCAGATACAGAAGCCGGAAAACCGCGCTGAAGATATATACTTGTATTTTTCAATTTATACGTTTCGAAAATTGCACATCCAGGATATGTTTTGCGTAGGACGCGAAGAATTAGATGGAACTGAACAATTCTGGGAAGATTGGGTTGCACTGCTGCAAATGAAAAGCGGGGAAGCGGAGAGCAGACTTTTACAGGAAGCAGTTCTATATCAGGAAGGAATTGATGGACTGGTAAAAATGGCAGATAAGAACTGTGACGTGCATCCGTCATTATACTTGACGGCGATGCAGGAATACAATAATAAGCATAATTATTTGCAAATCGAAAAGATTGGAGACAGGGCTATTGAAAAAATTGACAGTAAGCTTAAAATCAGAAGCAAAATAGCGCTTATGGCAGCATATGCTGCTTCCTGTCTGGGGCATGCAGAAAAACAAATGCAGTTTTGCTGGGAATGTTTTCGATCAGATTCAACTGTCAGAAACTTTCTGCGCCTTTTTGGAACAGAGGAAATGGCAGAGAAATATGGTTTGACAGGCCAAGAATTTTTGTGCTTCAGAGAAAAAGGAAATCCGACCGAATATGTAAGAAATTCGGAACTGGAAAGAAATATTGTTGGCGATTACGGGTATTATACACTTAGTTTTTATACGGGAGATTTTCAGAAGGTAAAAGCTGCATCGAAAAATCCCCAGGGGTCATTAGGATGGAGCGGAAGCTTTATCCGTTATGGTATCCGTTTGATTTTACTGTATTTATATGATAACCCATTACCTTCGAAAGCGGCTGCAGGTATAGCGGGATATGTGGGGTTTCCTGATGGAAATGACTTGAGTCTGCAAATGAATTTTGAGAGTGAAATTGTTGAAGAAAGTCGTAGACTTAAGATAAGTACGTTCTGGAACTATTTTCAGAGATGGAAAAAGTATTTTCAGATGTCAGGGGAAGAAAAAAATAAATATTTTACCTGGGCGGAAAAAATTGCTTACAGCAGGGCTGATGCAATTGTGTCTGGTCAGTATAGAAGACATTATGGAGAGGTTGCGGAACTGCTTGCTCTGGTTGCGGAGATAAAAGAGGGCATGGGAGAAGCGGGAGCAAAAAAGATGATTTTTCAGGAATATAAGAGAAAATTTCCAAGGCATTCTTCCTTTCAGGCAGAAATGAGGAGCTATTTTGGTATATAAGAAGCAGTTATGTTTGTGATAATGACGTAGCATCCAACCGGCCGACTTTATGACAACAACATAACATCCTCCAACGAATTTATGCGGTTTTAAGCCATTTTCATGGCAAAAAGCCGCATATTTTTTTTCAGGAGTACCGCTAATTTTTCAGGTAGACGTTTCCAGGGGACGAATTTTTGTTGTAGCAATGACTTGACATCCTTGGTGCTGTGCGAGAGGGACAGTTTACCGATTTGAGCCGCAAAAGAAGAAAGTTAAAAAAATTTTTTATATGCGATGGTTTAAAATGTGAGCAGGAGGTAAAAAACGTTCTTGGAATGCCTGTACAAAGAGAAAGGAGAGAAAAATGAATTACTATATCGCAGACGCACATTTTGGACATGCGAATATTTTAAGGCATAGTAAACGGCCATTTGGTTCCGTGGAGGAGATGGATGGGATGCTTGTGAAAAGATGGCAGGAAAAGGTGAATGAGAGCGACATGGTGTATGTTTTGGGAGATCTTTTTTACAGGCATAAGGACCCGGAGGGGATTCTGCGTTTGCTGCCAGGCAGAAAAATATTGATAGAAGGGAATCACGACAGGACCTGGCTGAGAGGAATTGACGGAGAAAAATATTTTGAAGATGTACAGCTCATGGCGGAGATCAAGGATGAGGGAAGGCGGGTGATCCTTTGCCATTATCCTTTGATGACCTGGTTTGAATTTGGAAAGGGGACATATCATATTTACGGGCATATTCATGACAGAGTGGACCTTCCCTATTGGCCGCTGCTGGTGAAGATGGAGGATGCACTGAACGCTGGTGTTGAGATCAATCATTTTTGCCCGGTGACATTGGATGAACTGATTGAGAACAACAGGGCATTTAAACATGCGTGGTGCGCAGGCCGGGATATTAAGGAAAGAGCGGATCAGAAAGGGGGGATCATATGATCTATGTAACAGGGGACTGTCATCAGGACTTCCGGCGCTTTTCTATGGACTGCTTTCCGGAGCAGCGGGAAATGACAAAAGAGGATATGGTGATCATATTGGGAGACTTTGGAGGAGTCTGGAATTATAAGGGAGAGGATAGGACAGAGAATTACTGGCTAAACTGGCTGAATGATAAGAATTTTACTACGCTTTTTGTGGATGGAAACCATGAATGCTTTCCAAGACTGAATTCGTATCCGGAAAGAGAATTCTGCGGGGGAAGGGTACATGAGATCCGACCGTCTGTTTTTCATCTGATGAGAGGAGAAATCTTTGAGTTGGAGGGCAGGAAATTTTTCGCATTTGGAGGCGCGTCCAGCCACGATGTGGAGGATGGGATTCTGGATCCGGTGAAGGACAGGGGAAAGATAAAAAGGTGGCTTTATGACCGGGAAGAACGGTTCCGTATAAACGGGGTCAACTGGTGGCAGGAAGAATTACCATCAGAGACGGAAATGGAAAAGGGCAGGAAAAACCTTGGACAAAACGGGGGAAAGGTGGATTTCGTTCTTTCACATGCAGCCCCCCAGTCGATCGTGGAGCTTTTGCAGGAAAGCGACCTGGAAAAGCAGCACATGGAGGCAGACCGGCTGACCGTATATTTTGATCGGCTGCTTATGGAAGGGCTGCAGTTTGAGAGATGGTTTTTCGGGCATTATCACAAAAACCAGCAGTGCGGGAAAAAGTTTATCTGTCTGTATAAACAGATCATTCCGGTGATGTGATCGCTGTCGCCCGGTTATGGAAAAACTGACTATGTATGAATATAACGGAGGTGCCAAATGAAGGAAAACGTGAAAGAACAGAAGAGCTGCACAGGCAGGAAAGACACAAATTCAGGCAACGCAGTTTCACTTGTACATACTTATACAGAAAAAGCGAAAAATGCGTATCAAAAGCTTTTAAAACCGGAAGAGGCACAGGAATATTTTGACAAAGCCTTCATTTGGCTGGAACAGGCGGAAGAGCATTCAGATTCATATTACAGCGCATTTGAGAAGCTATACCTGGAAGCGGCACAATTTTATGATATCCAGGGAGATGAGGAACGAGCCAGTGGTCTGTTTCAGTCTGCGATCCGTTGTTTTGAGGCTTTGAGCGAAAAAAGCGGCGTTTATTTCCAGGGTCTTGCAAGGAGCTGCTATTTCTTTGGACAGTATCAGGAACGGCATGGAAATATAGAGCAAGCGGAAATGCTTTATAAAAAGGATATTGACGCATCAGAAAAATGGTGGGATGCCGCCCCGGCAGCGGATATAAAGAGTGCTGAACCGGGCATTGCCTATTGTAATATCGCGCGCTTTTATGAAAAATGCAATTATGAGGCGGAAGCAGAGGAATTTTATTTAAGATCAATAAAGTTCATGGAGCAGCTCCCCAAAAAGAATACCGCGCTTTCCAGACAGGAAGCGGACGCTTATACAAACATTATAAAGTTCTATTTTCAGGCTAAAAGATATGAGGATTGTATCATATATCTGGAAAAAAATCTTGCTTTGTGTAACTCGCTTGTAAAGGAGGAGCCATCGCCGGAAAATGAAAGATGTCTGGCAGTCTGCCTGTCCAATGCGGGTACTGTTTATTATGAAAAAAATGCCATAAACAAGAGGATCAAGGACAGGGAAAGGGGATTATGTTATGATGACCAGTGCTTTCATCTTCTCAGAAAAAACAGAAATATGAGCGGAGCCGATGAACGGGAAGACTTTGCCATGCTGGGGCAGATCTACAGTCATTTCATGGAAACTGCTTCAGAATATTTCAGCGGAGGATATCTTTTTGTTGCCTGTGCTTTATGTAAACAGGCGCTTGAGATCGCAGAATGTATTCCTTATCCGTTTGTGAGAGAAAAATACGTATCTTCCTGCAGGGAGAATCTGGATCACGCAGAGCAAATGATACGAGCCAGGGCGGTAAATAATCTGTCCAATAAGAGGTGATGAGGAGAACAGTATGAAAAAAGCCATTAAAAAATCAGGGAAAATTGTAAGGGCGTACCGCCTTGGAGAGGATAGTGCGGTTTTAAAAGAACTCATGGAAAAGGGGAAAATTAGGAGGACTGGGGATGATACCTATGAGATATTTTCCCGGGAAGCTGTGGATGGAAAAGGGAAAACCGCCCATACAGGCGATTATATAAGAATTGATTCAGCCGGATATCCTTATCCGGTCCTGGAAGGGTATTTTGGGGAAAATCACAGGCAGATACAGGGAGAAGAATACGAACAGATCCCGCATCCGGTATACATCTGGACGGCAGAAGACAAGGAATGTGAAGAGATTCAATATCTCAGGAAATGCCGGGGACTGGCGCTGAATGAGGCGTGTCCGGAACGGTTTTTCAGCGCTGAATTGCGGGGGCGTCTGTCGTCGGCAGCAAAGGATGCAGTAATCGTATTTGATGGGATTTATAAAGACCGGAAGGGGCAGATCGTAGATGTGGATTTTAATTTCGTAGCCAGAACGGAGTTTGAAAAGGCGTATACGCTGCTGTAAAAAATGTGCTTTACAAAAAGGATAAGATCCGAAAAAGGGAATCTTATCCTTTTTTGTGCTGCTTAATTTTTAGAACAGTGCCTATGGGGAATGTGATATCCGATCATTAAGTTATCTGTATTTGTAATAAAATATTCTGCAGAGCTATCTATGCGTACTGCGCCGGTTTCATGATCAATGAGGGTTTCATTCGTCAGGACATTTTCTATATCCTCCAATAAATACCCGACAACATTTTGTGCCATTTCAGATTCCATGCCCTCATAGACTGGCCCATTACAGAGAGCTTCTGTTATTTCGGGATGCTCAAAAAGATCAATATCTTTCAGATATCTTTCTGTGGAAGAAGCGCCGGTTTCTTCCGTATCGTCCTGGGTATTGTACAAAATAAAGTTATAGTTATTCTCCATATCGTAGACAGAAGAATGCTTCATTCCGAAACGATCTGTATAGCTGATGTCGAGATACATTTGCAGGGCGTAGGATGTCAGCTCCATATCATTTTCGTTTAGGACGGCAGAAACGGCATGGAGATAATCGCGCAGCAGATTTCCGTTCTCTTCAGGAATTTCCACAATACCTGTCAGATTGTCAAAGTAATAATTATCCGGAAAATAGTTGGATATTTCCTGGCTGTAATGGCCCTGCTGAACCGTATCATCCGTGTATCTTGAGATATTAAAATCAACGATCATATGAGGCGTAACCTTTACATTTACGATGGTACCGCCTTTATTGGAAAAGACATAGGTGCGATTCCAATTTTCAGTGCCATCCCGGGAGACAGGCGTATCATTTTTTATGTCTAAAGTAAAATTGGGTTTGGTCAGTGTACGGTACAGGACAAAAAGGAGAAGAAAAAGCAAGAGGATTAAAATAATAGATATACTGTAAATCAAAAGATGCTTTTTCTTATAAATTTTTTTTTGTCGGTTTTGAATGCAGTGACAGGATCAGTTTTTCAAAAAACGCATCCAGATAATCGCTTCTCACATTCAGGCCATGATGATTTTTTAGTTCGGAGATCTCATAAGGAAGCTCATCCGGCAGCTCAAAATCCTTAAGGAAAACAGGAATAATGTTTTTGTTTTTCTGCAATGCGTAGGCAATTTCTCTTCTTACCCAATCATCCGCGTTTTTTAAGCTTCGATCCAGGGAGTGGGGAGATAATAGGACTATCACATCCGAACATTGATCAATTACCTGTAATAATTGCTCATTAAATTTTCCGGAACGCAAAGATTCCGTATCCAGAAAGACTGAATAATGGTCGCTGCACAATTTTTCATAAAGACTGTGAGCCAGAAATTCTCCGCCCTTGCGGCGGTAGCTTATAAAGATATCGTAAGTATTTTTTTTCTTCATACAACCTCCCTATGAAAGTAAAAGAAATCATAAGAAGTATAACATATTCAGAATTATCTGACAACCAGTCCATTTCTTTTATTGCCCGGAATAAAACGATAGCGTATAATAAAGACATCTAAATATACAGTCAGGGAAAACCGGGAGGTCCGTAGGCATGATAAAATCAGGCAGAACGAGGGGCGTAAGTGAGCAATTAATGAAGTGGTATGATGAGGAATATGAAAATGCAGATGCGGTATGGATATGGGGATGCAATCAGGAGGCGCTCCAAAGGCTTTTGGATACCAGAGAGCCTGTACCCTTCCGGTGCTTTTTGATCCGTTATTTGCTGGAAATTTATAAAGAGAAGCTGCAGGATACAGTTGTGTTTGACGCTGCCGGAGAAGCCTGGGTAAATGAATACGCAGACAAGCTTTTGGAGCAGATCGAGGCAGGAGAAGGAAAAGCATACAAAACAGCATCCTGTGAGCTTAAGACCTTAACGGATATGGTGTACAGGGATTTCAGGGCAAATATGGGAACTCTGCCAGGACAAAATACGGACAAAAAGATATGGAGCAGAAATCAGATTTTATCGAAGATAACGGCGGTCCATATCAGCAACGGGGAGCTTTGGACACTGGGCCTTGGGCTAAATATGAGCCGGGAGGATCTGTCGTTTTTCCTGAAAAAAGCGCTGAAAAGAGAGGATTTTAACCTTTGGAATCATAAAGAATTTTTGCTTTATCTTACATTTGAATATGCGCAGGGAGGGTGCTTTGCGTTTTATGAAAAGCTGAAAAAAAGCTTTCAGGAAGCAGATCCGATCCCCTGTGACTGGGGCGGTACAGATGGGCTTTCTACAGTTTCAATCCAAAACAGAGCCGAGACGGTGGCTGAGAAAATCCGGAGGAATTGTTTTGATCTTACACTGAACCGGGATGGAGAGCTGCCGGATAAAATGATCCGGTTTCTGGGGGAATATAAATACCTGACCGAATATACGGAGGATTATACCAGGACCGTTCAAAAAGAAAGCGCAAGGCTTCTTTCAGAATTTAAAAGACGAGTAAAAAGCGATATAGAAGCGGCAAAAGAAGTATTAAAGGATGACGCTCCGAAATGCGAAAGAACTTCTCAGGGGAAAGTCCTTGTGTACTACGATCCTGGAAAGGGGCTGGATATTCCAAAGGGAACCATTTTTTACAAAAAAAGTGCGGACGCTTTGGGGAAGGCTGGCTCGTATGGAGGAGCAGATGATAACGGAATTGGCTTTGAAACGGAGAGCGAGATCTGTATTGCGCCAGTGGAGGATGCTGTCAGAATGGTTAAAATCCCGGTGCAGTGTGTGAAAAAAACACGAAAAATGAAGAAAAAGGAAGCAGAGTATGGATATGTTCCGGGAAAAACAGAGTTTGTTTCAAAGAATCCGTATCTCCGGGAAATCAGAAATAAAAGCCTGTTTAAAACTCCCCTTAAGGCTAACGGAAGAAAACTGTCTGAGGGCGAGCCTGCCTGCGTTGCGGGAACCTTATATGCAGAGTGTACGGCAGGAAAAATGATCCCCTGCGGTACGGAATTTCATCCTAAGAATAAAGAGTTTGAACATATTACCTTTATTTCAAAGGAAGACGTTTTTGCGGAGGTATATGAGGAAATCTGGGTGCATTGTTTGAAGCCGGAATATGAGGCATCCCTGAACGAGATTACAGACTGCAGCATACCGGATTGGCAGAAAAAGTTCGAACGCATTGGGAATAAAAAAATAGGATTTAACAAGAAAAAGGCAGAAGATGCAGTAAAGGACGGCGTTCTTTATAATTATTTGTATCCTGCATTTGATGAATTTTATCATTTAAACGATGTGTTGGATAAAAAATATCTTCAAAAGCTGGGAGAGGTTCTTGAGGGAACACAATTATCATCTGCTAAGCTCAGCCAGATCGAGTCGAGGAAAGCGGATGGGATTTCCAGAAATGATATCCTGACTCTGAGCTTTTTGGAATATATGAGCGAGATTGAAGAGCAGCGGAAGAATCATGACTACGAACCGGAAAGTGAGGAGGATTATAAATACCGGCGCACAGGTTTCATTCAAAGAACAAACGAGGTTCTGACCAGGTGCGGTTTTTATGAATTGTATGCACCAAATCCCTATGACAGCCTTCTGATCTGTCTGCTTTCCAGCAATGAAGCCATTGATTCTTACAGAAATCTCTGGGGATGGTATTTGGTCAATAAAGAAAAAACTGAGGAAGGTAACAAAGCTTAACAGGAGGAAGCCGCCATGCCAGAGGGAATCAAAGGTGCAAAGCGTATACGTCTGACCGGACAGACTATGGAAATAAAATTTGTTGATGCAAAAGGTTGCGGTTATACATACAAGATCACAGTAGATAATGAATTAGGGGAGGGAAGCTCCAGCATTTGTTATGAGGCGACGGTTTTTAAGAGCAGGAACAGCATTGGTCAGAAGCGTATCCTGAAGCAGTTTTATCCGGATCCAAAAGCCTATGGAATAGATGCAAAAATTGATGGGATAAACCTGGATATCCGGGGCTTTTACCAGAATGAAGCTGTACGTAAGCTGGCGGATCTGTTTGAAGCAGCTTACGACAATCAGGTAGATCTGAGCAACCGTGAGGAATTAACCGGGGTAATTGTGCGACCGGATCTGAACCATTTTGACGGTCCCACAAAATATATTCTTTATGAGCCTGACCATGGGACGTATCTGCAAAGGGATCAGATCGGCAGCCTGGAAGAGATGATCCGCATCTTTTATCAATTTGCGGCAGCGCTGGAAAAGCTTCACAGCCAAAGAATCATCCATATGGATCTGAAGCCGGAGAATGTTCTGGTTACGGGAGATCAGGGAATTAAGTTTTTTGATTTTGACGCTTCCATAAATATGGATCACGTATCAGAGATACATCTGGAGGATATCCGGGGAGATGAGCGTCAGGATCTTCTTGCACCGGAACTGCGGCTGCAGAACCAGAGGGAATTTGAGCAAAATAAAAGAGATTTTCTGAATGAGAGAGTAGATATTTATTCCTTTGGGGCAATCTTGTTTTCCTTTCTGCTAGACCGCTATCCCGGGATGGAAGATTGCCGTACAAGGGATTATGAGAAACAACTGCGCCGCTTATATAATGAAAGATACAGGGGCGCCTTGACAGAAAAAGAAGCGGACATGCTTAACCATGTTATCTGGAAATGTATCCAGGCGGATTTAAGTGCAAAAGGAAGATACAAAACCACGCATGACCTTGTGAATGATCTGAGGGAATTGTGGAATTCCGTAAATACTCCCATTACAAACAGGCGTAAGGAATTTCAGGTTGTAAATGGTCGCCTCCAGGCCGCTTATGTGATGGATAAATATCCTCTGAGTAGATTCCGCCGAAAGGGTGAAAACAGAACCTGGCGGATGGATGTTCTGATTGCAGGGGACGACCCTGTAGGAGACGACTTTTTTGAAAATATTTATGCCTGCGCTCAAATGCTGGATACCAGAATCGTGATCAGACTTGCCTCAAAGGATGCGCAGGACAGACTGTACCGTTTGTTCAGAAAGTGGCCTCTGATGAAAAAAACAACAGAGGTATATCTGAATGAAATGCCTGTTGCAGAAGACCCAAATTCCCGGAAAGTGGAGCTGGATCTTTCCATAACGAAAACTCCCTTTGCAGAGGTATGGTTCTATGAATGGGACAGCAAAAAACGGGAAATCTTGGATTTGTATCAGAGTATGAAGGAGCATTGCGAGATCTCCTGGATGATACTGGCGGATGACCGGATTGAAGAAAATATTGAGCATGCCAGAAAACTGGAAAGGGCGGCAGGTTCTTCCGGAAAGCAGGTATTTGTGGGATATCTGGACGAAAGGGGAGATGGTTTTGATCTGAGGAAGCTGGAACCGGAGCACAAGAATGTCATTGCCTGTCCGTTTAGCTGTAATGATAAATATTCATTGGAGGAAAATGAATTTTCAGAGGGTATTCGTAAACAGGCCCTGCTGCTGCACAAGCATTATATGCGGGAATGGAATGAGTGTGCCGATACATTGGAGATTTGGAAGGATTTTTCGTCATCTTCTTATAATGTAAATTCATCCCTGTGCAGCGTATTGTCCATTCCCTATAAGCTGGAGTCCATTGGGATTAAGACAACGGGGACGGAGGCTGCTGCGGAATTCTATTATGATGTGCTGTCCGGGACAGAGAAGGCAAAAAAAACGATGAACAAATTAATCTATCTTGAACACAGACGGTGGATGTGTTTTATGGTAACAGAGGGATATGATAAACCCTCCTGGGAACAGATTTCCCGGTATGCCTTTAAAGGGAAAAACGATCAGCGAAACAGGGAGGGCGGGGAAAAACTGCATGCAATGCTCTGTGACAGTGACCCTGAGAGCGGTGCCCGGCTGCATGAGCTTTCCCGCGGAGAATGGGAAAAACCGGATTTTCAGGACACTGCAAGGAGAGAAGGAAGACCTTTTGATGAGCTGGATTGCATGTCTGTATGGCTGCATCAATTGTGCAGCCAAAGAGTTGAGAAAATGAATCTGGAAGAAGGCGGTTTGCGGGATATTTTCTCTGCTCTTGAACGGAATATGCGGGATGAAAAATTTGGCGATGAAGAATTTGAGATTTTGAAGTCGCTGAAAATTGTCTGCCGGAGAATGTTGGATAACGAGTCAAATATAAACCATCTGTGGGACAGAATGTGCAAGAAGTTTGCGCTTATGATCCGCGATCATGATAAAAAGGCGAAGCTGCATGTAAATGGAGTCACAGACACGTTTAAAGCCCTGAAAAACGCCATGCGGGTGGTTGTGGAAAGAAATAAATATCATGATTATAAGAGCAGTGACCAGACAATTCTGGAGGCAATACCGCTGCTGCTTTTGAGTGAGGATCCTATCCGGAGGATTCACAAGCCTGCAGGGAGCCAAAGCTGGCATAATATTGTCAGCTCACTAATTATGGAACCTGATGAGTTGATTCTATATACGGATCAGCCTGAAGAACTGGAACGGGATTTAATAGAGAATTTTCTGCAGGAGGAAAGAGGACTTAAGACCGCAGTAAAGGTCTGCACTATGGACGAGCTGTATAACCTGAAGATAACGAAAAGATCTCTTAAAAGTGTGTTGGATATTACCGGTTTGTCAGCAATGGAAACCTTTGAGATCACAAATAAACAGAATTTAGTTTCTATACCTGCGATCATATTCAAGGATGGACGGATTCGGAGTATGCGCGGGAGATCAGAGACAGATTATTACAGTGTATTGAAAAGGCATCTGACGGTTAAAGAGACCTTCCGGCTGTTCCATTCCAATATTCATTCGGATGACGGGGAAAATCTTATGTTGGGATTAAGTTCCAATTACGAGGATCTGTGGAAGGCATATGTCAGTATGAAGCCGTTTCGCTGGCGGCAGATAGTTGACACTTTATATGAATTAGAAGAAGGTACTTATTGGAAAATAGATACAGAAAATATCCTGGAAAAGCCAGTGACAAAAATTTTCCGGCAGATTCCGCGCGCGCTTATTCTGGATACGAAAATAGATAAGGTGCTGGAGGATTTGCGGAGCAGAAATTTTATTGAAAGCGGTTACTGCATTCCGGATACCGGGCAGATGGGAACCGTTACCATCAGAACAAAATATGGGGATGTGAGTCAATACATTGATGGAATGTTTTACCTTGCCAGAAAGCATTATTATATGCACAGATTTTGTTTTGTGGAATCTCAAAGAGAGGCGATGACAGGAAAACCCTCGAATCAGATCTTGTACTACATTCATGACGATACGCTGGTTGTAGACCGGGATATGGTGGATGAGATCAGAGATGGAGAACGAAAGTCAGACATTGTTCAGCAGGCTCTTTTCTGTTTATATGACCAAAAATCTAAGAAGGAAGAATATACGATCCTGGAACCGCTGGACGAGAAGCCTATGATCGAAAAAAAGACAGTAAAAGGAAAAAACGGCTTTCATATTCAATTTGTCTACAAGAACCATTCCACAAAAGAATGTCTGATGAAAGAGGAAAATATTTTGGAAGCCTACACCTATCATTCTATCTGGAATAGGGTCTTCGTAGATGATATCAAATTAAATGTGGCATTTACCTGGGACGCAGGACATTCGGATGATCCGCTTGCGCGGGGCGCGGTTACCAGCGGGATCGATCTGGTTTGTACCAAAAATATGCAGACCTATTTTATTTCCTGCAAACAGACAAGACCCCAAAAAGAGTATCTTCAGGAGATAAGATTCTTGGCGGATTATTTCGGGATCGATGGAAAAGCCATCATTATTACCAGTGACTGGGAGGACGGCGGCAAGACTTTAGAGAACAGTGACAAAGATGTGCTCAAAAGCAAAAGCAAAAGGATGGAGGTTTACTATATTACAGGAGGAATGCTTGGGGATTCTCCGGAGAAAATGAGCGGAGGAAATTTGGCAGGATATATCCAAAATATCATAGATGGAAAAAGAGACTGGATGGTACTTGATTAAGCAATGTGATGAAAGTGCCATGATAAAAAAATTTTTTTTGAAGCCGCCCTATAATGACTGCATGACGTATAGGGAGGGTTTGCCATGGATATCAAAGCTTTTATTCAAGAGAGAAGAGAGAAAAGCAGACGGCTGGAAGGATTGGAAAGGGCTGATCTGAATATCTGGGTAACAACGATCATCCTGTGCTGTTTTGGGCTGATCATGGTGTACTCTGCATCCGGCTATGAATGCAGTCAAAATCCGGATTATAAATACGATTCGCTGTATCTGTTTAAGAGACAGGCTGTGTTTATGGTAATTGGTTTTGTTTGTATGTACGCGGGCAGATTTTTGGATTATCATTTACTGTATAAGATCGCGTCTGGCATTTACATATTGGGTATTATCTGCATTTTCCTCTTACTGACGCCTTTAGGCGTAGTAAATAACGGGGCGTGCAGATGGCTGCGTGTGGGACCGGTCACCTTTCAGGTGGCAGAGGTCGTAAAGATCGCGGTGATCATATTTCTGGCATTTATGATCTGCAGGTATTCCTCATATTTACATAGGACAAAGATGACGATATATTTGTGGCTGGCAGGCGGAATTCCGGCAGTGCTTTTGTTTCGGATATCAAACGACTTCAGTTCGGCTCTGGTGGTACTGGGAATTACCTTTTCATTAACATTTATCTTTACTGAGACTTACAAAATACATTTCATAACGGCTGGCGGAGCTTTTGCGGTTTGTGCAGCATATCTTATTTACCTGGCAAACCATTTACCGACGCAGGAGAAGCTGGATCAGCTCCCTTTCCGGATTGGCAGAGTAGCGGCGTGGCTTGCGCCGGAAAGATACGCGTCGGGGCAGGGATATCAGATCCTGCAGTCGCTGTACGCCATAGGAAGCGGGGGCTTTTTGGGAAAAGGGCTGGGAAATTCCGTTCAAAAGCTGGGTACGATTCCGGAAGCTCAAAATGATATGATTTTTTCGATTATTTGCGAAGAGCTGGGGGTAGCAGGCGCAGCTCTGGTCGCAGGGTTGATCGCGTACTTATTATATTGCTTTCTCCGTGTGGCGGGCCACTCAGATCTGTTTGGTTCCGTCATGGTTTCGGGAATACTTTTTCATATCGGCATTCAGTCGATCATTAATATTGCCGTTAATTGTAACTGGTTTCCCAATACAGGACTGCCGTTGCCCTTTTTCAGCTATGGAGGAACGTCCATTTTCCTTTTGCTTGGGGAGGTGGGGCTTATTTTGGCTATAGAACGTTTTAATATGATAAAAGCAATAAAGGGGAAACAGAAGAAATGGAGCTGATAAAAGAATTTCTGGAAGGCAGAATACCGGACGTGCCGGGTGTGAAGCTGGAGATGAAAAAAAGCGGCGAAAAGGATGACGAATGCCTGTATTTTAATCTGCCGCTGGAAATGGACGAGGAGTTTTACCTTGTGCATTGGGGAAGCGGAAGAAGGACGGCTGCCCTTTACAGCGAATGGGAATTTGACAGGCTGTACGAGTCCCTGCAGGATATGGCATACCGTGAAGGTCCGGGAAGACGGTATGTGAGAATGCTTTTGCTGTCCGCCCATTTTAGCAGCTACCGGGAAAATCTGGGATTTAGCATACGTCCGATCCTGCTGGATGAAAGGCTGGGGCAATGGGAATATATAGAAATGCCGGCGGAAGAGCGCATTTTAAGCAGTCTGGACCCGACGCGGGCATGTCCGTTTGCGTTTGTCACTGCACGGGATCCGGCTTCTGTTTCGTGACGGCAGTTCGCGGTTTTATCCGCCGGATATATTTTGCGCATTATGTATATTTTTGTTTAAAAATATATGTTTAGACTAGATAAGATAGCTAATTTGTGCTATATTAAAATATGTATTAATTACAGAATTAAGTTATCTGCTTATCCTTGTTTTTTCTTCAAAGTGCAGGGGGTTGAAAAAATAAAAAAGATAAGCAGATGGTTTATGAAACAATATTATAAGGAAGGTGAGCAATTGGAAAACTATACCAAGTATAAGTTGAAAAGTAACGACGAACTGGTGTCAGTATTGACCGGTAAGGATAACCTGTTTATTGTTGCTTGTAACAAGTGCTTCAAGGAATTTGAAACTGTTGATGAACCCGATTGCGGTGAGTTTGAGAAGATCGCTGCGGAAAACGGAAAAACGATCACAGGTAGTGTAAAGGTTGATTTTTTGTGCAACAAAACCCAAACTGAAAAAAAATTACAGGACGTGATTCCGGAAGGTACGGAAAATGTTTTTGTAATTTCCTGCGGCCTGGGAATCCAGACAGTTGCGGATCTGGCAGGGAAACCTGTATTTGCGGCCAGCAACTCACTTAACTACAGAGGACATCACGGTATGGCGCTCACGAAGAAAAGCTGTGATGCGTGTGCACAGTGCTACCTGAATATAACCGGTGGTGTCTGTCCTATCGTTGACTGTTCCAAGAGTCTTGTCAACGGACAGTGCGGAGGCGCAAAGGACGGAAAATGCGAAGTAGATGGCAACAAAGACTGTGCATGGGAAAAAATATACAGAAGACTGGAAAAACAGGGCCGTCTTGAAGAGTTTTTGAACCAGCCGGTACAGGTGCGCGATTACTCAAAGGTTAATGTTAAGTTTGTGAGTGAATATGTGAAATCGATCCGTGAGAACAGGCTTGAGGGCTATTACGGCGGCGTTCATCCTTCAGAGCGCAAAGAGTTCACAGAGCATCTGGCTCTGGAGAAATTTCCGGATCCGGAAGTTGTGGTTATTCCGCTGTCTATGCACGCAGGCGCTCCGGCAAATCCTGTTGTGCAGGTGGGAGACACGGTAAAAGTTGGTCAGAAGATCGGAGAAGCTGCAGCCTTCATAAGCAGCCCGATCCATTCCAGCGTCAGCGGAACTGTAATCGCGATTGAACCTCATGGACATGCAACAAGAGGCGAATGTATGTCTGTTGTCATCCGGTCGGATGGAAAAAATACTCTGCACGAATCTGTACAGCCTCATAAGGATCTTGACAGCCTGACACCGGATGAGATCGTTGAGATTGTCCGCGAGGCTGGAATCGTAGGTATGGGCGGCGCAGGCTTCCCGACATCGGTAAAATTAAAACCTGCCAAGCCGGTGGATACCATTCTGCTGAACGGCTGTGAGTGTGAGCCGCTTTTGACTGCAGACCACAGGGTGCTCTTAGAGTATGCGGACGATGTGATCTTCGGCCTTAAAGCGATGATCAAAACAGTGGGAGCTGAAAAGGGTCTTATCGTAATCGAGGACAATAAGCCGGACGCTATTGAATTAATGCAGGCTAAAACTGCTGATATCGGTAATATAGACGTTGTGGTAGCTAAGACAAAGTATCCTCAGGGCGCTGAGAAGATGCTGATCAAGCGTGTTATGAAAAGACAGGTACCGAGCGGCGGTCTTCCGGCAGATGTGGGCTGCGTTGTGAGCAATATCAGTACCACAAAGGCTATCGCGGATGCGATCCAGAAGGGTATGCCGTTAATTGAACGTGTTGTGACTGTGACTGGCGAAAATCTGAAGAAGCCGGGCAATTATATTGTAAAGATCGGTACCAATACAAAAGACCTGCTTGACTACTGCGGCGGCGTGACTGGCGATGATGTTACGATCAAGGCCGGCGGACCGATGATGGGATTTGTCCTTTCTGATGTAAATGTGCCGATCATGAAAGGTTCCAACGGAATCATTGCCGTTGATACCGATCATACGGTAGAACAGCCATGTATCAAATGCGGACGCTGCGTGGACGTATGCCCGATGGAGCTTTCTCCTCTGTATTTCGCAAAATATGCGGATGAGCAGAAGTGGCTGGAGATGAAAGATAAAAATGTCATGGATTGTGTTGAGTGCAGGTGCTGCGAGTACATCTGCTCCTCCAAGATTCCGTTAGTGACCAAGATCAAAGCCGGAAAAAATGCGATAAGGGGGATGAAGTAATATGTTGATTACCCAATTAAAAGCAAAAGAAACGATCGCATCACTGGCAGAAGGAAAAA
Source organism: Ruminococcus sp. 5_1_39BFAA (assembly GCF_964240875.1). Lineage (NCBI taxonomy): Bacteria > Bacillati > Bacillota > Clostridia > Eubacteriales > Oscillospiraceae > Ruminococcus > Ruminococcus sp. 5_1_39BFAA. The sequence goes on along the minus strand of NZ_CAXSVO010000001.1, from coordinate 290,008 downwards.
AGGTTTTTATCATTAACTGCCATGGATGTAAGGAAGTGCATTTTCCGGAAAAAGAAGCTGCAGAGCTTCAGAAGGAATTGGGAGCTTCCGGGAATGTAACCGGAATCATCACAACTGATTACATATGCAATCCGGAAAATATGGAGCTGCGTCTCCAGAAACATATGAGCGAGATTGAAGCTGCCGATATGGTGCTGGTATTCTCCTGCGGCGTTGGAGTACAGACCGTGGCGGAGTATCTGGAGAATAAAATGGTGTGCGCGGGCTGTGACACCTATCCGTTACCGGGCTATCAGGGAGTGACACCGTTAGAGTACGATTGCGATCAGTGCGGTGAGTGTTACCTGAATCTGACCGGAGGAATCTGCCCGATCACGGCTTGTTCCAAGAGTCTTGTCAACGGACAGTGCGGTGGCTCTAAGGACGGCAAATGTGAAGTGGACAGCAATATGGAATGCGGCTGGGAGCGTATCTACAGACGGCTTGCACAATTGGGACGTTTGGATGTATTAAAATGCCCGACACAGGTGCGCAATTTTGCGACCGATGATGAAGTGTCTAAATAAGGAACCTGTTAAAATATATAATGATTAGGAGCAATGTATAATGAAAATTACTGAGTTATTTGAACGTGGTGAATTTGTAGTTTCTGCGGAAGTAGGTCCGCCAAAAGGAATTCATGTTGAACATTTGCTGGAAGAAGCGAAAACTTATTTGAGCGGTATTACGGCGGTAAACGTGACAGATAATCAGTCCTCCGTTATGCGTCTTGGTTCGCTGGCAATGTGTAAAGCCCTGAAGGACGAGGGGCTGACACCTATATACCAGTTGACCTGTCGTGACAGAAACCGTATCGCGCTGCAGTCAGACCTTTTGAGCGCAGCGATGTTAGGAATCGAGAACCTGCTGCTTTTAACAGGAGACCATACCAAGATGGGCGACCATCCGCAGGCAAAGCCGGTATTTGATCTGGATTCTGTTTCCCTGATCCATACCGTTAAAAAGCTGGAAGAAGGCGAAGACCTGGGCGGAAACAAGCTGATCGGCGAGCCGCCTGCATTTGCCAAGGGAGCAGTTGTATCACCTTGCAGCGATTCTGTTGATGCACAGCTTGCAAAAATGGAGCGGAAGGTTCGCGCAGGCGCAGACTATTTCCAGACACAGGCAGTTTTTGAACCGGAAAAATTCATCAAATTCATGGAAAAAGCAAAACAGTTTGGAAAACCGGTTCAGGTTGGAATCATCATCCCGAAATCAGTGGGAATGGCAAGATTCATGAATAACAATGTTGCTGGTGTTCATGTTCCTGAGGATATGATCGAGGAGCTGAAAAAGGACAAAGAAAAAACAAAGGCAGGCATCACTGGTGTAGAGATTGCCGCACGTATTATCAAAGAATGCAGACCGTATTGCCAGGGTGTACATATCATGGCACTGGGCTGGGAGTCCAAAGTTCCGGATCTTCTTAAGCAGGCTGGAATCTAATCTCCGGGCTGCAGCAGGAAGGCTGTATCAATAATTATTTTAAATATATAAGTGACCGAAAGTTGTTTATGCTTTCGGTCACTTTTTTTTGCGCCATGGGAAAGCAAGGATGCGCACTTCGCGCAAGAAGTGTTGAAATACGAAGTGATAGGTGGATTTCAAAGTTGAGGATTCGAAAAAGCTGTTATACAGTAAATTCATACCAGATATCAGGAGGAAACGTATGACAAAATTACATTTGATATGCAATGCACATTTGGACCCGGTGTGGTTGTGGGACTGGGAAGAAGGAAACGCGGCAGCTTTGTCCACCTTCCGTATTGCAGCCAAATTTTGCAGAGAATATGACGGATTTGTTTTTAACCACAATGAGGCAATCTTATACCAGTGGGTGGAGGAATATGAGCCGGATCTGTTTCAGGAAATCCAGGAGCTGGTAAAGCTTGGAAAATGGCATATCATGGGCGGCTGGTTTCTGCAGCCGGATTGCAATATGCCGTCCGGGGAATCCTTTATCCGTCAGATAGAGGAAGGGAGAGAGTATTTTAAAGAAAAATTCGGTGTGGTTCCGACCACTGCCATTAATTTTGATCCGTTTGGCCATTCCAGAGGCCTGGTACAGATCATGGAAAAAACAGGCTATGACTCCTATGTGTTCTGCCGTCCCATACAGGAAGATTGTCCCTTACCGGATGATGACTTTCTGTGGGTTGGATTTGACGGCTCTGCTGTCAAAGGCCACCGTTCCAGTGAGCATTACAACTCACTTATGGGAGAGGCTGGCAAAAAGATCCAGGATTATCTGGACAGCCATAAGGATCAGGAGGAAGGATTTCTTCTCTGGGGAGTGGGAAATCACGGCGGGGGACCTTCGCGGATAGATATGAGATTGATCCGGGAAAAACAGGAGGAGCACCCGGAGTGTAAAATGATCCACTCAGTTCCGGAAGATTATTTCTCGGAAATTGAGAAAGAAACACTTGCCCGTGTGGAACATGACCTGAATTCGTGGGCAGTGGGCTGCTATACCTCACAGATTCAGATCAAGCAGAAGCACAGGAAGCTGGAGGGCCTTCTCTATATGACGGAAAAGATGGTCTCCCAGGCAGTCATACAGGGAAAAATGGAATATCCGCAGAATCAGCTAAAGGAAGCAGAGAAGGCTTTGCTGACAGTAGAATTTCACGACATCCTCCCCGGTTCTGCAGTGAAATCTGTGGAGGAGTCCGGGATTCAGATCATGAACTATGGAATGGAAATCCTTGAGAAACAGAAAAGGAGAGCCTTCTTTGCACTGTCAGAGGGAGAAAAGCCGGCAGGAGAGGGGGAATATCCGATCCTGATCTATAATCCTCATCCCTACACAATAGAAGGGATCGTGACCTGTGAATTCCAGATGCAGAACCAGAACTGGAGTAGCTCTTTTGGAATGCCGCGCCTCTACCAGGACGGAAAAGAAATCCCATGCCAGGTGGAAAAAGAAGCCTGCAATATGAATCTTGACTGGCGCAAAAAAATTGTCTTCCATACTGCTCTGAAGCCAATGCAGATGAACCGCTATGACTGCATCGTGGAATTCTTGGAGAAAGAACCGAAAAGAAGCGGCCCTGTTGCGGGAGATGCCTTTGTTTTCCGCGGAGAGGAGCTGGAAACAGTCATCAGTAAAAAAACAGGGCTTATGGAATCTTTAAAAATAGATGGAAAAGAGTTCCTTAAAGGAAGTGCCTTTGGGCTGTCTGTTAGAGAAAGCGGATTTGATCCCTGGGGAATGACCGTTTCCGGATATCCAACGGAAGCGGGGAAATTTACTCTATTGTCTGAAGAAGAAGGGAGAGATTTTTCCGCTGTGGATACGGTTCTGGAAAGTGTGAGGATCGTGGAAGACGGGGTTGTGCGCACGGTAGTGGAAGCTCTTTTCGGATACAGGAGATCCAGAGCTGCCATCCGTTATCTGCTTCCGAAAAAGGGAAGGGGCTTTGACCTGGAGGTGGATGTGGAATGGCTGGAAAAGGGAAAGCTTCTGAAACTGGAAATTCCCACCGCTCTTCAGGGAAAAAATCTCTGTGAGACAGCTTACGGCGTGCAGGAATATGAAAACAGTGAGAAGGAGCGTGTGTTCCAGAGATGGAGCGGCGTTTTCGATGAGACACAGAATATGGCGCTTACCTGTATCAATTCCGGCTGTTACGGAGGAGAATTCAGGGACGGTGTCATGGCAATTTCCCTGGTAAATTCCGCAGCGTATTCGGCACATCCCATCGAAGACAGGATACTTCTCGACCAGGACCGCAGGATCCGCTGTATGGATCAGGGTGAGCGGAATTATCTTTTCCGTATTCAGGCTGGTGGATACAGGGAAAGAAGAGAAAGGGTTACACAGGATGCTGTGATTTTCCAGGAAACTCCCATGGCGGTTGCCTTTTTCCCGACTGAAAAGCGAGAATCCGAAAAGAAATGGTTCAGGATGTCAGAGGAAGGCTGTGTGCTTTCAGCAATGAAGAAGATAAAGGGAAAAGAAAGCTATCTGCTGCGCTTTTTTGAAAGCACAGGAGAAAGCCGTGAGGTAAAGCTGAATTTCTGGGACGGCACGGAAAAAAAGATATCTTTAAAGCCTTATGAGATTAAAACCATGGAATTTTTTCCGGATTCTATGGACTTGGACGAGTGTTCCATGCTGCCGTCCGTGTTTGGCAGCAAAAAATGAAAGCAAATGGAAAGAAAAACGGAGGAGCTATGAGATATCAGATTACCGTAAAACAGTATAAAGGAAGCGTTCCCGTAAAGAAGGAGTGCTGGGAGCTTATGAAAGACTTCGAAAAGCAATGGAAGAATATGCAGGAGTTTCCTATGAGGGTACGCTGCATCCGGGAGGAAGAAGGCCGGAGGTTATCCTTTTTTATACAGGCAGAAATGATAGAGGCGCTGGATGAGCCGGTTTCACTGGCTCTGGATACCATAAAGGAGGAATGGGAGAGGACAGAATATGTCTTTTTCCCGGCAGCAGTATATAACGGAAACTGTCTGGAGAGTGTCCGCCTTCCTTATCCTCCTTATCATGGGGGAAGAACAGAAGAAGGGTGGCAGCAGGTGATCACAGATATTCCTCATATAGACAGAAACAACGAGGAATCAGGCATTCAGCTTCGTTCGGGCGATATGAGCACCCCTGCCATGGGATATTACAGCGAAAAGAGACAGGAAGGAATGCTCTTTCTGGCAAAGCACCGGATACACGGGGAATATACAGGCTTTTGTGTCCGGGAAAAAGGGGATGAAGCATGGTTTTCCGTGTCTCTTCCTGCAGTGAGAGAAAAAAATAAATACTTTTTCGGCGAGCTTCCGGATGGCACCGGATTTTTCCCAACAATGGAATATCCTTCTGATGATGAAGGTATCCTTCTGAAAAAAGGGGAACGCCTGGAAATGGAAATACAGATTTCCCGCATTCAGGCAGAGAACATTCAGAAATATATGGAAGGATTTAATGAGGTTCGTGAGAATCTGGAAACAGGGACAGAGTTTTGCAGCATTCCATTTTCGAAGGCATACCATGCGGTAAAAGAGAAGTATAAAAAGATGAATTTTGCGGAGGAGGGCTATTACCGGGTAGGAACAGAGAATGAAGTGCCGCCCTGCTTCTGGCAGGCAGGATGGGTAGGCGGAGGGATGAATACCCTTTCCTTCCTGGTAGAGGATCAGGACCTGGCAGGGCAACAGGCGCGGAGCACCCTTCGGTTCATTGTGGAAAAGCTTCAGAGAGAAAACGGCTGGTATATTCCGATGTACGCCAAAGGAATAGCATACGGTGACGATTTCCGCGATGGAGAGCGGTCTGTACTTCTTGTGCGCAAGGACGCGGATCTTTTGTATTTCCTTCTGAAACAGGCATTTATTCTTAGGGAGAAGCAGGAAACGATAGAAGGGCTTTCTGAAAGTATCCGCCGCCAGGCAGATGCAAAGCTTTTTCTTGATAAGGGAGCAGATGCGATCCTGATCGCAGATGATATGGCATTTAATTCCGGTGTGTTCCTGCCGCCATATGTAATGGAAGAAAATGTATATCCATTTTACAAACAGATGGTACGGGAGATCAAAGCATATAAAAATGTGCCGGTATTCCTTCACAGCGATGGAAACCTGAACAGTGTCATGGATGAGCTTGTAAAGTGCGGATTTGACGGCATACAGTCCCTGCAGCCGTCTGCCGGTATGGATATCAGAGAAATTAAAGAAAAGTACGGAGACAGGTTATGTCTGTGGGGAAATATCGATCTGGATCATATCATGTGCTTCGGCACTGAGGAAGAGGTGAAGGAGGACGTGCGAAGGACCATTGAGATTTCAAGCCCGGGAGGGGGATTTATCCTTTCCACCTGCAACACGATGGTAGATATCATTCCACCGAAAAACATTTTTGCCATGATAGAAGAGGCGGAAAAACACTGAAATGAACGAAATGTACGGATTTGAAAGGTTGATTTTGTTGTGAATCAGAGCAATTGCAGGATTTGAAAGTTGAAAAAATAAGAAAAATACAGTAAAAATGAGTCAAACACAAACGGAGACGACGCGGAGCTCCGGAGAAAAGGGGGTAAAAGTCATTTGATGAAAAAAAGAGGAGGCGCAGGCAGAAAGAAAAACAGAACACTGACCTTGATGGCAATGCCGGCTGCGGTAATCCTGTTTATTTTTTCATATGTTCCGATCGTGGGACTTGTGATCGCATTTAAGGATTTCAGATACGACAAAGGCTTTTTGGGAAGCGAATGGATCGGCTTGAAAAACTTTGAGTTTTTCTTTAAATCCAATGATGCCTGGGTAGTGCTGCGCAACACCATCGGGCTGAATTTCCTGTTTATTGGAATGACGCTGGTGGTATCTGTGGCAATCGCACTGATGATGAATGAAGTGCGCAGCCGGGGGATGATCAAGATCGTACAGACTATTATGTTCTTCCCTTACTTTATGTCATGGGTAGTTGTGGGATATCTTCTGTATGCGTATCTGCATCATGATTATGGCATCCTGAACCAGATCCTGGGATTTTTCGGGCTGCATAGTATTTCATGGTATGCAAAATCAGAATACTGGCCGGTGATCCTGACATTTATGTACGTCTGGAAAATGGCAGGGTATTACAGTGTTATTTATTATGCCGGTATGATCGGGATTGACGATACCTATTATGAAGCCGCTGCACTTGACGGAGCAAGCCGCTGGCAGATGGTATGGAAAATTACGCTTCCCATGGTGAAAAGCCTGATTCTTACCATGGCAATTCTCCAGATTGGAAAGATCATGTATGCCGATTTTGGCCTGTTCTTCAATCTGACAAGAGACCAGGGAGCGCTGTATTCCACAACGGATGTGCTGGATACCTACATATACAGAGCACTTCGTGTAACCGGCGATATTGGAATCAGTTCCGCTGTGGGATGCTTCCAGGCAGTGGTAGGATTCCTTTTGATCATAGGTTCGAACCTGGTAGTACGCAAATTAGATAAAGACAGTGCAATCTTTTAAGAGAAAGGAGAAGAAAGATGAAGAAAGACTTACCGATCATTCCGAAGATCCTGATTTACGCATTTTTGATATTCTTTTGTCTCCTTTGTGTGATCCCGATCATCACAGTTGTTTCCATCTCTTTTTCCAGCGATTTAAGCATTGCGAAGGAAGGATATGGAATCTTACCGAAGGGATTTACCCTGGATGCCTACAAATATGTATTTAAGGATGCGCAGGCGATCATACGCTCCTACGGGGTGACGATCCTTGTTACCGTAGTGGGTCTTGTGGCGGGGCTGATCCTGAACGCCATGATTGCTTATGTGCTTGCAAAAAAGGATTACGCATACAGAAAGCCCATGACCGTATTTTTGATTATTCCTATGGTTCTGAATGGCGGACTGGTGCCGACATATATCTGGATGACGAGATATCTGCATTTAAAGAACACGATCTGGGTAATGATCCTGCCCATGCTGATCGTACCGTGGTTTATTATTCTTTTGAGAACATTTTTCTCACAGATTCCCACATCACTGATGGAGGCAGCCACTGTGGATGGGGCAGGGGAAATGACGATATTTGTAAAAATCGTCCTGCCTCTGGCAAAGCCGGCACTTGCAACGGTAGGTATGTTTATCACATTGAATTACTGGAATGAATGGTTTCAGCCATTGATGTATATTGATAACCGGGAGCTTTATAATTTGCAATACAGATTGTACATCCTGATGCGAGATGTACAGGAGATGCTGAAAAATTCCGCAATTTCAGGTATGGGAATCAGTGTTGCCGATATGCCTACAGAGTCTATGAGAATGGCAATGTGCGTGATCGCAGCAGGCCCGATGCTGGTAGTATTCCCATTTTTTCAGAAGTATTTTGTAAAGGGACTTACCGTTGGAGGGGTCAAGGGCTGATTAAAAAAGCGGGTAGTAAAAAATTATATATAAACAAGGAGGAACAAATATGAACAGAAAAAAATTAACAGCCATGGGAATGGCAGCAGTGCTGGCGGCGGGAAGCATGACAGTGGGAAGTGCTTTGCCGGTGCTGGCAGATGATGTGGTAACTTTAAGGATCCATACTATGATTTCAGAACAGCCAGACAGCGAATCCGTAATGGAAGCATTAAATGAGTACACAAAAGAAAAAATCGGAGTAACGGTAGAGTATGTCTTCCACGGCGGTTCCTATGGGGACAAAATCCAGACCATCATTGCCTCAGGTGAAGAGTATGATGCCTGCTTTACATCCAGTTGGTGTAATCCTTATAATACAAATGTTATGAAAGGGGCATTCATTGATATCAAGGATTTGCTTCCGGAAGCAGCGCCCGGTCTTTTGGAGGCGATTCCGGATTATATGTGGAAGGCCGCAACAATAAACGGAGGCATTTATGCAGTTCCCAATCAACAAATTGTGGCAAGGCAATTGGGAGCTTATATGCCCAAAGATTATGTAGAGGGAACCGGGATAGATATTGAGTCAGTGAAAACTCTGACGGACATGGGAGATTATGCGCAGAAAGCATTTGATGAGTACGGAGCAAAAGTCGGCGGCGTAAGCCGTATCCAGGCAGCAGAATACTGCGGATACGAATATATTACTGATTATTTAGGAGCCGGTGTCATTAAAATGGATGATGAAACGGCTCAGGTTGTAAATTTCTATGCAACGGATGAGTGGAAAGATATGTTGAACGAACTGGCAGATTTAAATGAAAAAGGTTTGCTTGACGGAGAGTGCGGATATATGGATGAATACGGTGACAGCCAGCGTGCCGCAAAGAAGCTGTCTGCAATCTACTCCGGAACCTATAAACCAGGAGTTGAAGCAGAGGCCTCAGCAGGAGTAGGCTATGAATTTGAATATGCAAAATCAGCGATTGATCCGTATATTTCAACGGGAAACGTTATTGCAACTATGTATGGTATTTCTTCAACATCGAAACACCCGGAAGAAACCCTGAAATATCTGGAGCTGATCAATACAGATCCATATGTAATGAATCTTGTTTCTTACGGTATTGAAGGAAAGCATTATAACAAAACGGGTGAAAACATGATTGAGTTAATTCCAAACAGCGGATACTCTCATGGTCAGTCATGGGCAGTTGGAAATGTATTTAACAGCTATGTTCTGGAAGGACAGCCGGAAGATGTCTGGGAGCAGACCAAGGCGTTAAACGACAGTGCAAAAGCATCTCCGATCCTTGGATTTTCCTTTGATCCGGAGCCTGTAAAAATGGAGATCACAAACGTATCAAAGGTTGTGAAAGAGTACGAGAGTCTGGTTGGCGGAGAGCTTCCTGTAGAAGAGACAAACGCAGAATTCCTGGAAAAACTGGAAGTAGCAGGAGTGAATGAAGTGATCGCTGAAATGCAGGCGCAGATCGATGCGTTCCTGGCAGGTGAATGATAGATATAGGAACATATAAAATGATATGCATCTGAAATCCGGAATGCCTCAGATCAGAGCTATGATCTGAGGCATTTTGCAATATTTTAAAGAAATAAACAAAATTCTTAGTTGCAGAATGAGGGGGAAATATAGGAAAATAGAGATAGAAAAGATATCCTGCTGGCGGGGGAGGGGAGCATATGAAATTTGGGAATGACCTTCAGGCACATAGCTATAAAAAGAATCCGGATCAAAAACAAATAGAGAAGAAAAAGACATTTTTAAAGATTTTTCTTGGAATTACATTTGGGATGTTTCTGGTTATTTTTCTGGGATTCAGTATGGTTTACAGAAAAGTACAGGATGTGATCATTGATCAGAATGTTCAGATGTCCATGCAGGCATTTTCGCAGGTCCAGTCAGAATTTGACAAGGCAAATGCCACAGCAAATATGATCGCTACGCAGGTAGCGCTGGATGATGTGTGCTCAGATTTTATCAATGAGATTTCAGCGTCCCATTTGAATTCCATTGTACTGAACAGAGTCAGAAACCAGTTATCCATGTATCAGAATACCAATTCTTCAGTGGAATCCATTTATGTATATAATCCGTCAGTGGATCTGTTCCTCACCTCGGGAAGCCGGTTTGGAAAAGTCGGAAAGGATGATTTTTCGGATCGCAGTGTAGTAGAACTCATGGAAGACCCGGAAACATACTGCACATCCAATTTAATCCGAAGAGAGATGCAGTCCAAATATCCGAATCAGTCAGACAAGGTGGAAACAGTCTATTCCTATTTCAGGGATACTGCCGTAATCGGAGAGGGATCCGTAATTGTTGTTAATATGAAGTTTGACAGTATGGTTCAGAATATTGTGCAAATGGAAATGATGAAAGACAGCAGAATGCTGATCATTGGAGAAAACGGGGATCGTCTTGTTGATGTCCAAACTGTGGAAATAACGGAAACAGAGCCTTTTCAGGAAACAGTCCGTAAAATGGCAGAAGAAAACACACAGAACAAGGAATACAGAATGGATGGGGAACGATACTTTATTTCGTACCTTTATTCTGACAAAAGCCAGTGGAATTATGTGAAGATTACCAAATGGGATACGATGTTCAAGACATTGGACCAGCTTCAGCGCTGGATGTTTACGTTTCTTGCAGCAGCGGTGCTTGTGGCTGTACTGATCGCTCTCGGAACTGCTCTATCCATGCTTAAGATACACAGAAAGCTGGAGAAAAGATATATAGCGGCCTCATGCGCAAAGCGCTCTGACATGATGGTCTTGAGAGAAGGGTTGCTGAATGATTTCCTCCATGGGCGTAAACTGTTCGGAAAAAGCCGGCTCCGCGCAGAAATGGAAAAACTGCAGTTTTCTGTTCAGGAGGATCAGAGATTTGCGGTATTGATCCTGAAAATAGAAGACTATGATAAATTCTGTGAAACCTTTGGAAAAAAGGATGTCTATGACATCAAATACGGCTTCCAGAATATTTTTGCGGAAACTTTTGCAAAAGAGTTCCGCAGCATCAGCCTGATCAACAGGGATGACACGTTGACTTTTGTGGTGGAGGTGAAGGACGAAGAGACTTTCACGGAGAAGATACAGGGGCTTTTCCGGGAATTCTGTGAAAATGTAAAGGTCTTTGTGGAGTGGGAGTTTATGCTGTTTGGCGCAGCCTGTCCGGTGCCTTTTGAGAGGCTTCCGGAACAGAATACTGAGCTGAAAGAAATGGTTTCAGAAGGATTCTTTTACCCTGCCAATTCCTTCCTTACGGATGTTGAGATTTTGCGTGAGCATGGAAAAAAGGCGGATTTCCAGTATATTGATGCTGACTTTATGTCCAGATTGTCAGGTTCAGACAAAAATGTCAGGGAGCTGTATCTGGAACTGGCAGAGGAGCTTCAGAACTGTAAAATGTCAGACTATATGAATGTTATGACCTGGTTTGGGATTGCCGTATGCAGGAACGTAAAGCAGTATGCCATTAAAAAGCAGGAGGGAGATGATTTCCTTATGATGCTGGCAAAATGCGAGAAGGCTTCGGAGATAGATGAGCTGTTTCTTAAGCTGCTGAGTCTGATTGAAAAAGGTCAGGAAAAAGCGTCAGCGAAGAAGGGTGTGACCGGAAAGTTTTCTGAGGTAAAAGGTTACATAGAAGAGAATTTCTCTGATCCTAATCTTACATTGGAGCAGCTTGGAGATGAATTTAGTGTTTCGCCCAATTATCTGGGCCGCCTTTTCAAGAAAGAAATGGGCGTTTCTGTTTCAGATTATATTAATGGGGAACGTATGAAATGGGCGCTTGAGCAACTGGAGAAAACAGAACGTCCGGCAAAGGCGATCGCGGAGGAATGCGGGTTTGTGAGCAGCAATTATTTTTATACATATTTCCGGAAAAAGATCGGAGTGACACCGCAGATGTACAGAGAGCAGTGCAGAGAACAGAAAAAGAATGCGGAATCCCGGGTATAACCCCTGTGATCCAGGATGAGGATGATTTTAAACAGTATCCGTGGGATGAGATACCGGAATATTATTTTGAAAAATATTCCAGATATTTCCGTGCGCTTCGGGAAGAGATGCCCGAAGGAATGAAGGCGATCGGAGGAGTTGGCAACGGGATTTTTGAGTGCGTACAGGATCTGACTGGGTTTCAGGGACTTTGCTATATTGCGGCAGATGATGAAGAATTATATCATGATCTCTTTAAGAAGGTGGGAGAAACCAATCTGAAGATCTGGCAGAGATTTATGAAGGAATTTGGAGATATCTACTGTGTGCTTCGCTTTGGAGATGACCTGGGATATAAAAGCAGTACCATGCTTTCCGCAGATGATGTAAAGAAACTGATCCTTCCGCAGTATAAACCGATCGTGGACCTGGTACATAGCTATGGCAAGCCGTTTTTGCTCCATTCCCTGTTTGGGTGGAAAAGTACGGGGACAGGATCGGAAATTTTGGCGGGGCAGACGTGGATATGGTATGCCATTGCTCCAAACAGGAATTAAAGGAATATATTCTGGATATCGTTGCAAAGTCTAAAGGGCATGGGGGATTTGCCTTCGGAACAGGAAATTCCATACCGGATTATGTTCCTACAGAGGGTTATCTGAATATGATAGAGGTGATCCGTGAGTACAGAGGAGATTTTAAATAGCCGAAAGACAGGAAGAGAACATGAAATGATTTATATCAGCAAAACGGTTGCGAATGAGCCGGAAAACAATTATAATAAATGCAGAACAACATTATGGAGCTGCCGGGCAAGGAGCAAAAAGCCCGGCAGTAATTTGACTGCCGAAACATTCGGCGGATTGCGGAGTAAAACAAAATGACGAAAAAGGAAGCATTAAAAAAATATTTTGGCTATGATTCCTTCCGGCCGGGGCAGGAGATACTGGTGGATGGAATCCTGAACGGGCGGGATACGTTAGGCATTATGCCAACAGGAGCAGGCAAGTCCCTTTGTTATCAGATACCGGCACTTCTTTTGCCGGGAATCACCATTGTAATTTCTCCTCTTATATCTCTTATGAAAGATCAGGTCACAACGCTGAATCAGGCGGGAATCCATGCAGCATATTTAAATAGTTCCCTTACTTCCGGGCAATACCAGACGGCAGTGCGGAATATGATCAGGGGACAGTATAAGATCGTCTATGTGGCGCCGGAGCGTCTTTTGACGGAGAGCTTTTTAAATGCTGCCCGTCAGATTACGATATCCATGGTTAGTGTGGATGAGGCGCACTGCATTTCCCAGTGGGGACAGGATTTCCGTCCAAGCTATCTGAAGATCGCGGATTTTATTGAATGTCTGGATAAAAGACCTGTGATCAGCGCCTTCACCGCTACTGCCACAAAGGAGGTTCGGGATGACATTGCCGCTCTTCTCAGGCTGGATGATCCTGTCAGCCTGCTCACCGGATTTGACAGGGAAAATCTGAAATTTATCGTAAAAAAGCCAGCAAATAAGACAAAGGCAGTTTTGGAGTATCTGCAGGAGCATGACGGGGAATGCGGAATTATTTACTGTTTGACACGAAAGGTGGTGGAGGAGGTCTGCGATGACCTGACCAGAAAGGGATATTCTGTCACCCGGTATCATGCTGGTTTAAGCGATGAGGAGCGAAAAAGAAATCAGGAGGATTTCATTTTTGACAGGAAACAGATCATGGTGGCAACCAATGCCTTTGGCATGGGGATCGATAAGTCCAATGTCCGCTATGTGATCCATTATAATATGCCGAAAAATATGGAGAGCTATTACCAGGAAGCAGGAAGGGCAGGCAGGGATGGACTGCCGTCAGAGTGTATCTTGTTTTATGCAGGGCAGGATGTGGTGATGAACCAGTTCTTTATTGACAAAATGCTGCCCCCGGAGGATACGGATTGGGAAACGGCAGAGCTTATCCGGGAAAGGGAGCGGGAGCGTCTGAAAAAGATGACCTTTTACTGCTTTACCAATGAATGTCTCAGAGAATATATCCTGCGCTATTTCGGGGAATTTGGAAAAAATTACTGCGGAAACTGCTCTAACTGTCTGACGCAGTTTGAGGAAAGAGATGTAAGCATCATTGCCCGGAAACTGGTGGGCTGCGTGAAAGAGGCAAGGCGGAGCTACGGAATGACCGTGATCATAGATACGGTCCATGGGAGCAAGAGCGCTAAGATCCAGAGCACCGGAATGGATGAGAATCCCTATTACGGAACCTGCAGTGAAGAGCCTGTGTTTAAACTGCGTCAGATTTTGAATTATCTTTTGATCCAGGGTCATCTGATCCTGACAGATGCCCAATATCCGGTATTGGAGCTGACAGAAAGCTCTTACGAAGTGCTGGATGGAAAGCCTGTTTTTATGAAGGTGGCAAAGGAGCAGCCGAAGAAGCCTGGTAAGAAGGAGCAGAAGCCCCAAAAGACATTGCCGGACGGCGGAGAGGTGGACCGGAACCTGTTTGAAAAGCTCCGCAGTCTCCGCATGGAAATTGCAAAAAAGGAAAAGGTGCCGCCATACATTGTATTTTCCGACAAAACTCTTCTGCAAATGTGCCGGATACGCCCGAAGAACAAAGAGGAAATGATGACCGTCTCCGGTGTGGGGGAAATGAAATATGCCAAGTATGGGGAGGCGTTTTTAGAGGCATTGAGATAACAAAAGTTTTATGCTTGACAAAAAGAACCATATATGATACATTTATGAAGTATCATATATGGTTCTTTTTGCGGAGGAGGGATTGCGTTGAACGAAGGTTTCAGCTTGTTCTTAAATTTGGAAGAGGATAAAATGGAAGAAAACGAAATCTTGATTCAAAAAATAGACGATTTTTTATTGAATTTTGGAATTAAGTATTCCGGTTTGGCAAACTTCTATGTACCGGCAGATGACGATAACAGAGATGATGCAGTATTTGCTGCCTGTGAAGCGTTAAAAAATATAGTTTGGTTAAAAGAGCTTTACGCATTTGTCCTTGTTGGGAACAGAACGAATGTGTGCGGGATGGAGGAGATTTTGACCGACGATATGAGCGAGCCATCGGAAGAGAAGCTGAAGTATTATGAAGATTACTATCTGGCTTCCGGCAAACTGGCACATGGGATAGTGGTAGATGAGAATCGGCAGTTAAGAGATGGATATATTTCCTATATTTTGGCGAAAAAGTACGGAATCCGGACAGACATATATGAGGCTCTTTCCAGTCAGCCGCTAAAGAAGGTGGTAAAAGGAAGGCACGTAAAGCTTTGCGGAAATGAGTGGAAGGTAATATCCGAAAATCGTTACCGCTGGTTCTACGGTTTAAAAGCTCCTGTTGTACCCGGCGATATCCTGCAGGTAAAGACCAGAAAAGGTCTTGCCTTTATCAGGGTGGATTGTATAGAATATGAAACCGGAAATAATTTTTGCAGAAGACACAAGAAAACAAAACGCCACCTGAGGGTAAGGATGAAAAATAGCTGAGCTGTAAAGCGAAGCCATTTGCCGCGGTGTGGAAAGAATAGTAGGAGGACAAAGGATTATGGAAAAAGGCATGAGTGATATTTATCTGACTGACAGAGAGGACGGATTTATCGAAATTGAACAGCAGAACACAAGAAACGCTGTGATCGAGCAGTACATCCGAGTACGGAAAAACCAGGGTTTAACCCAGGCAGAGCTTGCAAAACGCGCAGGGATCCCGCGAACCAATATCACACGATTTGAAAGCTGTAACTATAATCCTTCACTGGAAATGATGGTTAAGATCGCTTCCGCGCTTAATATGAAGGTGCAGATCCAGTTGGTTGGGAAGTGATCGTATACGCTTGATTGAAAAGAGTATGTGGGAATGCTATACTCTTTGTGTGGTTTAGTTAATGGACAACTATGATAGGTACGGGGTGGTAAATGCTTACAGTGATTAACGGTGTTACAGGTAAAAAGATCCTTGCAGATGAAGTGATTGCCATTTTGAATACTATGAATCTGGACGGATATTTTTATTTGGGCTATCCTATTTTGGGTGGTATGGATGGAAAGATTAAGGTTGATGCACTTTTGGTATGCAGACAGTATGGTTTGGTGATTTTTGACTTGGAGATGTCATCAGAAGAAGATATTGAAAATAAAACTTCATTCTTGGATGAATTATATAACAATATGGAATCAAGATTAAAAAGACATAGTTATTTGTCCAAAAAGCGAAAGCTTCAAATACCTATTAATATAGTTTCTTATGCTCCACGCTATAAAACAAGTGTCGAAGAGATTTGTATTTCTAAGGAACAACTGGAAGATTATTTAAAAATGCTTAGTTGGGATCAAAGTGATGATTACTATGAAAAGTTACTAGAAGCAATTCAAATGATTTCGCAAATCAAAAAGCGCGGTTTGAGAACAAATCTTCAGAAGGATAACTCAAAAGGAGCGAAACTTAAGGCAATTGAAAATCAAATATCATGTCTTGATAAATATCAAAGTAAAGCTGTTATCGAAACAGTGAATGGCGTGCAAAGAATCCGTGGGCTTGCGGGATCTGGAAAAACAATTGTCCTGGCCTTGAAAGTTGCCTACCTGTACACAATGTATGAGGAAAAAGTCATAGCGGTTACATTTAACAGCAGAGCACTAAAGGGGCAATTCATTCAGTTGATCTCAAATTTCATTATCGAGAATACGAACGAAAAACCGGATTGGAATAGAATAAAAATCATTCACGCATGGGGCAGTAAGAATGAGGAAGGTTTGTATTTTAATTTCTGTAAAGCTAATAATCTGGTTTGTTATGATTATATGGATGCCTGCCGGAAATTTGGGCGTGATTCTTTTGCCTTTGATAAGGTATGCCAGGAAGCTGTAGAAATGGTATCAGACCCTGAAGTTTTATATGACGCTATTTTAGTAGATGAGGCACAAGATTTTTCAAAATGTTTTTTGCAGATGTGTTATATGTCTCTTCCGAAAGAAAAACGTATGCTGGTTTATGCGTATGATGAATTACAAAGCCTGGATAATAAGAATGTAGATTCTCCGGAAGAAATCTTCGGATATACCAATGGAAAGCCGAATGTGGTATTGGACAATAGTAACGGAAAAGCGGAAGATATTGTATTATCAAAATGCTATCGTAATTCTCGGCCAATACTCATAACGGCGCATAGTTTAGGTTTAGGGATATATAGAGAGAAAGAGAATAGAGAAACCACTCCATTGGTCCAGTTATTTGAAGATAAAAAATTATGGGAAGATATAGGGTATGCTGTAAAAGAAGGAGCAATTGTAGACGGAGAATCTGTGACTTTATATAGAACAGAAAAAACAAGTCCACTTTTCTTAGAAAGCCATTCTGCCATTGATGATCTTATACGATTTGAGAAATTTGATTCCATTGACCAGGAAGCAAAATGGGTTGTAGAGGATATTGAAAAGAATCTAAAGGAAGAGGAATTAAAATATCAAGATATCATGATTATTCATCCGGAACCGAAAACTACAAAGAGTTATGTCTCGCAAATACGAGTTATGCTGATGGAGAAGGGAATTAAATCCCATATCGTAGGTGTGCAGACAACCCCAGACGACTTTTTTCAGGAAGATTCTATTGCTGTTTCGCAAATATATAGAGCGAAAGGTAATGAAGCGGCGGTCGTATATTTGGTGAATGCGGATGTATGCGCAAAGGGGATCAATCTGTCACGAAAGAGGAATATATTATTTACTGCGCTAACCAGATCTAAGGCATGGGTACGGGTTAGCGGCTTAGGTGAGAATATGAAATTATTAATAGATGAATATACAAAAGTAAAAGAAAGGAATTTTGAATTACAATTTAAGTATCCGAATGAATTGCAGCGTCAGAATATGAGAATTATACATCGTGATATGACACAAAATGAGATTCGTGATATTAAAAAGAGCAATAATAGTCTGGTCGAGATTGTTTCAAAAATCCAAAAAGGAGAAATCCAGAAAGAAGATTTGGATGAAAAAACAATAGAAATGCTTAAGGATGTGTTGTTAAATTGAAGAAACAGGATAAAATACTTCGAGAAGTAAAAAGAGTCACACAAGAACTGATACGAAGTGGGCTGGCAGAAGAATATAATTTTCCGATTATCCAGAACACGGATGTTGTGTGGGAAAAATATCATGATGTTTCATTGTATCTAAAGAATATGGATTATGCAACAATATATAAGGAAATAGAGGAAGGGCATAATTTTAATATTAAGTTACCAGATGGTGGGATGCTGCAATTAATGTATAGATTTAATAATCGAGGCACGGAACTGCTGGCACATAGGTTAGCATTTTACCCATCACCTTCTTATGAGATTTATCAGAATGATGCAGAACTATATGATGCGGATTATATTTATGGTGATATTTTGAATAAAGATGTATTACCTGTGATTATGAGGATTGACTATTGTAATGGTGAAATAGATAGTGAGATTCATCACCCGTATTCGCATATAACTTTGGGAGGATATAAGAATTGCAGAATACCTGCGGACCGACCAATAGCACCGCTTCAATTTGTAAAATTTATTATGGAACATTTTTATTATGTACCCAGTTCTAAACTGGAGTTTAACTTTTCTTTAGAGAGTATCATTACATTTGATAGACATATTGCAGATTGTGATATGAGGAAAAGCAGGGTTGTTGTATAAAAGGGAACCTAATCATAGTTATGCGGTTTTGAGTTGCCAAACATGCAAAAGGAAAATCTGGTGGTGTTTCTTTTTGATCGGGTTGGCGGCGAAAAACCGCATAACTTTTTTCTGTCAAGATGCAAACAGTTGCGCATAAATCAGAAAACAATTATAATGGATAAAAATAATACTATACTTAGGCAAAAGCGCATTGAGCACCCAGCCGAAGTGCAGAAAGCGGGATTTACTATGAAATTGTTGATCAAACAGAGAGTTTTTTCCTGGAGTGATACTTATGACGTATATGATGAGAATGGAAATGCAAAATACTTTGTGAAAGCAGAGTTTTTATCTCTGGGACACCGGCTTCATGTTTATGACAGGAACCAAAAAGAGGTTGGCATGATCAAAGAACGGTTGATGACTCTGCTTCCGGTATTTGAGATTGAGGTCGGCGGTTATGTTCAGGGCAGAATCGAGAAGAAATTTACATTATTCCGTCCAAAGTATGAGGTGGAATTCAATGGATGGAGAGCAGAAGGTGATTTCTTGGGGTGGGAATACGATGTTTATTCCGGCTGCAGCTCTATCATACATATCACAAAAGAATTGTTCCATTGGGGAGATACGTATGTGATCGATTTTGCAGATCCGGCAGATGAACTGATGGGATTGCTACTGGTGATCGCGATAGATGCGGCAAACTGTACGCAAAAGGGATAAGACTGGTGATGCGGATAACCGGATAAAATTATAAGGCTGGGCAATAGAAATGTACGAATGGGAAAAAGATTTCAACAACGATATACTACAGAGGGGCAGAAGCCTCTATCTGAATAAAAAAGTTGTAGATTTAAGAAAGACGGAAACAGGATATACGGGAGCTGTGCTTGGGAGGAGACGGAATGAGACTGCATTAAGAATTCTGTCTTCCGGAGTTAGGCGTATGAGCTGTGATTGCCCGGTAGCCCGCGGGAGAAAAAACTGTGAGCATATGGCGGCGCTTATGTACGCTGTAGAGGCAGACAAAAAGGCAGAGGAAGATGTACAGGCGGAAGCTGCTCTTATGGAAATGTGGCGGAAAATGGACGAAGAGGTTCGTGCAGAGGAGAAGCGGCTTGCTGAAAAAAATGCCCAGAAGAAAAAGGCTGCGGCAGAGCGAAAAAGGAAAAAAGCCGTCCGTGCCAGGGAGGACCGCGAAGAAGGAGCCGCCCGCGCCGGGGAAGACCGCGAAGAAAAAGCCGTCCACACCGGGGAAGACCGCGAAGAAGGAGTCTCCCACGCCGGGGAAGACCGCGAAAAAGAGAAGCAGGCTGCCCGGGAAGCAGCGCAGCGCGAAGAACAGGAGCGTGCAGCCCGCCGCGCGGAACGGGAAAAAAGAAAGGCAGAGAGGGCAAAACAGAAGGAGGAGCAGAAACGCCAGGCTGAGGAAGCTGCGAGGGTTGAATACGAAAAGCGCCTTTTGGAAGAAGCACGCCGGGAAAAAATAAGGCAGGAAAAGGCAGAAGCTGCCCGCCGCCGTGCAGAAAAGAAACAGAAAGAGCAGGAGCTTACCCGCATAGCGCAGGAGCAAAAGCGAAAAGAAGAGGAACGGAAGCAAAAGGAAGAGGAAAAGAGACGGAAGGAAGAAGAAAGGCAGCGTTTGGAAAAGGAAAAACAGCAGGAAGAGGAGAAGCGCCGGATGAGAGAACAAAAACGGCTTGCACAGAAGGCACAGAGAGAGGCGGAGGAGGCTGTCCGCCTGGAAAAAGAAAAGAGAGAACAACAGTATACCCGTCTTGGCGGCTCCTGGGAAGAAGAGGAAGATGGGGCGGCTTCTGAAAATGGTAACAGTGAGATCCAAAATCTGGAAGATTACCGATATTTTGATGGATCCCGTATCCGCCAGTATATGAAAGCACCGCAGAAGATAGTCCTGGAAGGACAGCGGCTTTGTGCGAATGATAAAATCAGGATAAAGAGCATTTTTACCGGATTTACCAGTGGCCTTCAGGAAAGAATTGGGCAGATGGATGCAGTTGGATATGAGGGAAAGCAAGAGTTTCCTATTCGTATTTTGTTTTCACGGAATGCTATCGAATATTGCGAATGTGGATGCAAGAACTGCCGGAGGAATTATTATGTACATTATGATACCAAGAAAACGGACTGTTCATATAAAGTAGGGGCGTTAAAGCTTCTGGAAGATTATCTTAACAGCCACAATATCGGTGATTCCACAGACCTGAGAGGGCAGGCATTGCTGAGGGCTTTTCAGGAAAAAAGGGCAAATCTCATCATATCCGGCACTACGGCAAAGGAGGAGAGCCTCCGTCTGCTTCCGCGGCTGACGCGAAAAGGAGGAAAGCTTTCCATATCCTTCCGGTTAGGGGAAAATAAACTGTTTGTTGTTAAAAAACTGGATGAGTTCTGTGACAATGTGAAAGCTTCATCTACAGACACATACGGCAGCAACACAGAGATCAATCACAGTCCCGGTAATTTTACAGAGAAAGGAAGGGATTGGATCCGCTTTATAAACCGTATTGTGAGAGAAGAAAAGGAATTTCAGCAAAGGCTCACGGAATCAAGAAGCTATTATGGGAAAGTAAAGGAAAGCGTAGGCAGTACCCTGGATCTTTTTGGGTGGAGACTGGACGAGCTCTATGAAACACTGGGTAGTGAAGAGATTGAGTTTGAGGATAAGGATGGCTCTGAAAAAAAGAAAGGAACATTGACCTGTGCAGAGCGAAATCCCAGAATAACTATGCAGATTTCCGAGGACGCAATAAAAGGAGAAAAGGAATTTCACGGGATCAAGGTAGAGGGCACACTGCCGGCACTCTATTATGGAACAGACGCAGCCTATTACATCAGTGATGGATATCTGAACCGCGTGGATAAAGGCTTTCTGGGAAAGGCGGAGCCATTAGCGAATCTGGCATCAAATGACCGCTTTTGGTTCCGTGTAGGGCGAAACCTTATGTCGGAGTTTTACAGCCGGGTTTTGCCTCAGCTTGCAGATATTGCGGATATTTCAGAAACAGAGCCGGAGAAATTTCGTTCTTATCTGCTTCCTGAGGCGCGGTTTGTATTTTATCTGGATGCAGAACAGGATGATGTCAACTGCAAAATATTTGCCTGGTATGGGGAAAAGGAGCTTTCTGTACTGGAAGGGCATATGAAAAGGCTGGAAGTAATGACGGAAGCCTTTCGGGATCAGGCAAGGGAAGAGGAAATCCTGTTTCAGGTGATGCAGTGGCTTCCGGAAATAGATTTGGAAAAGAAAGCGCTTTGCTGCGGAGGGGATGAAGCACTCATTTACCGGCTTATGAAAAACGGGTTGGAAAAACTGATGGAGCTGGGAGAGGTGAGATGCACCAGAGGATTCCTGGGATATCGGGATGTGAGCCATGTTCGTGTTTCTGTGGGCGTATCCTTGTCATCCGGACTTCTGGAACTGGATATTTCCACAGAAGATGTTCCGGCAGCAGAGCTTTTGGATATCCTGAAAAGCTACCGCGCAAAGAAAAAATACTATCGACTGAAAAACGGGGGCTTTGTAGACCTGGAAGAGCCTTCGCTGGAAATGCTTGCAGAGCTTACCAAGGCTATGAATCTGAAAGACAAGGAGCTTTTAAAGGGAAAATTAAAGCTTCCCATGTACCGGACTCTGTATCTGGACAAGCTTCTGGAAGAAAACGAAGAGGTGTACAGCAGCCGTGACAGCCATTTCCGGAAAGTGGTGAAGGGCTTTAAAACGGTAAAGGATGCAGATTTTGAGGAGCCTGAGAGCCTGTCGAAGGTGATGAGAAAGTATCAGAAGGATGGCTATAAATGGCTGCGGACACTGGAGGCCTGGCAGTTCGGCGGTATTCTGGCGGACGATATGGGTCTTGGAAAAACACTGCAGGTGATCGCAGTGCTGCTTTCCGCAAAGGAAGAGGGCAGAAAAGGAACTTCTCTTGTGGTAACTCCGGCCTCCCTTGTGTTTAACTGGGAAGAGGAATTCCGTAAGTTTGCCCCTGACCTGACGGTTTCTCTTGTGACAGGAACCCAGGAGGAGCGGCAGAAAAAGATAGAGGCGTATCAGTCCGCGGATGTGCTGGTGACATCCTACGACCTGCTGAAGCGGGATATTGGATTTTATGAGGATAAGGAATTTTCTTATGAGATCATAGATGAAGCCCAGTATATTAAAAACCATACCACTGCAGCCGCAAAAGCGGTGAAGGTGATACATAGTAAGATCCGCTATGCGCTGACGGGAACACCGATAGAGAACCGTCTGAGCGAGCTGTGGAGCATTTTTGATTATCTGATGCCCGGATTTTTATACAGCTACGAGGTGTTCAGGAAAGAGCTGGAAACTCCTATTGTAAAAAACGATGATGAGAAGGCAATGAAGCGTCTTCAGAAAATGACAGGCCCCTTTATCCTGCGAAGGCTAAAGGAGGATGTGCTGAAGGATCTGCCGGAGAAGCTGGAGGAATGCAGGTATGTACGGCTGGGCAAAGCACAGCAGACGGTCTACGATGGGCAGGTGCTTCATATGAAGGAACAGCTTGCAAGACAGAATCCGGAGGAATTTAATAAAAATAAAATCCAGATTCTTGCGGAGCTTACAAGGCTGCGCCAGATTTGCTGTGACCCGTCTCTTTGTTTTGAAAATTATAAGGGAGAGACGGCGAAGCTGGAGGCATGTCTGGATCTGCTCCAAAGCGCTATGGACGGCGGTCACAGGATCCTGGTCTTTTCACAGTTTACCTCCATGCTGGAAATTTTGCAGAAAGAGCTGGACAGGTTGGGAATCGGATATTTTACCATTATGGGCAGCACCTCCAAAGAAAAACGTCTTGAGCTGGTAAAAAGCTTTAATGAGGGGGAAGTACCCGTATTTCTCATTTCTCTGAAGGCAGGAGGCGTAGGTCTGAACCTGACCGGGGCCGATGTGGTGATCCATTATGATCCATGGTGGAACCTGGCTGCCCAGAATCAGGCCACGGACCGTGCCCACAGGATTGGGCAGAAGAAAAAGGTATCGGTGTTTAAGCTGATTGCAAAGAACACCATTGAAGAAAAAATCCAGAAGCTGCAGGAAACGAAGAAAAATCTTGCAGATCAGGTAATGAGCGGCGGAACCGGCGGTCTTGGCGCCATGAGCCAGGAGGAGATCCTGGAGCTTTTGGAGGTATAAAAGAAGGAAAAACAAGGCTTGTAAGTGGAACTGTTTTTCAGGTATGAGGGGGAGCTATGCTGAAAATACTGTTGGTTGACGATGAGCGCGAGGAACGGGAGGGGATTGCCTATCTGATCAAAAAATACGGCTATCCGCTGGCGATCAGTGAGGCGCAGAATGGAAAAAAAGCGCTGGAATATATGGAGTCGCATCCGGTGGATATTTTGTTTACGGATGTAAAAATGCCCATGATGAACGGCCTGGAGCTTGCCAGGGAGGTGAATAAGGGCTATCCGGATACAAAGATCATTATTTTCAGCGCATATGGGGAATTCGATTATGCGAAGCAGGCGCTGGAGGCAAATGCGGTTAATTATCTCCTGAAGCCTATTGAGATCGATGAATTTAAAAAAGTGATGGAGGATTTGCTCTGCAGCATCCAGGAGGAAAGAAACCAGAGGGAGGAGCGCAGGCAGGAGGACTGGCAGAACCGTCAGAATGTCCTGTATAAGATCCTTACAGGGGCGCATCTGAAAACAGAGGAGCGGGAGCGCGCCGGAATGGATCTTTTCTCAGGGGGAGCATCCTTCCGTATCGTCCATGTGGAGTTTTTGGACAACTTTTTTGAAACCAGGGAAGAGATCTTTCTGAACTTTGTAAAAATGTATCTGGGAGAAAAAACAGAATATATCAATCTTTTCCAGAATGAGTCCTGCCTTTTGATACGGGAAAAGAAGTATATGGAGAGGGATTTTCTGGAGGGCCAGCTTTTGAAGCTCTCCAGGGATGTGGAGGCCTTTGCCTCAGAGGGCATGTTTGTGATCGTGAGCCGGATTGCAGCTTCCATGGAGGAATTTGAGAGAGAGGTAGATGCCATCCAGGATATACAGAGGGACTTTTTCGGTTTTGGGCAGATGATCGTCTGGACCAGGACAAAAAGGATTCAGGAATACTATTCCGGGGATGTGGAGGCTATCCGGAAGCAGCTTATGCAGGCCATTGATGCCAACCGCCCTGAGCTGATCAAACGGTTTACAGACCAGCTTATTGAAACCATTTCTGCCAACAATATGATGAGCAAGCTGTATGTACAGAATATTTTTTATAGTGTGATCGGTGCGATTTATGACAAAAATCCAAATCTCCGTCGTGAGCAGATCCTGAATTCTTCGGACATTCTTTTCCGTTCTAAGAATCCAAAAGACATTCTTTCGTTTTTCAGCAAAAACATATATGAGATGCTGGAGGATCTGGGAGAAGAATCCGTGGACGATTCCGGCATTATCCAGAAGATCCGCAACCTGGTGGAAAAGGAATATATGCACGATGTCAGCCTGAGCTATGTGGCGGAGAAGGTGAACCTTGCCCCTGCTTATGTGAGCTATGTGTTTAAAAAAGAAACGGGAAAAACCCTGATCAAATACATCACAGAGATCAAAATGGAAAAGGCGAAGCTGCTTCTGGAGGAAGGAACCATGAGAGTGGGAGAGATCGCCAGAGCCTGCGGCTATGAGAACCAGTCCTACTTTAACAGAGCCTTTAAAAATTACTACGGTCTGACACCGAAGCAGTTCCGGGAGAACGGGGAAAGGCAGGGCATATGAAAAAGTTTATCGACTGGTATTACGGAAAGGCGACCATCCGGAAAAAGCTGGTGATCAGCTATCTCGTCCTTGTGCTTGTTCCGGTGTTTGTGCTGGGAAATTATTCCTATCACATTGCAAGGGAAAATCTGCTCACCCAGACAAAGGGCACGATTGAAAACAGTATATCTTCCATTGCCTATAATCTGAAGGCGAACATTGAGCGTGAGGACGATAACCTGAAATACCTTTCCTACAATTCCACCTTCCGGGAAAGACTGCGGACAGGAAGCAAAAATGTGACGGCGCTTGTAAAGGAAATGAACCAGTCTGTGGAGCCGGTATTTTGGTATTTCATCACAAGCGACAGAAATATAAAGGGAATCGAAATCTTTTCCCCGCATATCGAGAATGCCATCGGCAGCTTTTTGAAGCCCGAGGAGGAATGCAAAGGGGAGGATTGGTACGATTACCATCAGAAAAAGTTTAATGCGCTGTGGACCTTTGAGGATGGAAATATCTTTGCCACCAGGACACTGCTGGATGCGGCAACGTCCTCAGAGCCCATTGGAATCATGAAGCTGGAGGTTTATCCGGACCGCTTTGTTGAACCCTTATCCCAGGCGCAGTTTTTGAAAAACGGTGTCCTGCTTATGGACGGAGAGCAGCAGATCATCGGAGCCAGGGAGCTGGAAAATGCGGAGCTGGAAAAAGAAATCCGTCAAAGGCTGCCGGAGATAACAGAGGCGGGGCAGTACGAGACAAAGGATTATATTTTAAGCGCCAGCGGGGAATTTGAAAACGGCTGGCGGCTGTTTTACTATGTGGACAAGCAGGAAATAGCAGGGGATATTAACAAGATTTTCAGGTCAACGGTACTGGTTTCCGCTGCCTGCCTGTTGATCATTACCGTGTTAATCAGCGTCATTTCGCGGATTTTAAGCTCCCGTATCCTGAAGCTGAAGCAGTGCGCAGAAAAGGTTGGACAGGGCGAATTTGATGTGGATGTGGAAACGGGCTACACGGATGAGATCGGTGTTGTGGCAAACAGCTTTGGAGTCATGAGCCGGAAAATCAACGAGATGATCAATGAGGTCTACCGTCTGGGAATGGAAAAACGTGCCACGGAGCTTAAAGCGCTGCAGGCCATGATCAATCCCCATTTTCTCTATAATTCCCTGTCCAGTATTAAATGGAAGGCTATTCGGGCAGACCAGGACGAGATTGCGGATATTACAGGGCTATTGGCAAAGTTTTACCGGACGGTCCTCAATGAGGGAAAACAGATCACAAAAGTAGCCAATGAGCTGGAAAATGTTCGCTCCTATCTGGAAATCCAGAGCAGGACACATGAAAACAGCTTTGATGTGGAGTATCAAATCCCTGATTTGGGGCTGGACTTTGAAATGCCTAATTTCCTTTTGCAGCCCATCGTGGAGAATGCGATCTGCCATGGGATCGATTACTGCGAGGAGGGAGAGCGGGGACTGATCCGTGTAGAGTATGCACCGGAGGAAGAATATCTTTATTTCCGGATCTACAACAACGGTCCGGATCTGGAGGAGGCGCATCTGAAAAAGGTTTTAAATGAACCGGGCAAAGGCTATGGCATTTATAACATACAGGAGAGGATACGGATGTATTACGGCGAGGATTGCGGTGTAACGGCAGGGGTTTCAAAAGATGGTATGATCTGTTTTACCATAAAGATCAAAAAGGAGATCACTGGCAGGGAGGCTTAAAAAAGTCTTAATTTTCTAAAGAAAGTATCATTTTTTTTGGAAATTCCAAATCCTATAATAATCTTAACAAATAAATAAGGAGGAATTACCATGAAAAAGAAGATTGTAAGTGTACTGATGAGCGCTGCTATGATCACAGGGCTTCTTGCAGGTGCCACAACCGTTGTTTCCGCATCAGAGGGCGAAAAGACGAAGATCCGTATGACCTACTGGAACAGTGAGGATACGGTACAGGCAATGCTGGATTATCTGGCAGAGGCAGTTCCGGATGTGGAGATCGAGTTCCAGTTTATTGACAACTCCAATTACGACACCATCGTTGATACACAGCTTTCCGCAGAGGAAGGACCGGACATTATCTGTGAATCTCCGGGATCCGCGCTGAAGCACGCAAGGCTTGGCTATCTGGAGCCACTTGACGATCTGGGAGCAAAATATTCTGATGCAGGTACCAGTGTTTACTCCTATGACGGAAGCGTATACGCACTTCCGGGAATCAGTTGGTTTGAGGGAATCTACTACAACAAGGCTATGTTTGAGGAGAACGGCGTGGAGCTTCCTACCACCTTTGATGAGTATATTGCAGCCTGCCAGAAATTCCAGGATGCAGGAATCCTTCCGCTGGCAGCAGGACTGAAATCCTGGGAGCCGATGCTGAAAAACTCCATGGCATTTGTGGCAGCAGAATATCTCTCCACAGACGAGGGGAAATCCTTTGGTGAGCAGTACAGAAACGGTGAGGTTACACTGGATGGAACCTGGAATACATATCTGGAAAAATGGTCTGAGATGATCACAGAGGGCATTTACACCACAGATATGACAGGAATCGACCATGACCAGGCTCTTGAGCAGTTCGCAACAGGACAGGCAGCAATGTTCTGCTCCGGTCCGTGGGATTTGGATACCATTACCAGTAAAAACCCGGATCTGCTGATTGACATGATGCCGTTCTACGGAACAGAGACAAGCGACGGCTGGCTCATCGGCGGACCTGGCTGCGGTTTTGCAGTAAACTCCGCTTCTGCAAATAAAGAAGCAGCAATGAAGATTGTAGAAGCTATCTCCACAGTAGAAGGCCAGACAGCTCTTTGGGAAAACAACCAGGGCGGTTCTTCTTATCTGGAAGGCGCAAGCTTTGAGCTTCCGGAGGTTTACACAGGAGCTTCCAAAGCTCTGGAAGCAGGCAACGTATACTGCCCATGGAATGAGTGGGGCGCAGCAGCTCCGGCTCATGAAACATACGGCACAGAAATGCAGTCCTACCTGCTGGGCGAGCAGGATCTGAGCACAACCCTGCAGAACGTAGACGCCGCCGTACAGGAACTGCTTGAAAAGTAAAATAGTTGCGAACGCCGTATGGCGAGCAGCTATTTGCCGCGGTGCTGCGCAAGAGGAATATGGCTTCTGGCGCAGCCGCGCTTCGGCGCGAGTATGCGCCAAGGCATACACTTTTTTATAAATTCGGGATGACGAGAGTGCCTCAGGTGTCAGGAATGGCGCTTGGGGCATTTTTGCGCGAAAAATCCCGCTGTAACAGGTGCTTGGTTTACATAAGGAGAGACAAGTATGACAAAAAAGAAAGCATACAATGTAAATTCCCTGGGAAAATATTTTCTGTTTTTTATTCTCCCGGCGCTGGTCATTTACATTGTGTTCAGTATCCTTCCGTTTCTGTATACCTTTTTCTACAGCTTTACAGACTATACGGATATGAATCCCATTGATCTTCATTTTGTAGGATTAAAGAATTATCTCAAGGTGTTTGACACCCCTCTTATGATAACAGCCATTAAAAACTCTGTTATCTACGCAATCTTACTCACAGGTTTTCAGACGATCCTGGCGCTGCCGCTGGCAGTTGTGCTGAATAAAAAACTGAAAACCAGAAATCTGCTCCGGGCCGTGTTCTTTTTCCCGGCAGTATTCAGTTCCCTGATTATCGGTTATCTCTGGAGCTTTATCATGTCCTCCTCAGATTTCGGCCTGATCAACAACCTTCTGCATCAGTTGGGACTGGGAACAGTCAATTTCTTTACCGCAGACAGAGCTTTATATTCCGTAATCTTCACCCAGGTATGGCAGTGGACTGGCTGGGCTATGGTTATTTACCTGGCAAATTTGCAGAGCATTTCCCCGGATCTGTACGAGGCGGCAGACATTGACGGCGCCACGGGCATTAAGAAATTTTTCTATGTCACCCTTCCGCTGATGTGCCCCTCTGTAAAAATTATTGTGGTAACCGGTCTCATCGGCGGTATGAAGGTATTTGACATCATCTATTCCATGACCTCCGGCGGTCCCGGAAACGCCACCCAGACCGTTATGACTGTCATGATGAAAAAAGGTATTTCCGACGGATTTTACAGCACAGGAGCGGCCTTTGGTGTCTGCTTCTTCGTGATCGTACTGATAATCAGTTCCATCGTAACGAAATTGATGGGGAAATGGAGTGAGGCGATACAATGAGAAAAGCAAAAAGAAGATTAGCAATAACGGAAATTGTGATGATCATTCTGGCACTGATCTGGTTCATCCCCATTTATTATCTGATCGTCACCACCTTGAAAACGCCCCAGGAGGCAACCCTGGCCCCGCTGGCAATTCCAAAGAGCTTTCAGTTTCAGAACTATGTGGAAGCGTGGATCAATATGGAATTTCCACGAGCATTTGGAAATACCCTGTTCATTACAGCCAGCGCAGTATTTTTGATCGTAATTTTCGGTTCCATGGCAGGCTATGCCCTGGCGCGCACAAAGACAAAGCTTGGAAGCGGAATGTTCCTTTTGTTTTTGGCAGGACTTGTGGTGCCCTTCCAGATGAACATTGTCAGCTTATATAAGATCGTAAAAAATCTGCATCTTATGAACACGCTGTTTGCAGTGATTTTGGTAGATGTGGCAATCAACACCCCGCAGGCAGTATTCCTGTTTAAGGAATTCATCGAATCAACCATCCCGAAAGAACTGGAAGAAGCCGCGTCCATCGACGGCTGCTCTGTAATAGGAAGATTTTTCAAGATCGTGCTGCCGCTGTTAAAACCCGTCATTTCCACAGTTGTTATCATCGTGACCCTGAACGTATGGAATGAATTTATGACACCCCTTCTGTTTATCCAGAGCAGGGAGCACGATGTGATCCTGCAGGAGGTAACGAGAAATATCGGACAGTTTGCGACAGACTGGACCGCACTCTTCCCAATGCTGATGCTGGGCGTTGCACCTTTGATGATCTTCTATATTTTCATGCAGAAGTACATTATCGCAGGTGTAGCCGCAGGTGCAGTAAAGGGTTGATAAAATGGAGGAAGATCAGAAAATGACAGCAGTAGATTCATGGGATCGTGTGATGGTGATCGTGCCTCATCAGGATGATGAAATACTGATGGCGGCAGGAATCATCCGGCATCTTGTAAATAGACAGCGTTCCATTGACATTGTAATGGCAACCAACGGAGATTATGGCTGCCGTGATCTTTCCGTAGGCAGGGCCAGACTTCAGGAGACTGTGAAAGGGTTGAAACTTTTAAGTGTCCCGATAACCGGACTTCATATCCTTGGCTATGCAGATACGGGAATGCCTGCAGAGGACAGCTTTCTCACACATTTATATGAAGAAAAGGACGCACAGAAGCTTTATCCTTCCGGATGCGGGGATCATACATACGGTCTTTTGGAAAAGCCGGAATTTCATATGGAAAAGCAGGGGTGTCATGCCCCATACTGCCGCGACAGCTTCCGTCAGGATTTAAAGGCCGTTTTAATGGACAAAAAGCCGTCTTGCATTCTCACCACCTCTCCCTGGGATATTCACGGGGATCACAGCGGGCTGTACAGGTTTGTCTGCGAGGTCCTGGATGAGCTGAAAAAGGAGGAAGGCTATGCACCGGAGCTGTACACAGGACTGATCCATTCCCCGGCCGGAGATGAAAACTGGCCTCTGCGGGAGACAAAAATCTTTGACTGTCCGGAAGGACTGGAGGAGAAGACATCGCTGAAATGGCAGGAGCGGATCCGGATCCCGGTGCCGGAGGAAATGCTTTTCGAAAAAGGCGAAAAAAATCTGAAGCTTCAGGCACTGCTTCAATATGAAACGGCATTGGAGCCAAATGCCTATGACTTTTTGATGTCCTTTGTAAAAGAGGAAGAAATCCTCTGGAAAATGCGATAAACAGGTAGGAGAGTACTATGGATCTGAATAAAAAACCAATATATCCCATTGAGCCATGGACCATTACGGAAAAGGAATTTCGGATAGAAAACAATTACAGGAATGAGACGACCTTCGCCCTTTCCAATGGCTATATTGGAAGCCGTGGAACCTTTGAGGAAGCCTATCCTTTTGACAGTGACACGGGGCTGGAAGGAAATTTCATCAACGGATTTTATGAGAGTGAGCAGATTCGTTACGGGGAGGCAAACTTCGGCTCTCCCTTTCTCAGCCAGTCCCTTCTGAATCTGCCGAATCTGAAGGAAACAAAGCTGTTTCTGGAGGGCGAGGAATTTGGCATGCGCACCGGGAAAACAGAGGAATATGCCCGGACACTTCACATGGGAGAAGGAATCCTTACCAGAAGTCTTATCTGGACAAGCCCTTTGGGAAAGCGTGTCAGAATTGAGATCAAACGTCTGGTATCCTTTGCGCATAAGAATATCATGGCCATCCAATATCAGGTAACCCTGCTGAATTTCAGCGGCAAGGTAGAATGGTGTTCAAAACTGCAGGCAAATGTGGAAAACCATACAAGAAAAACAAATCCCATTGTGGATTACGGACCCTTCGGCAGAAAGCTGGAGCCTGATAAGCTCTATGGGAAGGGAAATCTTCTTTACTATGAAGGGACGACACAGACCAGCAAGCTGACCGTGGGCTGCGGAAGCATTCACCGGGTGACAAAAACGGGAGATACCAGCGGGGTGAGCAAGGGGAAAGCCGGGGCAAAAGCCGGGCAGCACCTTTCGGACCGCACCTCTGGGGATAAAGGAGAAGTATATGAGAGCAGCGCGGTCATAGGAGAAGTATATAAGAGCAGCACGGTCATAGGAGAACTGGAAGCTTCCCTGAGACTGCAGGCAGCCGTTTGTGAGGGAGAAACCGTCACCCTGGAAAAATTTATCTGCTATACCTCCTGCCTGGATATGGAGACAGAGAAGCTGGAAGCCTTTACCCTGGAGAAACTGCATGAGGCAGAGAAGCTTGGCTTTGCCGCATTTGAGGAGAGCCAGAAGGCATACATGCAGCAGTTCTGGAA
This sequence comes from Ruminococcus sp. 5_1_39BFAA, assembly GCF_964240875.1. Lineage (NCBI taxonomy): Bacteria > Bacillati > Bacillota > Clostridia > Eubacteriales > Oscillospiraceae > Ruminococcus > Ruminococcus sp. 5_1_39BFAA. Next base: position 257,738 of record NZ_CAXSVO010000001.1, on the reverse strand, counting down.
CAGGGCCGATGTCAAGATCGCGGGAGATGACGCTTTGCAGCAGGGAATGCGGTTTAACCTGTTTCATGTCATGCAGTCTGCCGGACGTGACGGACGGACCGGAATGGGGGCAAAGGGTCTTTCCGGAGAGGGCTATGAGGGCCACTATTTCTGGGATACGGAAATGTATGTCATGCCAGTGCTGATCTATACAGAGCCGGAGACAGCCAGAGCCCTTCTCCAGTACCGGTACAGCACACTGGATCAGGCAAGGGCCAGAGCCAGGATCCTGGGACACGAAAAAGGCGCCCTTTATCCCTGGCGGACCATCAACGGGGAGGAGGCCTCTACCTACTATCCCCTTGGAACTGCCCAGTATCATATCAACGCAGATATTGCCTATGCCTTATCCCTGTACCTGAAGGTTACGGGAGATAAGACCTTTTTCAAGGAAATGGGCGCGGAAATGCTCATAGAAACAGCCCGGATCTGGGCGGATGTGGGAAGCTTTGCAGAATGCAAGGGCGGAAAATACTGCATCTGCGATGTGACAGGCCCGGATGAGTATAATGTACTGGTGGACAATAACTTTTACACAAATCTCATGGCAAAGGAACACCTGCGTGATGCGGCGGAAGCCGTGGAGTATCTGCAAAAGGAGGCCCCGGAATGCCTGGAAAAGATCAGCAGAAAGATTGGATTTGACACAGACGAAGCAGCTCTGTGGAAAAAGATCATTGAAAATATGTATTTCCCATACGATGAGAAACGTCAGGTGTATCCCATGGACGACGGCTTCATGATGCGCAAGCCCTGGGACGAATCAAAGATTCCCGTGGAAAAAAGGGCATGGCTTTATGAAAACTATCACCCGCTGTTTATCATGCGCCACCGGATGTCAAAGCAGGCCGATGCCATACTGGGGATGTATCTTCACAGCGGACTCTTTACAGAGGAGGAGCTTCGGAGAAACTACGATTTCTATCAGGAAGTGACCCTGCACCACTCCTCCCTGTCCACCTGCATTTTCGGAATCGTTGCATGTCGGATCGGATACTATGAGGAAGCTTTCCGGTATTTTTCCCAGTCCGCCAGAATGGACCTGGACGATTACCACAACAACTTCTACGCCGGAATCCACGCCGCAAATATGGCAGGAACCTGGCAGGCAATGGTAAACGGCTTTGCAGGACTGCGGCTGGCAAACGGGATCCCGGAATTTTCACCCTATCTTCCGGAAGAGTGGGAGGGATACAGCTTTAAGCTCCTGTTCAGAGGCAAACTTCTGAAGGCCGAGATAAAGAGCGGAGAGGCAATCTTTACCCTGGAAGAGGGTGAGGAGATCACCTTTAAGGTGAGAGAGAAGGTTATTACGATCAAGGAACAGGGAGGATACCACATTGAAAAAATATAAAGCAATTTTTTTCGACTGGGACGGAACAGCCGTGACTTCCAGAAAAGCTCCGGCAGACAAAGCGGTGGAGGCCATGAAGCCTCTTTTGGCAAAAGGTGTGAAGCTGGTCATCGTCAGCGGAACCACTATTGAGAATATCGCCCAGGGACGGCTGGAGGAGCTTTTCACAAAGGAAGAGCTTTCCAATCTGTACCTTGGACTTGGCCGCGGCGCATATAACTATGCCTTTGACAAAGAAGGAAAAGCCTTTGTCTTTAAAGACGAAATCCCGGACAAAAAGACTTTGTCCCAAATCCACAAAATCTGTTTTGACATCCATCTTCATCTTCTGGAGCAGTACGATTTTCAGACAGACATCGTATTCAGCAGACCAAACTACTGCAAGATCGACCTGATGGTAACCCAGAACAGAGGCGAGTCACTTTTCATGCAGGAAAACGAACTGGAGCTTCTGAAAAACCTGCTGTCCCTGCACGGCATCAAGGGCGGCTTACAGGACCTGATCGACCTTTCCATAAAAACCGGAAAATCATACGGCCTGGACGTACAACCCACCTGTGACGCCAAATACCTGGAAGTAGGCATATCCAGCAAAAGCGATAACGTCAACAGCATCCTGGAAATGCTCAGCAAACAATTCGGCATCCATGCCGAAGACTGCTCCTTCTGGGGCGACGAATACGTAGGAATCGAGGAAGGCATTTTCGGAAGCGACAGCTTTATGCTGACCCCTCAAACTGCCCCCGGAGACTTCTACGACGTATCCCAAGTCCCCGGCAAAAGACCCCAAAACGTACAAACCCCAGGCGGCGGCGTCCCCCACTTCCTGAATTTCCTAAAAGCCCAGGCTTTATAGCCATATGAACCGCCCAACACGCCCCCAAAAAAATACACAATAAAATAAACAAAAAAATCAAGGACCGACCCCACACGAATATGCTCCCCTTTAGGTAGACAGTTTAATAAAATTGTTTATAAAGGGGAGCATATCACACCAGTGGCTCTCGGCCCTTTTTAAATTCCCCGTTCGCCAAGCGGGCCAAAGGGGGGAGCGCGAGGGGGCATTCGGCCTTCGCTCTCCGAGATTGCCCCCTCGCAACCTCTAAAAGATCGCTATTTTTACAAAATAAGTCACAATTTTGACTTTATAAATCCGCGATATTGAATTAATTAAAAACAAAAGCCTATAATATCCTGACCACAAATTTTGTAAGATTTCAGGAGGAAAGACAATGAGCAGCTTACAATTTCACGTAGATGCGGCATCCCCCAAAGCACCATTTGATCATTACTGGGAAATGTGTGTAGGAGCCTGCCATGGATATACTGCCTTAAGAGAAGACTACCGGATCCAATTAAAAAAAGCAAAGGAAGACCTTGGCTTCCAGTACGTCCGCTTTCACGGCATCTTAAATGACGACATGAGCGTAGTCCGGGAAGTCTCACCTGGCGAATATGAATACAATTTCGTAAATATCGACAACATCCTGGATTACTTGTTGAGCATTAAAATGAAACCCTTCATGGAACTAAGCTTCATGCCAACCCCCTTTGCATCCGGAGAGCAGACCTGCTTTTACTACAAAGGAAATGTCACCATGCCCAAAAGCTTTGAGCTATGGGACAGCTTTATCAAAGAGCTTATGACCCATCTGAAAGAACGATACGGAATAGAAGAACTGGAAACATGGTTTTTCGAAGTCTGGAACGAGCCAAACCTTGACTTCTTTTTCGCAGGAACCCAGAAGGACTATTTCACCCTGTATGCCCACACAGCGAAGGCCATAAAAGAAGTGGGAGAAAACCTTAAAGTAGGAGGCCCTGCAACAGCAAACAATGAGTGGATCTCAGACCTTGTGAAGTATTGCAGGGAAAATGATGCCCCTCTTGATTTTGTATCCACCCATCATTACCCATCTGACGACCCAAACTGGAACCAGAACATGCACCTGGATGACTTTTTCGGAGAAGGCGGCGCTCTTCCCAATGGTGAGATAGACAGAAGAGGACTTCTCACAAAAATGGTGAAAATTGCATGCCGAGAAGCAGGAGATATTCCGTTATACTATACGGAATGGAACACCTCTGCAAACGAGGGAGATGAATTTCACGATACACCCTACAGCGCTGCACTGGTGGCAAAAACACTGCTTGATAATTACGGCTATGTAGAGGGATATTCCTTCTGGACTTTCTCTGATCTTTTTGAGGAGCATGGACAGGTGACAGGAGAATTCCGCGGCGGTTTCGGACTGCAGACCATCCACGGGATCCCCAAGCCTGTTTACCGTGCCTTTGAGCTTTTACACCAGCTCGGCGCGGAGCGGCTTCCGGCGGTTGAAGAGCAGGGAACGGTGGGGATTTTTCCAGCCATGGGAAAGAACGGAGAGCTGTGCATTCTTGCCTATAACCAGCAGATGCTGGACAGACCCATTGCAGAAGAAAAAATTAAAATCAGCATAAAAAATATTTCCGATGCTTCCGCAACGATCCAGCGGATCGATGATGCCCATGCAAACGCTAAGAAGGCGTGGGAGGAGATGGGGGCGCCTGTTTATCCCAGCGCCGCGCAGGTGGAGGCGCTGAAGGCGGTATCCGCGTTGAAAGAAGAACCGTTGTGCGTTTCCAAAACAGAGGAAGGGATCAGCCTGGAATTTGCTCTGCCTGCGTATGGTGTGGCATTAGTAAAATTGGTATAATATTCGGTAGGAGCAAAGTCAAGAGGATACGGACGGTTGAGCTACAGCTGCATATGCAGGATCGGACATGATCCCTTGGCAGGCGGATTTAATGATAATACGGGGAGGAACTGACGCATGAAGGCTCTGAAGAAGATGAAGATCAAGACAAAGATATGGGGATTGTTTGTGGCATGTATTCTTGTGACATCGTTTGTCTCTATTGCCGTGGTGGTATACAGCAATAAGAAAGCCACGTTGAACCACATCGGAGAAATGACAACCCAGACCCTTCACGCCATTGATAACAACATGGAGCTGATGATCGACCATGTGAATCAGGACACCTATGCTGTTTTTTGGAGCAAAATGTTTCAGGACACCCTGGAGGAAGTGTCCAAGGGCAATCTGACCGTGGAAACAAGGACGGATCTCCAGGACTGCCTGATCAACATCATGCTGGCAGGAGACTATATTTCCTCTATTCTGTTTTATGACAATCTGGGAAATTCCTTTAGCTGCAACAGGGAAGAGGTTGTGCTGAAAAAGGAAATTCCGGTAGAAGAAGCGTATTGGTACAACGAAGTAATGGAGATGGACGGAGACTGGATCTTTGAAACAGACGGCGGCGGTATGGTGAGCTACAAAAGCCAGAATCGTAACATCCTGTCCATGATAAAGGTGATCAAGAAAAAAACAGATTATTCAAAGCTTGGGATCCTTATGGTAAATATTGACGAAAAGACCATCCGCAATATTTTTTCATCCGTGGGAGGAAATTTGAATTCCAATTTTTATGTGATGCTGAACGGAGAACTGATTTTTGGACCGGAGGATGAAAAAAAGTACCAGGCAAGCAAAGAAATCATCGGGGAGCTGACAGAAAACGAGACAAGGATCGACAGGAATTCCCAGACACCGATGGTATACAAAAAGATTTTTTCCGCCCTTCCAGGCTGGAGCATTGTTGGCGAGATTCCTCTGGACAGCTTATCTGTGAGTATCAGCTATTTTCAGACGGTAGGCGTTCTGGGATTTAATATTCTGCTGCTGGTTTTATGCTGGCTCTATATTTCCCGTGCTCTCAGCCGTCCCATCCAGAAAATGGAGGAGCAGATGCTGTACTCAGACTCCATTCCGGAGAATATGGTCATCGAGGAGGAATGCGAGGACGAAATCAGCAATTTAAAACGTGCCTATAACGCCTTGCTGAATTCCATACGTGAGCTGCTGGAACGGACGAGGAAGGAAGAGGAGATCATCCGGAAAAACGAGCTGGATCTGATACTTGAGCAGATCAGCCCTCACTTTTTATACAACACTCTGGACACCATCAGCGCACTGACATTGATCGGCGACCAGGACAAAAGCTTTCAGATGACCCAGGCTCTGGGGCGTTTTTACCGGAACAGCCTGAACAGCGGACGGCAGATGCTTTCCCTGAGGGAGGAGCTGGATATTATCAAAAACTATATGACTATTATCAATATCCGGTACGATGATAAGATCAGTATCACTTATGAGGTGGCTGAAGACCTGCTGGATGTCCTGATCTTAAAGCTGATCCTGCAGCCCCTGGTGGAAAATGCAGTACACCATGGAATGCGCCAGAAGGACGGACCTGGCGAACTGAGGATTGGGGTTCAGGCGCTGGATAAAGAGATGCTGGAGGTTTCTGTATGGGACAACGGAGTAGGCATTCCGGAGGAACGGATCGGGAAAATCCTCAATGGAGAATACAGGACAAAAAAATCAGGATTTGGTCTTTACAGCGTAAAACAGAGAGTGGAGCTTTTTTACGGGATCACGGATGCCGTATGTATTCGCAGTGATTTGGGAAACTGGACGGAGATCAAGGTGAGATTTTCACGCAGAGATGAGGAATAGCAGATGGATAAGGATATCATTAGCATATTGATCGTGGACGACGAAAAATACGAAGGAATATTAATGGAAAAGGGTGTTGACTGGGAAAAGGAAGGCTTTCGCATAACAGCGGTAGTCCAGTCTGCGGAAGAAGCATTGAAGGTTATGGAGGAGGAGCTTCCGGATATTGTATATACGGACATTAATATGCCGATTATGGACGGTCTGGAGCTGAGCAGAAGGATCCGGAAAGAATATCCGGCTGTTCATATTGTCATTGTGACAGGATTCCGGGAATTTGAGTATGCCCGGGAAGCAATCCACATCGGAGTGGAGGATTTTCTGTTAAAGCCTATCCAGGCAGACGAAATGCTGGCTACGGCAGTTAAGGTCAGAGAGCAGATTCTGAAGCTGCGGGAGGAAAAGACAAAGCAGGTGGAAAGCTTTCCCGTCCTTTGCCAGGAGCTGGTGAGAAGGATCGTGACAGGATATATTGATGTAAACGATGCGATCGGAAAGCTTATTGCCTATAATATGCCTTTGCTGTATCAGAGCAGAATGAGAGGCTTTCTGCTGGAAACAAAACTGGGAAGCAATAACCTTATGCTGTCTGTCCTGGAAGCCATGAATCAGGCTGTTGGGGAAAGAAATTACTGGTATACCTTTCTGGAAAAGAACAAGGTATTCTTTGTGATCGGGGAAAGGGAAAATACGGCAGCTCAGATCGGGCAGGTATTTGAAGAGCTGTCTGCTGTGAGCCAGGAGGAAACGCTGGTGGTCTCTGTAAGCAATCCATGCGAAAGCATAGAGGATTGTCCCAAGCTTCTTTCGGAATGCGAAGAAGCGTCTGTGAACACAATGAAGGATAAAGGAAAAACGCTGATTTTTTATCAGGAATATGTTGGCTGTATGGAGGAGATCAGCCGTTCCTATCCCGTGAATTTCGATGCGTACAGGCTGGCGGTAAAAAGCGGCGACCAGGAGGCGGCAATTGCGTTTATTGACCGCTATCTGGAGCGCTATATCTTTGACGGGCCGCTGCTGATCCCGCAGCTTCGGAACCTGGGAATCCTGATACTTCATAATACCCTGTCTATTATGAAAGAGTATAATAAGTATTTTAATGATGCGGAACAGATGAAACTTCTGGAAACGATCTCTCATATGAACACGCTGCAGGAATTCTGCAGAACTTCCTACTCGCTGATCGAAAAGGTGATAGGTGCGGTAGCAGAGAATTCCACCGGAAATAACATGGTCCGGAAGGCGCAGGAATACATAGAGAATAATCTTGACCGGGAGGGGCTGTCCCTGAATATGATCGCCTCGGAACTGTTTGTAAATGCCAGCTATCTCAGCCGTATTTTTAAGCAGACGGCAGGAGAGAGCATTACAAAATATATTATGCGCAAACGAATTGAGAAAAGCATGGATCTGTTTGACCAGACAGACCTGAAGGTCTATGAAGTGGCAGCAGCAGTCGGAATGCCGGATGCCCACTATTTCGGAACCTGTTTTAAGCGGTATACAGGCAAAACCGTGAATGAATACAAAAGTAAAAATCGCAACCTTTTAGGTAAATAACCTGAATTGAGCCAAATGTTTGTGAGCTTTATAATATTGTCAAACAAAAAGGTCCGATGAAAACAAGGGCTTAAAAAGGAGGAAAAAGAAATGAACAAGTGGAAAAAGGTTACGGCGGTTTGCATGAGCGCAGCTATGATGTGCGGAGGAGCACTGGGCTATACCACAACCGTTTCTGCAGATGACAAGGTAGTGCTGGATGTATGGCATCAGTTCACTGATCCGGAAAGTGCACAGACCAAGACCTTCCTGGAGGCAGTAGAGAAATACCAGGAAGAAAATGAAAACATCGAGATCGAGCTGCACGGTCTTGATACGGAATCTTACAAAACAAAGATTTCTACCGAGTTTGCAAGCAGCGCTTCCGGTGTGGATGTATTCTATTACTGGGCGCCTGGAAAGATCAAACAGTTGATCAATGCCGACAAGGTATTACCTCTGAATGATTATGTCACAGACGAGGTTATGAGCAGAGTAAAAGAAGGCTCCACAAGCTCCTTTGAGTTTGGAGACAATCTGTATGCGCTTCCTATTGACAGCTATATGATGTGCCTGTTCTGCAACAAGACATTGTTTGACGAGGCAGGGGTAGAGATTCCTACAACCTATGACGAGCTGATCGCAGCAGGTGAGAAGCTTCTTGAGCTGGACGGCGTAACTCCTCTGGCAATCGGTGCAAAGGATTCCTGGCTGGCAGGCGCTTTCTATGAGTCCCTTGCTCTGAGAGAGGTTGGCGCAGAAGAAGTACAGTCTGCTTTACTTGGAGAAACTGAGTTTACAAATGAAGGCTTCAAAAAAGCAGCAGAAGATGTTGTTGAGCTGTATGAGAAAGGCATTTTAGGAAAGAACCCGTTGGAAGACGGAGAAGCAGAGGCTACTGCTGATTTCCTCAACGGCAAAGTTGCTATGCAGCTTGACGGAAGCTGGTTTGCAGGTACGATCGATAATACAGATGACACTGTAGTAACAGACGTGGAAGCAATTACCTTCCCGGTTGTTTCCGATGAGCAGAACGCTACAGATTATGCAGGCGGCGCAAGTGCTTCCTTCTTTGTAAACAAGAACACAGATACTCCGGCAGAGGCTGCAGATTTTGCAATATATATTTCCGAGCAGATGGGTGTGAAGGCTCTTGAGATCGGTTCCGGATTCCCATGCTGGAATACAGAAATTGATGAGTCTGTAATTTCTCCGACCTTTATTAAGCTGATGGATCTGTACGATGGCGTTCAGACTGGTGTACAGAACTGGGATGGTATTCTGGACGCAAATGCGGCAGCAGTTCATCTTGAGCAGGCACAGTCCTTATTAGTTGAGGGTGCAGACCTGGATACCTTTATGGCAGCACATCAGGACGCAATCAGCGCACAGGGATAATATTATGAAAAAGCTATTAAGCAATAAACTATACATAACAGTTTTTGTTGCGCCAGCTTTATTCCTGTTTATTGTGATGGCAGTGGTTCCGCTGTTTACTACCGGATATTACGGTTTGTTCAATTATGATGGAATCGGGGAAAAGGTTTTTATCGGACTTAAGAACTATAAGGATCTGTTTACAAGCGATCCGTATTTTATGAAATCCATCCTGAATTCCTTTATCCTGGCAGCAGGCTCTCTGTTTATACAGATCCCTATTGCCCTGCTGCTTGCCATTCTTCTGGCAAATGGCGTGAAGGGAGAAGGTTTTTACAGAACTGTATTTTTCCTTCCGGTTGTAATTTCCAGTATGGTAATCGGACAGCTCTGGTGCAAGATTTTTAACAGTGACGGTCTTTTGAACGCAGTCATGGGACTTCTGGGAATGGTAGATGACAACGCATGGCTGGTAAATCCCAAGACAGCGTATATGACCACCGTTGTTCCGGCTATCTGGCAGAGTATCGGTTATCATATGGTAATCCTTTATGCAGGTGTAAAAAATATTTCACCGGAATATTATGAGGCTGCAAAGCTGGATGGCGCTACAGGCTTCAAGGCGGCGACAAAGATTACGATCCCGCTTCTGATGCCTACGATAAAGGTAAGTGCTACCTTCGCGCTGGTTGGATCCCTGAGAGTATTCGATCTGGTATACGTTATGACCGGAGGCGGACCAAACCATGCCAGCGAGGTTCCGGCAACCCTGATGTATGACAATCTGTTTGTAAAATGCAAATATGGTTACGGCAGCGCCCAGGCGTTCTTCATTGTATTTGAGTGTTTGCTGTTCAGCTTTTTACTGAATCTTATCTTTAAGAAGTCAGAAGAAAACGCATCGGCGATTTGAGAGGAGCAGCATATGAATACAAGTGTAATGAAAATAAAAAAGACAGTCATATATGTGTTCCTGATCGCATTTACCTTTATCCAGATATTTCCCTTTTACTGGCTGGTAACATTTTCCTTTAAAAGCAACACGGAAATATTTGATTCCAATAACCTGGTAGGTTTGCCGAAGGTATGGCGTTTTGAAAATTATTCAAAGGCGCTGATGGGCGGGGAAATCCTGCGCTACCTTTTGAACTCCATTTTGTATGCAGCAATTACAGTGGTGGTTTCCACTCTGCTGGCAGCAATGGCGGCTTATGCTATCAACAGAATGTACTGGAAAGCAAAAGGGATCGTGGCTGCAATCTTCAGCCTTGGTATCATGATTCCTGTACAGGCTACGCTTCTGCCGCTGTTTCAGGGTCTGGATGCACTGGGACTGAGAAGGGGATATCTGGGGTTGCTTTTGCCCTATATTACCTTTGCCATGCCTATGACGGTTATGATTTTGGGTGGTTTCTTTAAATCACTGCCCAGGGAAATCGAGGAAGCGGCATGTATTGATGGATGTAATATCTTTTCCATGTTCTTCCGGATCATTTTCCCAATGATCAGACCGGGTATTGCAACATCCTGTATCTTTGCATTTCTGAATACATGGAACGAGCTTTTGTTTGCAAATACTTTTGTGGACAGTGCGGAGTATAAGACACTTCCGGTAGGTATCATGTCCTTTGTAGGAGAGCATTCTACAAACTGGGGTATTATCGGAGCCGGAATGGTGATAGCCACCCTTCCTACAGTTGTAATCTATCTGCTTCTGAGCAAGCAGGTTCAGGAGAGCTTTACAGTGGGAGCTGTAAAGGGCTGAGAATTAAAAAAAGGCCGAAAACCGTGCGAGCGGTTTGAGGCCTTTTTTTGCGGGAATATGGGTAATGTTTGACAAAGCAAAGGGAAATCGTTACAATATCTAAATAAATCAACAGCAGCGATGAAAAAGGAGACAGAACATGAAAACATGGGAAGCCAATGTCCGCAAGGTTGTGCCGTATACGCCGGGTGAGCAGCCGAATGAGCCGGATATGATAAAGTTAAATACAAATGAGAATCCCTATCCTCCTGCACCGGGGGTGGAGGAGATTTTAAAGGGCATGAATACGGATGCTTTGCGTCTTTACCCCGATCCTGCGGCGGCGGAGCTGGTTCACGCGATTGCGGAGTTTTATCATCTTCAGGATGACCAGGTGTTTGTGGGCGTAGGCTCTGACGATGTGCTTGCCATGAGCTTTCTTACGTTTTTTAATTCCGGAAAGCCAGTCCTTTTCCCTGACATTACTTATTCCTTTTACGATGTGTGGGCGGAGCTTTTCAGAATACCATATAAGCGTCCGGCGCTTGATGAGGATTTCCATATTTGTAAGGAAGATTATTTTGAGGAAAACGGAGGCATTGTTTTCCCAAATCCAAATGCTCCTACAGGGGTGGAGATGCCCCTTGCGGATATTGAGGAGATCATCAGGAAAAACCGGGATGTGATCGTGATCGTGGACGAGGCATACATAGATTTCGGCGGAAAGTCAGCCCTGCCGCTCATTGAAAAATATGATAACCTGTTGGTAGTGCAGACCTTTTCCAAATCCAGGTCCATGGCCGGAATGCGAATCGGTTTTGCTTGCGGAAGTCCTGCACTGATCAAATACCTTAACGATGTGAAATACTCCTTTAATTCCTATACTATGGACCGCACGGTTCTGGCGACCGGCGTGGCATCGGTGAAGGATAAAGAATACTTCGAAACCACATGCAATAAGATCGTGGAAACGAGAGAATGGACAAAGAAGGAGCTTGCGGCTCTGGGATTTTCTTTCCAGGATTCCAAGGCGAATTTTATTTTTGCCGCACATGAAAGCTGCCCGGCAAAGGAGCTTTTTGAGACTCTGCGGAAGCAGCACATTTATGTGAGATATTTTGCAAAACCAAGGATCGATAACCATCTGCGCATTACCATCGGTACGCAGGCGGAGATGGAGAAGCTTGTGGAGTTTTTGAAAGAGTACCTGAACTAGAGGCACCATAAAAGGAAAAACGAATGAAAAAAATAGAAGTATTAAAAAAGAGTGTCCTGTGTCTGGCGTTGGCAGGCACTCTCTTTTTTCATAGTGCTCCTGCTGCAGCGGAGTTTTTTGCGGAAGAGATCCTGGAGGGAGAGATTTCGGAGGAAGAGATACCGGATACAGCGGAAGCCGAGGGCTTTGGAGACGCAGCCATCCAGGAGCAGGAAACTCCCGAAGCAGAAGAGTTTGCAGGAGAAGATTTAAGCGGCTTCAGCGAAGACGGTGAGAGAACGGAAGAGGAGCCGGAAAATGTTGGAGAGCCTTCGGAGGAAACCATGACGGAGGAGGAAAAGGAGCAGCAGCTTGCACCGATCCGGGAGCTGACGCCCATCAGCTATGTGGAAAATCCTGAAAGTATACTGGGAAGCGATACTGGCAGAGTGGGCTCGGCGCGTATGGCACTTCCGTCCAGATATGACCTCAGAGGAAGCCTGTCTACGCCTGTAAAGAACCAGACTCCGTCCAATATGTGCTGGGCGTACACTCTGGCGGCAGATATGGAGCTTTCACTCCTGGGAAAAAATCTTGGAGCCTACGACCTGTCCGAGGAACATCTTGCCTACTTCTTTGCAAACAGGGTCAATGATCCGCTGGGAAATACGCCAAATGACAGGAATCAGGTCCTGCACCACTACCGGCAGGGAGGAAACCAGACACTGGGAGCTATATTTTTGAGCACCTGGTCCGGTATGACGCTGGAATCCCAGGTTCCCTATGTGACAAATGAGACTCATACCTGGGATTCTCCTACAGTGCCTTCCGCAGGGTTGGCGTATCAGAAAACTGCCTATCTGAAAAACGCGGTTTTTACGGATTATTCCGTATCGCGGATCAAGGAACTCATTTACCAATACGGCGCTGTTTCTCTTTCCTTCCAGATGTATGACCAATATTATAATCCGGAAACCTGTGCTTACAGCTATCCTGTTTCTGATTCCGGGGCAAACCATGCGGTGACGCTGGTGGGCTGGGATGACAGCTACGCCAGAGACAATTTCCTGCCTGCTTCCGGGGTAAAAGCAAACGGTGCCTGGATCGCAAAGAACAGTTGGGGAAGCGAGTGGGGAGAAGGGGGATATTTTTACATATCCTATGAGAATACATCCAATTACAGCATGGTTGCAGCGGAAGCGGACACAGCTTCTTCCTACAACAATAACTACTTTTACGATGGATCCTGTGCGCTGAGCAAGCTGAAGCTTTATCCTTCCGGAGGCGGCGGTATCAGTTCTGTAGCAAATATCTTTACCGCAAATGCAGGTAAGGGAAAAGGGGAAACTCTGGGCGAGGTGGTGCTGGCAACCTATACGGACGGCGGCTCCTATGAAATCCAGATTTACACCAACCTGACAGACAAAAATAATCCTACAAGCGGCATTCCCGCCTACAGCATTCCGGTACGGTATTATCAGCCATATGCCGGGATCACCACGGTGAGTGTGCCGGAAGTAACGTTAATGCAGGGAACGCTGTATTCCGTGGTCGTGACCAATGCGGGGACAGAAACTATAGAATACCTGTGCGAGACAGACAGCGCCTACGACTGGGTTCAGTTTCAGGCCGGTCTTTCGGCGCAGCAGAGCTATTATTACTCCGCGGGACAGGGCTGGAGTGATTTTGTAAAATCAGGCAGTATGGCATGTGCCAGGATCAAGGCGCATACGCGAACGCTTGCCGGTGCTGTATCTGTGTCCGCTCCCTCCGGGGTAAAGGCCACGGCAAAAAGCTATAACCAGGTAACGGTTTCCTGGAATCCGGCAGCAGGTGTTTCCGGGTATGAGATTTACCGCAAGGCTTCCGGCGGAAGTTATACAAAGATCGGAATGGTATCTTATAAATACACCTCTTTTACAGACAAAAAGGCAGTGCTGGGAACAAAATATGCGTATAAGGTACGTTCCTACAGCATGGTCAACGGTCAGGCAGTATATTCCGGCTATTCCAGCGCAGTCAGCGGAAAGTCAGCACTTGGAGTGCCAAAGGTTTCGGTGAAGGTATCCGCCAGTCTTTACAATAAAGTCACCTGGAATAAAATTTCCGGCGCTCAGGGTTACATTGTTTACCGCCGGACAACAGGGGGCTGGAAAAAGCTTGCGCAGCTTACAGGCAGCTCTAAGATAAGCTATACAGATAAGAAAATCTCGGCGGCTGCTTCTTATGAATATATGGTCCGGGCATACAGGACTGTGAATAAAAAGCAGTTAAAAAGCAGCTATCAGTCAAGCGGAAAATATAAATCTGCTCCGGCAGTGCAGAAGGTCTCCTCTGTGACGGAAAACAAGAAGGGCCTGAGAATACGCTGGAGTCCCCAGAAAACCTGTGATGGCTATCGGATTTACAGAAAAGAGGGAAGCGGCAAGTGGACGAGCATTGCTGTGATCCAAAATGGAAAAACATCCTCCTATCTGGACAAGGCGGTGAAAAAAGGGAAAAAGTATGCTTACCGTGTCCGCGCTTATGTGAAGGAGCCTTACGGCACAGTTTACAGTAAGTATAAAACATCCAAAACAATACGGAAAAAGTAGAATCATGTAAGAGTCGTGACGATTTGTGTCGATAAATACTTCTTGCAATGGAAAATGAATGCTGTGTATAATGAAAGCGAAAAACCAGGATGGGGTGGACAAAAGAGAGGAAACTGTGGTAGAATGGATAAGTCAGGAAGATTTTGCGGCACTTGCCGTTCCCGTCAATTCAGACAATGTTTCCCGTTATACCACACGATGATCATTCACATAACATATAGAAGACAGATTATGAAGAGGTAGAAGATTATTATGAGAGAAAAGTATGAGTCCTTATCTCTGGCAGTATTAAAAGATTTGGCAAAGGCCAGAGGTCTGAAAGGTATTTCCACACTTAGAAAACCGGACCTGGTTGAACGTATGCTGGAGGAAGACGCAAAGGAAAATTCCCAAAGCAGGACCAGGGAACCGAATTATGAGCCAGAGAAAGCAGAAATGAAAACAGAACCAAAGAGAGAGCCGGACAAGGCTAAGGAACCGGAAAAAGAGGCTGCGGAAGGAAGAGCAGAGCGTGTCAGCAATACATACCATGTACCGGCAGAAACTGTGCAGCTCGACAGCGGGGAAAAGGCAAACGGCATCCTGGAGGTGCTGCCTGACGGATACGGATTTATCCGCTGTGAAAACTATCTTCCGGGAGAAAACGACATCTATATTTCACCATCCCAGATACGCCGCTTTAACCTGAAAACAGGAGATATCATCCAGGGAAATATCCGCATTAAGACACAGGGAGAGAAATTCAGTGCTCTGCTGTATGTGACCTCCATCAATGGATTCCATCCAAGCGAAGGTCAGAAGCGTTATAATTTCGAGGATATGACGCCAATCTTTCCAAACGAGCGCCTGATCATGGAACGTCCGGGAGGGACCACAGCCATGAGGATCGTGGATCTGATCAGCCCGATCGGTAAGGGACAACGCGGTATGATCGTCTCCCCGCCAAAAGCCGGTAAGACAACCCTTTTAAAGGATGTGGCGAAGTCCATCCTGAAAAATAACAGGAATATGCACCTGATCATCCTTCTCATCGATGAGCGTCCGGAGGAGGTTACAGATATCAAGGAGGCAATCCAGGGGCCAAATGTAGAAGTTATTTATTCTACCTTTGACGAGCTTCCGGAGCACCATAAACGTGTATCGGAGATGGTAGTGGAGCGTGCCCGCCGTCTTGTGGAGCATAAAAAAGACGTGACCATCCTTCTGGATTCCATCACGAGACTGGCAAGAGCCTATAACCTGATCATCCCGCCAAGCGGAAGAACGCTTTCCGGCGGTCTTGACCCGGCAGCCCTGCATATGCCGAAAAGATTTTTCGGTGCAGCCCGCAATATGAGAGAGGGAGGCAGCCTGACAATCCTGGCAACAGCCCTTGTAGACACAGGAAGCAAAATGGATGACGTGATTTACGAGGAATTTAAGGGAACTGGTAATATGGAGCTTATTCTGGACAGAAAGCTGCAGGAAAAACGTGTATTCCCGGCTATTGACATCCAGAAATCAGGTACCAGGCGTGAGGACCTTCTGCTGACCAGAGAGGAGCAGGAGGCTGTCTACATCATGCGCAAGGGCTTAAACGGAATGAAATCCGAGGACGCTGTGGAACAGATCCTCAACATGTTCTCGCGGACCAGAAACAACGCAGAATTTGTGCAGACCATAAAAAAACAGAAATTTTTATAAATAACTTGCATTTGTTGTAAGGCTGTGCTATAATCAGAAAGCTGTGTAATAGTGTGAATTCGTCAGATTCAACGCGAATAGAAAATAGAACGAACATAGAGAGGTGAAAATCATGAGAGAAGGAATCCATCCGAATTATTATCAGGCAACTGTAACCTGCAACTGCGGAAATACTTTTGTAACAGGTTCTACTAAGAAGGATATCCACGTAGAAATCTGCTCCAAATGCCATCCGTTCTACACAGGACAGCAGAAGGCAGCTCAGGCTCGCGGACGTATTGATAAGTTCAATAAGAAATATGGCCTGAACAAATAATAAACGGTTTGTTTGAATATTGCTGAGTGAGAAGGTTGAGGTTGGGAAATCTCAACCTTTCTTTGTTTAACAGGGCTTTTTCCCTGAATCCCCTATAGGAGGAAAAAATGAGATCATCGAACATTGGCGGTCAGGCAGTCATGGAAGGAATCATGATGCGCCATAAGGACAAATATTCTATAGCTGTCCGCCGTCCGGATAAAGAAATTGAATTGAAAACAGAGGATTACAAGTGCCTTTTCGGAAATGCTAAAATCTGGAGAAAACCCATCATCCGCGGTGTTGTAAGCTTTGTGGAATCTCTTGTCGTGGGCACAAAGTGCCTGATGTATTCCGCGGAGATCGCGGGAGACGAGGAGGATGAGGAGGAAGCTGCAAAGAACGCAGCCCTTACCGAGGAGGAGCTTGCAGCAAAAAAAGCAAAAGAGGACAAGCAGTTTAAATGGCTTTTGTATGTCACGGTTGCTGTTTCCATTGTAGTTTCCGTTGCTGCGTTTATGCTTCTTCCCTACGTGCTTGCAAGCTTTTGCAAAAAGGCAGGGGCATCGGAGGTTGTGGTTACCATTGTGGAGGCCTTTGTGAAGATGGCGCTTTTCATGGGCTATATGCTGCTGATCTCCAGAATGAATGATATACAGAGAACGTTTATGTACCACGGCGCGGAGCACAAGTGCATCAACTGTGTGGAATCCGGTAAGCCTCTTACCGTGGAAAATGTAATGGCAAGCTCCAGGCAGCACAGGCGCTGCGGAACCAGCTTTTTGTTCCTGGTTATGCTGGTGAGCATTTTTCTGCATTTTATTTTTGTACTGGTACCCTTTTACTGGGCGCGTCTGTTTGGACGCCTTCTCATGGTTCCTGTTGTGTCCGGCGTATCCTTTGAGCTGATCCAGTGGGCTGGAAGGACAGACAGCAAGCTGGCCTGCATATTGAGTAAGCCCGGCCTTGCCATGCAGAAGCTGACCACAAAGGAGCCTACAGCCGATATGGTGGAGGTTGCCATCAAGGCAGTGGAAGCTGTTTTTGACTGGAGAGCTTACTTAAAAGAAGAGTTTGGTGTTGAGGTGCCACCGGAGGAACAGAAGGAAGCATGAGTACCTTAGCCGTTCTTTTAAAAGAAGGAAAAGCTATCCTGGAGAAAGCCGGGATAGAGGAAGCCGGGCTGGATGCCTGGCTCCTGCTGGAATATGAGACAGGAAAAAACAGGGCTTACTACTATGCCCATCAGGAGGAGAGGGTATCAGATGAGACAGGAAACTCCTATTTAAAAAAGATTCAACTGCGTGCCGGGCATATTCCGCTGCAGCACATTACCCATCAGGCATTTTTTATGGGCAGCGCGTTTTTTGTAAATGAGCATGTGCTGATCCCAAGACAGGACACGGAAAATCTGGTGGAGGAGGCGCTTGAGGCGGCAAAGAATATGGAGAGTCCCAGGATTCTGGACATGTGCACCGGGTCCGGCTGTATTTTGCTCAGCTTCCTTATGGAAAAGGAGGGCAGTACAGGAACCGGAGTTGACGTATCCCGGGAGGCGCTGAAGGTGGCAGAACGAAATAGAGATTCCCTTTACCTGGGCGGACGTGCGGATTTTTTGGAAAGTGATTTATTTGATCAGCTATTTTTACAGAAAAAAGATAGCAAAGAGCAGTCTGGTTATGATATGCTTATATCAAATCCACCATATATCAGGACAGCAGAGATTTCAGGGCTGATGGATGAGGTACGGCTTCATGATCCTGCCCTTGCCCTGGACGGGCATGAGGACGGATTGTATTTTTACCGCAGAATAACCAGGGATGGAAAAGCATTTCTGAAACCCGGCGGGTGGCTTTTGTACGAAATCGGATATGACCAGGGAGAGGCTGTTTCCCGGATCATGAGGGAAGCGGGCTTTTCCGGAGTAAAGATAAGAAAGGACCTGGCAGGACTTGACCGTGTGGTGCTGGGCCGATTAGCAGAGAAAAATCAGGAGGATAACCATGTTTGACAAATTAGACGATTTGCTCATCCGATTTGAGGAGATACTCAATGAGCTTGGGGAGCCGGGCGTGACATCAAACCCGGAGCGTTTCCAGAAGCTGATGAAGGAACAGAGCGATTTACAGCCAATAGTGGATACCTACAAAAAATACAAAAAAAATAAAGAAACCATCCAGGACAGCCTTTCCATGCTGGAGGAGGAGAAGGATGAGGATATGAGGGAGATGCTGAAGGAGGAGCTTTCCGAGGCAAAGATGCAGGTGGAGGAGCTGGAGCACGAGCTGAAGATCCTTCTTCTGCCAAAAGACCCCAATGACAGCAAAAACGTTATCGTGGAGATCAGAGGCGGAGCAGGCGGCGATGAGGCAGCGCTTTTTGCAGCGGAGATCTACCGTATGTATGTGAAATACGCGGAATCCCGCCGTTGGAAGACCGAGATGATGAGCCTGAACGAAAACGGGATCGGCGGCTTCAAGGAAGTTACCTTTATGATCAATGGTAACGGCGCATACTCCCGTCTGAAATACGAAAGCGGAGTACACCGCGTACAGCGCGTGCCGGAGACAGAATCAGGAGGCAGGATCCATACCTCCACCTGTACGGTAGCCATTATGCCGGAGGCTGAGGAGATTGACTTCCATCTGGATATGAACGACTGTAAGTTCGATGTTTTCCGTGCATCGGGAAACGGCGGACAGTGTGTCAATACGACAGACTCCGCGGTTCGTCTGACTCACATCCCTACAGGAATCGTGATCTCCTGCCAGGATGAAAAGTCACAGTTAAAAAATAAGGATAAGGCTTTGAAGGTGCTTCGCTCCCGTCTTTATGAGATGGAGCTGGCAAAACAGCACGATGCGGAAGCAGAAGCCAGAAGAAGCCAGATCGGTACGGGTGACCGTTCCGAAAAGATCAGAACCTACAACTTCCCCCAGGGGCGTGTCACAGACCACAGGATCAAGCTGACACTGCACCGGCTGGAAAATATTCTGGACGGGGATCTGGACGAGATCATTGATAGTCTGATCGCAGCAGACCAGGCAGCGAAGCTGAGCAATCTCCAGGAGGACGCATAAGCATTTGGACATGCAAGCATGTCCGCTTGGCTCGTTGCTCGCGGGAATATATAAAAAACAGCAAAAAATGGAGGATACAGTATGATAAAAACAGCACTTGTCATTATGGCAGCCGGAGTGGGCAGCCGTTTTGGAAACGGAATCAAACAGCTTGCGCCTGTAGGACCTAATGGGGAGATCATCATGGATTATTCCATCCGTGATGCACTGGAAGCAGGATTTAATAAAATCGTATTTATTATCAGAAGGGATCTGGAAGAGGAATTCCGCAATACCATCGGAGCAAGAGTCTCTAAGATTGCGGAGGTAGCTTATGCCTTCCAGGAAATCACGGATCTGCCGGAGGGCTTCACAAAGCCGGAGGAGCGGACAAAGCCCTGGGGAACAGGACATGCGGTGATCTGCGCAGATTCCGTGCTGACAGAGCCGTTTGCCGTTATTAACGCGGATGACTATTATGGAAAAGAAGCCTATGTAAAGGTTCACGATTATCTGGTACAGGAGCAGCCTAAGGATGGCAAGCTTCATATCTGTATGGCTGGCTTCCGTTTGGGAAATACGCTGAGTGACAACGGAAGCGTTACAAGAGGTATCTGCCATATTGCGGACGGACAGCTTACAGGCGTTACGGAAACGCATAATATATTTAAGACAGCAGAGGGCGCAGAGTGCAGGAATGATGACGGCAGTGCAGAGCCGCTTGATGTAAAAGCGCTGGTTTCCATGAATATGTGGGGGCTGACACCTGCATTTATGGAAACATTAAAGAAAGGCTTTGTGGAATTCCTGAAAGGTGTGGAGCCTGGAAATATTAAAAAAGAATATCTTCTGCCGGAGCTGATCGACAGACTGATCCAGTCAGGCGAGGCACAGGTGGATGTCCTTGAGACAAAGGATGAGTGGTTTGGAGTGACATACCAGGAGGATAAGGAAACTGTCATCAGGGCATTTCAGGAGCTGACGGATGCAGGCGTTTATCCAAACGGTCTGTATAAATAGAACAGGAGGAGCTTATTATGGGAAAATATTTTGGAACCGACGGTTTTCGTGGAGAAGCAAACGTAAAGCTGACAGTAAACCATGCCTTTCAGGTTGGACGTTACGTGGGCTGGTATTACGGACAGGATCACAAGGCAAAAATCGTAATCGGTAAAGATACGAGACGAAGCAGCTACATGTTTGAGTATGCACTGGTAGCAGGCCTGACCGCTTCCGGCGCAGATGTTTATCTGCTTCATGTTACCACGACCCCCAGTGTGTCCTTTGCGGTCCGCACGGAGGACTTTGACTGCGGTATTATGATCTCCGCAAGCCACAATCCGTTCTATGACAACGGTATTAAGCTGTTAAACGGAAATGGACAGAAGATCGAGGCGGAAATCGAGGAGAGGATCGAAGCATACTTGGATGGTGAGATTGAGGAGCTTCCTCTGGCTACAGGAGAGGACATCGGACGAACCATCGACTTTGCATCAGGACGTAATCGTTACATTGGATATCTGATCTCCATTCCCAGCCGTGATTTCAAAAAGATCAAGGTTGGTCTGGACTGCTCAAACGGAAGCGCATCTGCTATCGCAAAGAGCGTATTTGATGCGCTTCAGGCAAAAACCTATGTGATCAACAACAGCCCGGATGGAACCAACATTAACACAAATTGCGGCTCCACCCATATTGAGGTTCTGCAGAAATATGTTGTAGACAACGGACTGGATGTGGGATTTGCTTATGACGGCGATGCAGACCGCTGTATCGCAGTAGATCACAGAGGAAATATCATTGATGGCGATAAGATCATGTATGTCTGCGGAAAATATCTGATGGAGCAGGGCAAACTAAACGGAAATACGGTGGTTACCACAGTTATGTCCAATATGGGACTTTATAAGGCTCTGGAAAGAGAAGGAATGCGCTATGAGCAGACGGCTGTAGGCGACAAATACGTGGCGGAGAATATGCTGGAAAACAACTACAGCATTGGCGGAGAGCAGTCAGGACACGTTATTTTCAGCCGTTACGCCGCTACCGGTGACGGTATCCTTACCTCTCTTATGGTTATGGAAGCATGTGTGGAGAAAAAGGCTACCCTTTGCGATCTCGCAAAGGAGATGAAGGTATATCCGCAGGTATTGCGCAATGTCCGCGTTGCAGATAAAAAGACGGCTCGTGAGAACCCGAAGGTCGTGGAGGCAGTGGAGACAGCAGCAGCAGCGCTGGGAGATGCAGGACGTATCCTGGTTCGCGAGAGCGGTACCGAGCCTGTGATCCGTGTCATGGTGGAAGCTGAGACAGATGAGCTGTGCCACCTTCATGTAGGCAATGTGGTCAAAGTAATGGAAGCAGAAGGATTGATCGTAGAATAAGGGAAACCAATGAAATTCAGAAAAACAGCACTCATTTTAGCAGTTTGTATAGGAACAGCCGTTTTTTCGGGCTGTGATAACGAAAAACAGAAGATTTTCGAACAGGCCGGCAAGAACCTGGAGCAGGGAAGCTATGAATATGCACTGCAGGAGTATGCTGAGTCTGTAAACAACCAGGTAAATCTGCCCATGTCCTACAGAGGCATGGGAATCGCCAATCTGCGTCTGGGAAATTATGAGGCGGCCATAGAAAGCTTTACCAATGCTCTGGGATGCGACAGAGTTAAAAAATCTCTGGAAAAGGATCTGTATACCTACCGGGCAACGGCACGGTTTTTGGCCGGGCTTTACGAGGATGCCATGGCGGATTGCCAGATGCTTGCGCAGAACCACACCATGGATGCGGATTGCTATTTCCTGACAGGAAAAGTAGCGTTGGCTATGGATGCCTACGATGAGGCCGCCAATAATTTTGAGCAGTCTTTTGGGGAGGATTCCACATATGACAGGGCAATCCAGATTTATGAGGTTTATCTGGAACAGGATATGGAGGCGGACGGTTCCAGGTATCTGGAGGCTGTTCTGGCTTCGGAGCCAAAAGGAACCCAGGATATCTGCGACAGAGGGCGGATTTATTACTATATGGACGACTATGCCAATGCCCGCCAGGAGCTTACGGAGGCATCTAATCAGGGCAGTACAGAGGCGCTTTTGCTTCTGGGTATGGTCTATATGGCACAGAATGATTATTCCAATGCCAGAGCCATGTACCAGCAGTTTGTGAGTCAGGCGCTGGATGCTCAGGAGAGTGACGGGGCCCAAAGTGCAGCCCAGGGATATAATGGGCTGGCGCTCTGTGATATTGCAGAGGGTAACTATGACAGTGCACTGGAAAATATCAGCAGCGGAATTTCCTTCGCAGAAGAGGAGGAGATGCAGAGCCTGCTGTTTAACGAGGTTGTTGCCTATGAAAAGAAGCTTGATTTTGCAACGGCATTACAAAAGGTTCAGGCTTATCTGGAAATATACCCGGACGATGAGGAAGCTAAAAAAGAAATGGCGTTCCTTAAAACAAGGACTGGGGTTTAAGCACTGACAAAAAAAGACCACGTGAACAGACGGAACCCGAATGGGTCCAGACTGTGCTCACATGGTCTTTTTTATTTCATAGGGAAGGCCCCTGTTTGGTACTGTGTGAAGATACGCACTGCGCGCCAAGGCGCACACGGATTAGATTTTAACGACATAAGTACGGTTTGGCTTGTAGTTAGGACGACCCTGTACGCCGCTCAGGGAATAATCCATGGCAAAGTAGGTGTCCACCTTGCTGACAAGCGCCCAGTCCGGATCGTAAACCTTGCCCTGGATCTCCGCCCAGCCGTGGCCGCCGGAGGATACACAGTAAACATTCTTGGCGCCTACAGCATTTGCCAGGAAAGCAAAGGCACATCCGTAGGATACGCAGTCACCCCTGTTTTTGTAGAACATATCCTCGGCAAAATCCAGTTCCCAGCCTGATTTGTTGGAGAAAGCGCGCCAGGAGGTATAGCCGTAGGCAGTCTTTGTATAATCAAAGCATTTTTTCAGCTTTTCCGTCTGGGTCATAGTGGGCTTGGTAATCTTTTGGACTATGTTGTTTGCCTCCACCATAAGTTTCAGCTTCCGCAGGTTGGAGCCCTTTTTGTCGGCTCTGCCCTTTGCATCCAGCTTAATTCCGTTGATGGTTTTTGATTTCACCATATAGGCTTTTCTGCCGGATTTGATCTGGAAGAAATAATAGTTGTTCTTGATCTTTCTCCAGCCTGAGCGCTGAACGCCCTTGGAATCAAAGTAATACTGGTACTTCCCGATTTTTTGAAGACCTGTTACTTTTTTGCCCTTATTGTTGTAAAAATAGACGTTACCTTTTTTGGTAACCCACTGATTCGTCAGCTTCTTTCCGGCAGCCTGCACGGGAACAGACAGAAGCAGCAGGGTACACAGCAGGAAAAGCCCGGTCAAAAGTGCATGTTTTTTGTTCTTTCTCATTTTGATGTACTCCTTCCGTGAAATAATGTGTTATTAAAATTATAGCGGATATACTATTGATTAGCAAGAAATTTCCGTGATACAATAGGCAAAGCTATAATAGAACGAGGTAAAAATATATGGAATATTTTGATGAAATAGAAGAGCGTGTGATCCTTGTTGGCGTGCAGGTGGGTGACAATGAGAATGTCTCAGAATCCCTGGACGAGCTTGCAGAGTTGGCTGAGACGGCAGGAGCAGTCACCGTGGGCAGGCTCATACAGAATCGTGAAGCCATTCATCCAGGTACCTATATCGGCAAAGGAAAGATTGAGGAGGTACGCTCCCTGATGCTCGCCATGGATGCCACAGGTGTGATCTGTGACGATGAGCTTTCCCCTGCCCAGATGAACAATCTGGAGCATGAGCTGGAATGCAAGGTTATGGACAGAACGCTTCTCATCCTGGACATTTTTGCAAAGCATGCCACCACAAGCGAGGGAAAGATCCAGGTTGAGCTGGCGCAGCTTCGTTACCGTGCTGCGCGGCTGGTGGGACTCCGGGCTTCCCTTTCCAGGCTGGGAGGCGGGATCGGAACAAGAGGACCTGGCGAAAAGAAGCTGGAAACAGACAGGCGTCTTATCCGTAAACGCATCACTGCCTTAAAGGAAGAGCTTTCTCAGGTGGAGCGGCACAGAGAACTGCTCCGGGCCGGGCGTTCCAAGGGAAATTTAAAGACAGCAGCTATTGTGGGATATACAAATGCAGGAAAATCCACGCTTCTGAATAAACTGACGGGCTCAGAGGTTTTGTCTGAGGACAAGCTTTTTGCCACACTGGATCCTACCACCCGGGTTCTGAACCTGGAGGACGGACAGCAGATCCTGTTGACCGATACGGTAGGGTTTATCAGAAAGCTTCCCCATAATCTTGTGGAAGCCTTTAAAAGTACGCTGGAGGAAGCAAAATACGCGGATTATATCATCCATGTGGTAGATGCCTCAAATCCCCAGGCGGAGCTGCAGATGGAGGTTGTATATGAAACGCTGAAGGACCTTGGCGTTTCCGGGAAAAAGACGATCACACTTTTGAATAAGCAGGATGCGCCTACAGTAAACGAGATTCAGGATTTCCAGGCGGACAAGACATTTAAAATTTCCGCCAGGACAGGAGAGGGGTTGGCAGAGGTTGACCGGTTCCTGAGCAAGCTGCTGGCAGAGGAGCAGTATTATATGGAAAGACTTTTCCCCTATCAGGAGGCTGGCAGGATCCAGGTGATCCGGGAGTATGGGCAGCTTCTTTCCGAGGAATATACAGAGGAGGGAATCTTTGTGAAAGCGCGGATTCCCAAGGTATTGTACCGCTCCCATTTTTCGAAATGAAGCGGTTGGATAACTTTGAAAATAGACTAAAATTGTCTAAAAATTCAAACTCTATATTGTGCATTTTTTAAGAAACAACACAAGATATTGTATTTTGGTATTGACGCAGTGATAAGAGTTTGCTACAATAAGCCTACAGTGATCAACCGGCAGCTTGCTTTACGGACTGCCGGTTTGATTTGCCCTGACATAGGAAGAGTGCTGACACAGCATCAGATGTGACAGGAAGAGGGAAAGGGCGTATGCGGAGCGCATTTTCCAAATGATACGAAAGATAAGCGGAGGCAATAGACCGATAAAATTACAAATTGGAAAAGTGCAAGGGAGGCAACATATGTTTCAGGTAGTAAAAAGAGACGGCGAAATTGATGAATTTAAAATGAGCAAGATTACGGCTGCTATCAGCAAGGCATTTGATGCGAAGAGTAAAAGCTACAGCCAGGATATGATCGAGCTGCTGGGGCTTCGTGTTACTTCTGATTTTCAGGATAAAATTTCTGAAAACAAGATCACGGTTGAAGATATTCAGGACAGCGTGGAAAATGTTCTGATCCAGGCAGGCTATGCGGACGTGGCAAAGGCATATATCCTTTACCGCAAGCAGCGTGAAAAGGTCCGCAACATGAAGTCCACGATCCTGGATTACAAAGAGATCGTAAACAGCTACGTAAAGGTTGAGGACTGGCGTGTTAAGGAGAACTCCACTGTTACCTATTCCGTAGGCGGTCTGATCTTAAGCAACTCCGGCGCAGTGACCGCAAATTACTGGCTGTCTGAGATTTATGATGACGAGATTGCAGAAGCTCACAGAAATGCAGACCTTCATCTCCACGATCTGTCCATGCTGACAGGATACTGTGCAGGATGGTCCTTAAAGCAGTTGATCCAGGAAGGACTTGGCGGGATCGAGGGAAAGATCACCTCTTCCCCTGCAAAGCACTTAAGCGTTCTCTGCAACCAGATGGTAAACTTCCTGGGAATCATGCAGAACGAGTGGGCAGGAGCACAGGCGTTCTCTTCCTTTGACACCTATCTGGCACCCTTTGTAAAGGCAGATAACCTGTCTTACAGGGAAGTAAAAAAATGTATCGAATCCTTTATCTACGGAGTCAATACACCCAGCCGCTGGGGTACACAGGCGCCGTTCTCCAACATCACCCTGGATTGGACTGTCCCGGATGATCTGGCGGAACTCCCGGCTATCGTAGGCGGCAAGGAGATGGATTTCAAATATAAAAACTGCAAAAAAGAAATGGATATGGTAAACAAAGCTTTCATCGAGACCATGATCGAGGGCGATGCCAACGGACGCGGATTCCAGTATCCGATCCCGACCTACTCCATTACCAGCGACTTCGACTGGTCTGATACAGAGAACAACAGACTCCTGTTTGAGATGACTGCAAAATACGGTACACCGTATTTCTCCAACTATATCAACAGCGATATGAAGCCAAGCGACATCCGCAGCATGTGCTGCCGTCTCCGCCTGGATCTTCGTGAACTCCGCAAAAAGAGCGGCGGCTTCTTCGGTTCCGGCGAGAGTACCGGCTCTGTGGGCGTTGTCACCATTAATATGCCGAGGATCGCATACTTAAGCGCAACACCGGAGGAGTTTTACGAGCGTCTTGACCGTATGATGGATATTTCAGCGCGTTCCCTGCACATCAAGAGAGAGGTCCTTGGAAAGCTTTTGGACGAAGGACTGTATCCTTATACAAAGAGGTATCTGGGAAGCTTCAACAACCATTTCTCCACCATCGGTCTGGTGGGAATGAACGAGGTTGGCCTGAATGCACGCTGGCTTGGCGGCGACATGACAGACGAGAAGACCCAGAAATTTACAAAAGAGGTTCTGACCCATATGCGCGACCGTCTGTCAGACTATCAGGAAATGTATGAGGGTGAGCTTTTCAACCTGGAGGCAACTCCGGCAGAGTCCACATCCTACCGTCTTGCAAAGCATGACCGCAAGCGTTGGGCAGACATTAAGACAGCAGGCTGCAAAGGGGATACACCGTACTATACAAACAGCTCTCATCTCCCGGTTGGCTACACAAGCGACATCTTTGACGCTCTGGACATCCAGGATGAGCTGCAGACTCTGTACACCTCCGGAACCGTATTCCATGCCTTTGTAGGCGAGAAGCTTCCAAGCTGGAAATCCGCGGCAAGCCTGGTGCGCAAGATCGCAGAAAATTACAAGCTGCCATACTACACCATTTCTCCCACCTACTCCGTATGCCGGGAGCATGGCTACATCAGCGGCGAGCACTTTACCTGCCCGAAATGCGGCAAAAAAGCCGAGGTTTACAGCAGGATCACCGGATACTACCGTCCGGTCCAGAACTGGAACGACGGAAAATCCCAGGAGTACAAAAACCGTAAGCTTTACGATATTGAGCATTCACAGTTTAAGAAAATCACCGCCAGCGTTGTCACTATGACAAAAGACGACATAACCATTAACCCAATGGAAACCCACAAATACCTGTTCACCACCAGCACCTGCCCCAACTGCCGTATGGCCAAAAAGATGCTGGAAGGCGAGAACCTGGAAATCATCGACGCCGAGCAGAACCCCGAGCTAGCAAAAAAATTCGGAATCCTGCAGGCCCCAACCCTAGTAATCCTGGACAGCGGCAACGTAAAAAAATACGTAAACGCCTCCAACATCCAGAAATACGTAGACGAAGAACTAGACTAACCCCAATTTTAAAGAAACTGCCCGCGCCCTTCCGCGGGCAGTTTCCTTGTGCATCAGCCAGCCATAACCCTCCCGCGTAACAAGCGGGGCCAACAGGGGGTGTGCGAGGGGGAATGCGGCCTTCGCAACTCCGAGCTTTCCCCCTCGCGGTTTTCTTTTTTTACAAAAGCCCCCAAATTGTATCGGAATTTATACAATTTTGTCACCCCCCACACTGTACAATTTTCCCCCCAAGTATTATATTCAGGAGAACTGCTTGTAAATGATTCAGTATGATTCTTACGGTAGATAGGAAGCATCTTTTCTTGTTGTATTTTTGCACCCGTATCTATGTACGAGTGCATTTTTTGTTTCAAAAGAGGGTACTCCCAAGCTAATACGACAGGTTGGACGAAAAATCAGAGAAATGTAGGAAGGAGTTAAAAGTGACAAAAAAACAAATTGGAAAACGGTTGCTCCAGATTGTGATCGTCTTGTTCGGAATCAGCTTTTTCACCTTTGGACTGACCTATCTTTCCCCAGGAGATCCGGCGGAGATCATGTTGACAGAGTGCGGAAATCTGCCGACACCGGAGCTTTTGGAACAGACGAGACATGAACTTGGTCTGGATAAACCGTTTCTGGTACAGTACGGCACCTGGTTGGGCGGCGTACTGACTGGTGACATGGGAATGTCTTATTCTATGAAGGTTCCTGTGGTAGATAAACTGGTATCCGCATTTTGGCCTACCCTGCAAATGTCACTTCTGGCGCTGCTGATCATGGTGATCATTTCCATCCCTCTTGGAATTTTAGCCGCAGTGTACCAGAATAAATGGCCGGATTATCTGGTGCGGGGCGTGACCTTTATCGGGGTATCTGTGCCCAGCTTCTGGCTTGGATTGATTCTGCTGAGCATATTCGGCGTACAGCTTCGATGGGTAAATGTAGCTGGCGGCAGTACGGATCTGAAGGCAATGATCCTTCCTTCTGTAACACTTGCTCTTGCTATGTCGGCAAAATATACACGGCAGGTCAGAAGTGCTGTATTGGAGGAACTGCGTCAGGATTATGTGACCGGTGCGCGTATGAGAGGAATTAAGGAGTCGGTGATCTTGTGGAAACATGTACTTCCAAATGTAATGCTTCCCATTGTAACCCTGCTTGGTCTGTCCCTGGGAAGTCTTCTGGGCGGTACGGCAGTGGTAGAGATCATCTACAACTGGCCCGGTATGGGAAGTATGGCAGTAAAAGCTATTTCCTGCAGAGATTATCCTCTGGTACAGGGCTATGTATTATGGATCGCGATTTTGTATATGTGCATCAACCTTCTGGTTGACTTGTCCTATCGCTATCTGGACCCAAGATTAAAGGAGGAACGCTGATTTGAAAGTGCTGAAATTTTTCAAAGAAAATAAACAGTTTACCCTTTATTTTATCTTGGCGATGGTGATCGTGGGTATTGCTGTGTTTGCACCCTGGATCGCGCCAAAGGACCCGTATGAAGCAGTGATGCTGGATTCGCTGAAAGCGCCGGGAGAAGGGGGCTATATCTGCGGAACCGATAAGCTTGGCAGAGATATTTTATCAAGGGTTATTTTTGGAACAAGGACATCACTTGTTATGACATTGATCCTGGTAGCAGTGATCTTTGTTGTGGGAACATTTCTGGGAGTTCTGGCAGGATACTTCGGAGGAATCGTGGACACGGTCATCATGCGTATTGCAGATATGATGATCTCTTTCCCGGGTCTTGTACTTGCCATTGCCATTGCCGGTATGCTGGGACCGAATATTGTGAATGCAGTAATCGCGATCTCTGCAGTAAGCTGGACAAAATATGCCCGTCTGTCCCGAAGCCTTGTGCTGAAGGTCAGGAAAAACCTTTATATTGAGGCTGCGGTTGTAAACGGAACCAAAACCTCCAAGATCCTGTGGAAGCACGTTCTGCCAAATATGATCACACAGATGATCGTAACAGCAGCGGCAGACATCGGTACTATGATGCTGGAGCTGGCATCTCTGTCCTTCCTGGGATTTGGCGCTACAGCGCCGACACCGGAATGGGGTCTGATGCTGAATGAAGGAAGAACCTACATGGCAAAGGCACCGTGGCTGATGATCTATCCCGGTATTGCTATTGTTATCGTAGTCATTGTATTTAATATGCTTGGCGACAGCATCCGTGATGTGCTTGACCCGAGACAGGAATAGAAACCGTTAACGGAAATGGAGTATTAAAAAGGAGAAAAACATGAAGAAAAATTGGCTGAGAAAAGTTATGGGAATCTCTCTGGCAGCAGCAATGAGCGTGTCTATGATGACAGCAGTTCCCGTTTTTGCAGAAGATAAAGAAATTACCATCGGTGTTACCAGCTTTGCCGATACACTGGAGCCAACAGAGCAGTATTTTAGCTGGGTTGTATCCCGTTACGCAGTAGGCGAATGTCTGACAAAATTTGATGAGGAAGGAAATATCGCACCATGCCTTGCAGAAAGCTGGGAAGGAAGCGAGGATGGACTGACCTGGACCTTTAAGATCCGTGAGGGCGTAAAATTCTCTAATGGAAACGATATGACAGTTGACGCAGTAAAATCTGCCATTGAGCGTGTTATCGAAAAGAGCGACCGTGTTCCGGAGTTTTTTGACCTGGATACCATGGAAATTGACGGACAGAACCTGATCTTCCATCTGAAGAGAGCAAACGCAAATATGGCAGGAAGCCTGGCAGACCCGCTGTTCCTGATCGTGGACACCAGCGTGGATGATTCCACCTTTGCCATGAACGGACCGATCTGTACAGGACCTTATGCAGTGGAATCCTTCAGCCCTACAGATGCCTGCGTAGTGGTAAGAAATGAATATTACTGGGACGGCGAAGTGCCCCTTGACCGTGTAACTCTGAAATGTATCGATGACCAGACAACACGTTCCATGGCTTTGCAGACAGGCGAGATTGACATCGCATATAATCTGAAAACCGAAAATCTGATCGAGTTTGAGGGAAATGACCAGTATACGATCCAGGAGCTGCAGTCCCTGCGTTCTACCTATGCGTTCATGAACCAGAACGGAGCACTTGGAGATCTTGCACTTCGCCAGGCTCTGCTTCGCGGATTAAACAAAGAGGTATACTGCGCAAACCTGCTGGAAGGCGGCGCTACACCTGGAAAAGCACCGGTTCCTCCGACACTGGACTTCGGCTTTGATGAGCTTGAGGACGAGAATGCTTACGATCCGGAAGGTGCAATGGCTATTCTGGAAGAGGCAGGATATGTAGACAATGACGGCGACGGATTTGTAGAGACTCCTGACGGAGAAAAACTGGAATTGAACTTCGTAATCTACACAAGCCGTGCAGAGCTTGGTGTTTACGCACAGGCAGCACAGGCTGATCTGAAAAACATCGGCATCAATGTAAAACTGAACACAGTAAGCTATGAGACTCTGCTGGATATGAGAGACTCCGGACAGTATGACCTTCTGATCTGGAACGTACTTGTTGCAAATACAGGTGACCCGGAAAACTACTTAAGAGAGAACTGGTACAGCACTTCTGCAAACAATACTGCTGGTTATAACAATCCTGAGGTAGATACCCTTCTCGATGAGCTTGCAGCAACCTTTGACACAGAGGAAAGAAAAGAACTGGTTATGCAGATCGAGCAGCACATCATGGATGACGCGGCAACTGTATTCTTTGGATATGAGACAACATATCTGTTTTCAAATAACCGGGTAACAGGCGTTAAGATGTACCCGATGGATTACTACTGGCTGACAAAGGACATCGCACTGGCAGAATAAGGAGTAAGATATGCTGGAAATAAGAGATTTGTCTGTTCAATACGGGAAACAGGCACCTACCATTGAGCACTTCAATCTTTCCATGAAGAAAGGAGAAATCATCAGTGTTGTAGGTGAAAGCGGAAGCGGAAAGACTACAGTGATCCGTGCAGTCCTTGGCGCTTTGCCTGGGGCTGGCAAGGTTACTTCCGGCGATATCATCTTTCAGGGAAAATCCTTGTTAGGCAACTCAAAGGATGAGTGGAGAAAAATCCGCGGCAGCAAAATGTCCATGATCTTTCAGGACTGCGGAGGAACCCTGAATCCCATCCGTAAAATCGGCAGCCAGTATGTGGAATATATCTGCACGCACAGCAAAATGTCAAAGGATGAGGCATGGAAGCTGGCAGTATCCATGCTGGAAAAAATGCGTCTTCCGGATGCCGAAAACATTATGAAAAGCTTTCCGCATCAGCTCTCCGGCGGTATGCGCCAGAGAGTGGGAATTGCGCTGGCTATGACTTTTAATCCTGAGCTGCTTTTGGCGGATGAGCCTACCAGTGCGTTGGATGTGACCACACAGGCGCAGATCGTCCGCCAAATGATGGAGCTTCGCGATACGTTTGGTACAAGCATCATCATTGTAACCCATAACCTGGGTGTAGCCGCCTACATGGCAGATAAGCTGATCGTAATGAAGCACGGAAAAGTGGTGGATCAGGGAACACGCGACGAGGTTATGGACCATCCTACAGATGACTATACAAAGAAACTGCTGCAGGCAGTTCCGGAAATGGAGGGAAGGCGTTTTGTTTCATGAATCAGATATTGTGCTGAAAGCAAATCATATTGTAAAACAGTTCCCTGCTTCCGGCGGAAGAACGCTGAATGCGTGCAATGACATCAATTTAAACGTTTATAAGGGAAAGACCCTTGGAATCGTGGGCGAGAGCGGATGCGGAAAATCAACCTTTGTCCGCATGGTCATTTCCCTGGATAAGCCTACTAGCGGTGAGATTTTGTATCATGACAAGGATATCTCAAAATTTTCAAAGCAGGAAATCTGGGAAAACCGCCAGAATATGCAGATGGTTTTCCAGGACCCGCTGGCGTCTTTTAATCCTAAAATGAAAATCATAGATATTCTGACAGAGCCGCTTTTGAATTACAAAAGAATTAAAAGAAGCGAGAAAGCCGCCAAAGCGAAAGAGCTTTTGGAAATGGTAGAGCTTCCGGCAGATTTTATGTACCGCTATCCTCATAATATGAGCGGCGGACAGCGCCAGAGAGTCAGCATAGCAAGGGCTCTTTCATTGGAGCCGGAGATCCTGGTCTGCGACGAAGCAACGTCCGCACTGGACGTTTCCGTACAGGAGTCGGTGATCGAATTGCTGGTACGTCTCCAGAAGGAGAAGAATATCAGTATGATCTTTATTTGCCATGACCTGGCGTTGATCCAGTCCTTTGCACACCAGATCGCGGTCATGTATCTTGGACATATTGTGGAGGTGCTTCCGGGAGAGGATGTGGCACATCATTCCCTTCATCCTTACACCCAGGCTCTTTTGGGCGCACAGTTCTCCATTCATATGGATCAGAGCGAAAAAATCGAAAGTATTGAAAGCGAGGCGCCAAGTCCGCTGGATGTACCCACAGGATGCCCCTTCCAGAACCGCTGTGAACACTGTATGGAAAAATGCAAAACGGAAAAGCAGGTTTTAAAAGAGGTTTCTCCAGGTCATGAGGTGGCCTGCTGCTATGTAACAGAACAAAAGTAAGAAAGGCAAAACAGAATGAAAAGAAAAAGAAATAGAGTGATCAGTTCTCTTCTCCTGGCTCTTCTGACGTTGTCTGTGACAGTTCCCGCTTCTGCCGCCGAGCAGGAAGACGGCACTGAAATATATAAGATCGGTGTGGCAGTTTATAATCCTGAAGCACAGGAAATGAAAATGTTTATGAACTACTACAAGGATTATCTGGAGGAAGGATTTCCTGTAAAATTTTATTTCTCCGGACAGATCAGCAGCGCAGAGGAAGAAAACACGTTTATTAAGGCTGTGAAAACAGCAGGTGCGCAGGGGATCATATCATTCTGCGGAATGGATGTGGAAAGCACAGTCCAGGTATGCGAGGAGAATGAGATCCCATATGTGCTGGGCTCCAATATTGTAAGCGATGAGGATTATGAGGCAGTAAAGGGCAGTCCAAGCTTTCTGGGAAGTGTAGGACCGAATCTGAATCTTGTATATGAATCAGGATGTAATATGGCGGAGCACTTCATTGAGGAAGGTGGAAAATCCTTTGTCATCATGACAGGCGGCGCTTCAAGGGGGAATGCACTTCACGCTGCCAGAACAAAAGGTATGCTGGATGTTCTGGAAGAAAAGGCAGGTCTTGTGCTGGAAAAATCATCAGAGGAGCTGGCACGCACAGAGGAAAATACGGCACTGGAAAATGAAGACGGAACCGTTACCGTAACACTTTGCCCTGATTATACAGAAGAAGGGGAAGGATTAAAAAATCTGAAGGCTGCCTTTGAAAACGGCACCTATGATGTTTTGATGAGTGCTTTTCATGCCAGCACCTATCTGGATGTGATCTCTGAGAAAGAGGCGGAACAGGATTCCAATATCATGGTGGGCGCCATCGACAGCTTTACGGAGACAAACTTTGAGGCCATCAAGGCGGAGGATGCCTACGGAAATCCAAAGATCGACTATGTAGAAGGGAAATATGCTTCTATGGCAGGCCCTGCATTTGCGATGCTTTACAATGCCATGACAGGTCATCCGGAAGCAAATACGCCGGACGGACAGGCTGTTCAGTTATACCAGGGCTTCTGGACTGCTGAAAGCAGAGAAAAATTTGTGGAGTTGTACGGGTATACGACCGGAATCTATGAGAATGCTTATAGCTGCAATGATCTGATGCAGGTGATCAGCGTTTTCAGTGAGGATGCTTCACCGGAGGCTCTTAAGGAGTTGACGGAAGCATACAGCGTAGAGGCTGTGAAAGAAAGAATTATAAGCCAGTAAAAGGCGAAGGGGAAAATCAATTTTATGGTTTTCCCCTTTTCTCTGTTTTTATCTCCTGTTTTGCGTTATACTAAGGAAAACAAGGATTGCTTCTCAAAAAAGAGGCAGGAAGGATGAGAAAAAAAGATGGAATTTATCAGCGTTTTCGATGTGATCGGACCGAACATGATCGGCCCTTCCAGTTCACATACGGCGGGCGCGGTGCGGATCGCACTCCTTGCCGGGAAAATGATGCACCACAGGATCGTGAAGGCAGATTTTATTTTGTATAAATCCTTTGCGGAAACCTACCGCGGACATGGAACAGACCGCGCCCTGGTAGGGGGGATACTGGGATTTAAGACTGACAATCCCAAGATACGGGATTCTCTGGAAATTGCGGAAAAACAGGGACTTGCCGTTACTTTTTCCTGCAACCGCGAGGAAACGGACTGCCATCCTAACACGGTGGACATTGCGATGGAGGATGAGCTGGGTTACCGCCTGACTGTCCGGGGAGAATCCCTGGGCGGAGGAAAAGCCAGGATCACCCGCATAAATGGCGTAAATGTGGTGCTGACGGGAGAATACAGCTCTCTTCTTGTGGTGCACACCGACTATCCGGGCGTGCTTGCCCACATCACAGACGTACTCAGCAGCCATCATGTGAACATTGCCTTTCTGCGGCTGTTCCGCAGGGAAAAAGGCGGAGAAACCTATACCATCATTGAATCAGACGACCCTGTTTCCGCCGAAGCTGTGGCTGACATTAACAAGAATCAATATATCAGAGATACCATTGTGTTAAAGGAGTAGGATTATGGATTTTAGAAATGCAGAAGAGCTGCTTTTATTATGTGAAAAAGAGAAGTTATCCATTGCTGATATTATGAGATATCGAGAAGTGACAGAAGGAGAAACAGACCGTATTACTGTGGAATGCCGGATGAAAAAGGCTTTAAAGATCATGTACGACTCAGCACATGCTCCACTGGAAAACCAGTTCCGTTCCATGGGCGGACTGATCGGCGGTGAAGCAAAGAAGCTGGAGCGCCGCAGGAAAACAGAAAAATCCGTATGTGGAAATATACTGTCCCGGGCCGTAATGTATTCCCAATCTGTATTAGAGGTAAACGCCTCCATGGGTGTCATCGTGGCAGCCCCCACAGCCGGATCATCAGGAGTCATCCCAGGCGTCCTCTTCGCTCTGCAGGAAGAGTATGCCCTGGAAGAAAAAACACTGCTGGACGGCTTATTCACAGCAGGAGCAGTAGGCTATCTGCTGATGCGTAATGCCTCCGTATCCGGCGCGGAAGCAGGCTGTCAGGCAGAAATCGGCTCCGCATCGGCAATGGCATCCGCCATGGCAGTTTCCATGATGGGCGGAACCAACGAACAATGTCTGGATGCCGCCTCCATCGCACTCAGCAACCTCCTTGGCCTTGCCTGCGACCCCATTGCAGGCCTGGTAGAAGCCCCCTGCCAAAGCCGAAACGCCCTGGGCGTCTCCAATGCCCTAATCTGCGCAGAAATGGCCCTGAGCAACATCAAAGCCGTCATCCCCTTCACCGAAATGTCAGAAGCCATGTACAAAGTAGGCCGCTCCATGCCCCCCGAACTCCGCGAAACCGCCCTAGGCGGGTGTGCCGCCACCAAAACCGGCTGTAAATACAAATCCTGCATCCTACGGAAATAATCTCACGTTCAGCGAGGCGGGGCCAACAGGGGGAATGCGAGGGGGCAGTCGGCCTTCGCAACTCCGAGATTGCCCCCTCGCATCCTCTTACCCCCGATTCTGTTCCGCCACCAGATGAGCCGCCCCATACATTTCGCGCAGCTTCGGCTTCTCAATCTTCCCCGTAGGATTTCTCGGCACATCCGCAAAAATAATCTTCCTGGGACGCTTATAACGCGGAAGCTTTTTGCAGAAAAGATTAATATCCTCCTCCGAACAGTCATATCCCGGCTTAATGGAAATAATCGCCGCCGCGATCTCGCCCAGCCGTTTATCCGGAAGCCCGATCACCGCCACATCATGGATCGCATCATTAGTGCGCAGGAAATCCTCAATCTGAACAGGATAAAGGTTCTCTCCACCGCTGATAATAACATCCTTTTTACGGTCAACCAGAAAGATAAACCCATCCTCATCCTCCATCGCCATGTCCCCGGTATAAAGCCAGTCATCATGCAGTACCTCCGAGGTAGCCTTCGGATCATTATAATAGCAGGTCATAACTCCAGGCCCTTTTACGGCAAGCTCTCCCGTTTCGCCCTGTTTCACAGGATTTCCCTGTTCATCAATGATCTTGGTTTCCCAGCCGTATCCGGCCTTTCCGATAGCGCCGACCTTATGGATATTCTCCACCCCAAGATGAACGCATCCAGGTCCTATGGATTCGCTTAATCCATAGTTCGTATCATACTGATGATGCGGAAAATATTCCTTCCAATGCTTGATCAGACTTGGAGGAACAGGCTGTGCACCGATGTGCATAAGGCGCCACTGGTCAAGATGATAGTCAGAAAGCTTCAGCTCGCCGGAATCCAGTGTCAGAAGGAGATCCTGAGCCCATGGCACCAGCAGCCATACGATAGTACATTTCTCTTCGGAAACAGCACGTAGGATCGACTCCGGATTGGTACCCTTTAAAAGGACCGCCTTGCTGCCGGAGAGAAGGCTTCCGAACCAGTGCATTTTGGCTCCTGTGTGGTACAGAGGCGGAATGCACAGGAAAATGTCATCCCTGGTCTGCCCGTGATGATTCTGCTCTACCTGGGCGGAGTGCATCAGAGAACGGTGCTTATGTAAAATAGCCTTGGGAAAACCAGTTGTTCCCGAGGAAAAATAAATTGCTGCAAAATCATCGTCCGTAATGTTGATCTTTGGAGACTGGCTGGAGCAGTTGGCTGCATGGGTGGTATAGTCCTCTGCAAAGCCCGGGCATCCATCGCCCACATAGTAAAGCAGGCGGTGCTTGCCGATCTCATCCGCAATTTCCTCCACACGTCCGATAAATTCCGGGCCGAAGATCAGGATATCAGCCTCTGACAGATCAAGGCAGTACTGGATCTCCTCTGCGGAGTAGCGAAAATTCAAGGGCACAGCCAAAGCCCCTGTCTTTAGTATTCCAAAATAAATAGGAAGCCATTCCAGACAGTTCATCAGCAGGATGGCAACCTTATCTCCTTTTTTTACCCCACGTTCCAAAAGCAGGTTGGCAAAGCGATTGGCCTTTTCATTAAATACGTTCCAGGTGATCTCCCTGCGGTAGTAGGGAGCGCGCTCCGGCTCGATCAATTCAAATTCCTTCCATGTAACACGTCTTGTCTCCGGCATCTCAGGGTTAATCTCTACCAGACAGACATCATCTCCGTAAAGACGGCAGTTTTTTTCCAAAATTTCTGTAATAGGCATTGGAATCTCCTTCCTTAATTCTCTCTATAGATAAAAAATTCGCGCTTTAACGCGCCGACTCGATGAAGCTATCATATCGAATTTATGTAAAAATGTCAACATAATTTTGGGAGCGTAGGAGCTATTTTTGCAAAAAATGCACAAAAGAATAGAAGAAAAGTATTGACGGGGGAATCGAACAAATGATATACTGTTTGCACTTATATTTTAATAGTTAAAAGCGTTACGCTTCAACGCGTAAAAGCAAGGCTTTTGACAGAATGAGGGAGGAGTTTTATCATGCTAGTAAAACTGATTATGCTGCTGGTGTTTTTCGGGATTATGATCGGTGTAGGCGTTGCATCCCGGAAGCATGCATCAAACGTAAATGACTTTGTACTTGGCGGCAGAAATGTGGGTCCATGGCTTACCGCTTTTGCATATGGAACCTCGTATTTCTCGGCGGTTGTATTTGTGGGGTATGCGGGGCAATTCGGATGGAAATACGGACTGTCCTCCACCTGGATCGGACTGGGAAACGCATTTTTGGGAAGCCTTCTTGCCTGGGTGGTGCTTGGCAGAAGAACCAGAATCATGACCCATCATCTTTCTGCGGCAACTATGCCGGATTTTTTTGGAAAGCGTTTTGACAGCAATGCGCTGCGGATCGCGGCATCTGCAATCGTATTTATTTTTCTGATCCCTTATACGGCATCCCTGTATAACGGGCTTTCCAGACTCTTCGGAATGTCCTTTGATATTCCCTATACAGTCTGCGTTATCCTTATGGCAACCCTGACAGGTGTTTATGTAATCCTGGGCGGCTATATGGCAACTGCCATCAATGATTTTATCCAGGGTATTATCATGATCTTTGGTATTATTGCAGTTATCCTGGCTGTTTTAAACGGACAGGGCGGATTTATGGAGGCTGTCGGGAAGCTTGCTGAAATCCCAAGCGATATTCCGGTAACCATGGGACAGCCGGGAGCGTTCACTTCATTCTTTGGACCGGATCCGGTGAACCTTCTTGGAGTTATTATCCTGACATCATTAGGAACCTGGGGACTGCCCCAGATGGTACATAAATTCTATACCATTAAGAGTGAAAAGGCAGTAAAGACAGGTACTGTGATCTCTACATTTTTTGCAGTGATCATTTCCGGCGGCTGCTATTTCCTGGGCGGTTTCGGAAGGCTTTTTGACAACCCGGATATTTATAAGGCAGACGGCAGCATTATATACGATGGTATTATTCCGTCCATGCTTTCCACTTTGCCTGACATCCTGATCGGTATTGTGGTGATCCTGGTGCTTTCCGCATCCATGTCAACCCTATCCTCTCTGGTGCTGACCTCCAGTTCCACGCTGACACTGGATTTTATCAA
The DNA here is from genome assembly GCF_964240875.1 of Ruminococcus sp. 5_1_39BFAA. Lineage (NCBI taxonomy): Bacteria > Bacillati > Bacillota > Clostridia > Eubacteriales > Oscillospiraceae > Ruminococcus > Ruminococcus sp. 5_1_39BFAA. The sequence goes on along the minus strand of NZ_CAXSVO010000001.1, from coordinate 218,246 downwards.
GGGAAATGTGGTGAAGGATTTAAGCGATAAAAAACAGCTTCTGGTCATGAGAGTCCTGATCGTGTTCTTTATTGCCATCTCCGTTATCCTGGCCCTGAATCCGCCTACCTTTATCGCCCAGCTTATGGGAATTTCCTGGGGCGCACTGGCGGGAGCTTTCCTGGCACCGTTTTTGTACGGCCTGTTCTGGAAGGGAACTACGAAGCTGGCTGTCTGGGCAAGCTTTATCGTGGGCGTAGGAATTACAGTCGCAAATATGTTTATTAAATTCATCGCTTCCCCTATCAATGCAGGCGCTGTTGCTATGGTAGCCGGGCTTGTGGTAGTTCCGGTTGTCAGCCTTCTGACACCGAAGATGGAGCAGAAAAAGGTTGATAAGATTTTCTCCTGCTACGATGAAGAGGTGCAGGTAAAACGGAAGGTAGCGCTTCCGGATAAAGAAGAATAAAATAATAAGGCCCCTCCTGGGACGCCGGAAGTTGATATGCTCCGGTGACCGGGAGGGGCTTTTTAAGTATAGCAGATGGTCCCTATAATCCCAGGATTGATTGCGCATTCTCACAGAGAATCTGCTGCTTTTCTTTTTCAGAAAGTCCGGGGAGGTTCTGTACTTTTTTTACGCATTCCTTCTGGGAGGTCCAGGGCGTGTCGGTTCCGAAGAGGATCCTGTCAGCGCCATGGAGGCGAATCATGCGGACAAGCTGATCCTCGGGCATGTGCATCAGGGAATAAGCGGTGTCCAGATATACATTTCTTCCGCAGAGCTTCTTCTCCGCTTCGTCATAATTTTCGTTGCTGCCCAGATGAGCAAGGATCAGCTTTTCCGGCGCTACTTGATCCAGAACATGAAGGATCATATCCGGAGAGCAGAAAAACTGGTTTGGGGTATAGGGGTCAGCTCCTGTATGTGTAACTGCCGCAAGCCCCAGCTCAGACGCTTTATCGAGTATACGCATATAGCGGATATCATCAAAATAGACAGCCTGATAGTTGGGGTGCAGCTTAATGCCCTTGAAGCCTTCGCGGGCAAAAAGGGTAAGCTGCTCTTTGTAATTATCGGACTCCGGGTGAATGCCTGCATAAGAGATCAGCCTTGGCCCGTCACCTTGGCTAAAATTTTCATTGATAAAGGAGGCAAAGCGGAGGATGGAGTCAAACTGATGGGGGTCTGTGACAGTAGGCAGGACGACACTCACATCAATGCCTGCGTCTTCCATGGAACCGCGAAGCCCATCAATGGTTCCATCCATGCTGGGAGTCAGTTGAATCACCGAGGCAAGCTTGGGGAGCGCCTTGGCAGCTACTTTGTCAGGAAATATATGAGTGTGGGAATCAATGATCATGGGGAAACCTCCTGGATATAATATATACTTCTAAGTACTAATAGCTATTATATCACAAAGAAAGGATGTAAGCTTAAAAATATTCCTTCAAAAGGTCACCACCTCAAAAGGTTTTTGCTTGTGAAAATGGAAATGTCACTGTGATGGTCAGGGAATGTTCATCCTGGGTGGATGCAGTGATCTTTCCTTTGTGGGCAGTGACAATGGTTTTGGCAATAGAAAGGCCGATTCCATAGCCGCCTGTCCCGGAATTACGGGAGGGGTCTGTGCGGTAAAAACGGTCAAACAGGTATTTCAGGTTCTCCTGCGAGATGAACTCTGTGGTGTTATATACGGAAAGTCGGATGTTTTTATTATGCTTTTCCAGGGAGAGGGAGATGTCGCCGTTTTCGCTGGAATATTTCAGTGCATTGTCCAGAAGGATGGATATTAGCTGACTGATGGCTTTTTCGTCGCCATGCAGGGAGAGCATGGGCTGGATGCGGCTGTTGAAGGTCTTATTCTGGCTTTTGGCAAGAGCCTGAAAGGACTGGCTGGTTTCGCTGACCACATCGGAAAAAGGAAAGCCGATCATTTGGAACTGGTTCTGATCCTCCTCCATTCTGGAAAGGCAGACAAGGCTGTTTGTCAGCTCAGCCAGACGCTGGGTCTGCTTCTGAATGTCCTGGAGCCATTCATTTTCTCCAATATCCAATTTCAGAACATCCGCATCCGCATCGATGATGGTAAGCGGGGTTTTGATCTCGTGTCCGGCATCCGTGATAAAGCGCTTCTGTTTCTCATAGCTCTCGGAAAAGGGCTTGACGATACTTTTGGACAGAAGGGCCACCATGCAGAAGACCGCAAGCAATCCCAGGGCAGAAATAGCGCAGCTTATCCACAGGAAGGTACGGAAGGTAGTGAGGTTTCTTCCGCAGTCCATGAAAATGATTCGTGTGTTGTCACCGGAAGCCTTTTGGATAAAGCGGTAGTTTCCCATAAATCCCTTCTGCCTGTTCAGGTCAAAAACGTTCCGGGCGTATTCAACTGCGGTATCCTTATTTACGGCGGCGATCTGCCCCATATCGGCTGCCAGAATTTTTCCGGTACTGTCTATTAAAACGGAAAAGTATCTGGTTTCATAGGGCAGCTCTGGCGACATGGGATTGAAACCGTCATTTCGCCGGTCATTATTCATCTTTGGAAAGATGCCGTTGTTTTCACTGAGGATGGCAAGGACGGAATCGGCATTTTCCACAATTCTTTTGTAGTTCAGCAGATTGATAGTGCCGATGATGACCAGCAGCACCATCAAAAGGGAAAACATCGTCAGGGCAATAAATTTCATACGAAGCTTTTTGATCATGTATATCCTCCCTTATCGGATATCCTCCAGGGAGTATCCGGCATTTCGTGTAGCTTTGATATGAATATCTGCATGGAGGGCTGTCAGCTTTTTTCGCAGATAGGAGATATAGACCCACACCACATTGATCTCCGCATCACTGTCGTAGCCCCATATTTTCTCCATGAACCGTTCTGCGGAGATGAGATGTCCGGGATTTGCCATCAGTAATTCCAGCATTTGAAATTCTCTGTTTGCCAGTCGGAAGCTGCCTGAAGGGGAGGACATTTCAAAGGTGGCACGGTCCAGGGTGATATTGCCCACACGCAGTTGGGAAGTGGTCTGGGTAGTCTGGCTGCGGGTCATGGCGCGGATACGTGCCAGCAGTTCCTTTGTGTTGAAAGGCTTGGTCAGATAGTCATTGGCGCCGCTGTCAAGGCCCAGTACCTTGTCATTTATTTCGGATTTTGCCGTGAGCATGAGGACAGGAACAAGATTTCCTTTTTCCCGCAGCTTTTTCAGAACGGTAATGCCGTCCATTTTCGGCATCATAATGTCTAAGATCACACCGTCGTAATTTCCGGTTTCCAGATATTCTAACGCTTCTTTGCCGTTATAGACGGCATCCGCAGAGTAATTGTTTTTTTGCAGAATGGCAATGATGGCTCTTGAAAGAGAGCGTTCGTCTTCTGCCAGTAGTAATCGCATAAGATCCCTCCAATACTTTTTCTTTATTATGATAATACGCCCCAGACATTAACTGGAATTAAAAGTCTTCGGTTTTCCTGTATTTTATCATCTAAAAAAAGTAAAGTCATCTTTTTTAGTTTCAATTAAGGTTGCAAAGCTAAAATGATTCCCATACCAATCACTGTGTAAAGAGAAAGAGGGGGAGTGAGATGATTTTTCGCCATGAATGGAAGCATGAGATCAGTGAGTCTGACATCATTACGCTGCGGCACCGTCTGAATGCGATTGCACGGACAGATGAACACGCCGTTGATGGAAAATATGAGATCAGAAGCCTGTATTTTGACTCTCTGTCCGATAAGGCATTGAGGGAAAAGCTGGATGGGGTCAACATCAGGGAAAAGTTCCGCATCCGTTATTATAACCGTGATACTTCGATGATTCACCTGGAAAAGAAAAGTAAGGTGGGCGGTCTGGGAAATAAAGCAAGCGCAGTTCTTTCTAAAGAGGAGGCGCAGGCAATTGCGGATGGAGATTATAGCTGGATGATGGGAAGCGGCAGACCTCTGGTGCAGGAGCTGTATTCTAAAATGATGGCGCAGGGGTTAAGACCCAAAACCATTGTGGATTATACACGGGAGCCGTTTGTATATGCGCCGGGGAATGTGAGGGTCACAATGGATTACAAGATCAGGACCGGGCTTCGGTGTACGGATTTTCTGGATACGGAATGCGTGATGATTCCTGCGGGAGACGCTCCGGCTATACTTGAGGTAAAATGGGATGAATATCTTCCTGATATCATCCGGGATGCTGTGCAGCTTGACGGGCGGCGCAGCAGCGCATTTTCAAAATATGCCGCATGCCGTATTTACGGCTGATATGAAGTTAAATGGACATGCAGGCACGTCTGCTTGGCTCGTTGCTGGCGGGAATAAAGAACAAAGGAGAATAGGATCATGACTTTTAATGATATTTTTAAATCAAATTTTCTGGAGAATGTGACAAGCGTCAGTGTTCTGGACATGTTGTTGGCGCTGGTGTTTGCGTTTGGGCTTGGGTTATTTATTTTTATGGTTTATAAGAAAACCTTTTCCGGCGTTATGTACTCGTCCAGCTTTGGGGTGACTCTGATCGCCCTTACGATGATCACCACCCTTGTAATCCTTGCAGTAACGTCGAATGTGGTTCTTTCCCTTGGTATGGTAGGTGCGTTATCTATCGTGCGTTTCCGTACTGCCATTAAGGAGCCGCTGGATATTGCCTTTTTGTTTTGGGCGATAGCGGATGGTATCGTGCTGGCTGCCGGGATGATTCCGCTGGCTGTTATGGGCAGTGTGATCATCGGAGTGGTGCTTCTTGTGTTTGTGAATAAAAAGACTCATGTGAACCCTTATATTCTGGTTATTAGCTGTGTAGACCAGGACAGTGAGAAACGGGCAAAGGAATTTCTGAACCAGCAGGTGAAGCGGTGTGTGGTAAAGAGCAAAACGGCGCAAAAGGGTTCTGTGGAGTTAAACATGGAAGTGCGTCTGAAAGATGACAATACGGATTTTATCAATGAGTTATCTGATATGGAAGGAATCAAAAGCGCTGTTTTAGTCAGCTACAACGGCGATTATATGGGATAAGGAGGAATACGGATGTCAACACATAAGCATATTGACAGGATTTGCTGTGTTGTCCTTGTTCTGGTATTGATTTTGACGGCTGTATTCGTAAATGGAGAAGCATTTGGGATTCAGACGGTCAGCACCGTCATGGGTTATGAATTAAAGCTGTTTGATACGTCTGTCGTACATACTATTGATATTGAGATGGATGACTGGGATTCTTTTATTGAGAACTGTACGGATGAGGAGTATGTGAACTGTACGGTAATTATTGACAATGAAGCATATAAAAATGTGGCGATCCGCGCAAAAGGGAATACTTCTCTGTCCCAGGTACAGACGTACGGGAATAACCGTTACAGCTTTAAGGTTGAATTTGATCATTACGACAGTACAAAAAACTATTACGGACTTGATAAATTTTGCCTGAACAATATTATTCAGGACAACACTTATATGAAAGATTATCTGACTTATCAGATGATGGGATATTTCGGAGTGGATGCGCCTCTTTGCAGCTATGCCTACATTACTGTGAACGGGGAGGACTGGGGGCTGTATCTTGCGGTGGAAAGCATAGAGGAGGCGTTCCTGAAGCGGAATTACGGCACTGATTATGGAGAACTGTATAAACCGGACAGCTCAGATATGGGCGGAGGCCGTGGCATTGGCGGGGGCTTTAATGAGGGCGGCGGTATGCCCCGGGAAAATGAGGGACAGTTTGGCGGAGAGAAGATGCCCGGTTTTGGAACAGGGTCCGGACAGCAGAATGCGCCTGATGGAATGGGCGGGGAAGCGGACGGAGCTGCGGGAAAAGGTATGGGTAAGGACATGGACGGAGCTGCAGGAAAAGACATGGGCAAGGATATGAATGGAGCCATGGGAAGCGATGACGTGACTCTTGTCTATACAGATGATGACTATGACAGCTATTCCAACATATTTGAGAACGCAAAGACCGATATCAGTGACAGTGACAAGGACCGTCTGATCGCCTCGTTGAAAAAGCTTAATGAGAATGAAGACATTGAGGAAGTCGTAAACATTGAAGAGGTGATCCGTTACTTCGTAGTACATAACTTTGTGGTGAATTTTGACAGTTACACAGGTTCCATGATCCATAATTATTATCTGTACGAGGAAGACGGTCAGTTATCCATGATTCCCTGGGATTACAACCTTGCATTCGGCGGCTTCCAGTCCAACACGGACGCGGCCGGCCTTGTAAACTATCCAATCGCTTCCCCGGTATCCGGCGGAACGGTGGATTCAAGACCCATGCTTGCCTGGATCTTTGCAAGCGAAGAATATACGGAGCTGTATCACCAGTATTTTTCGGAGTTTATTGCAGAATATTTTGAAAGCGGCTATTTTGAAGGTATGATGGACTCTGTGCGGGAGATGATAGCTCCATATGTGGAAAAAGATCCCTCGAAATTCTGTACATATGAAGAATTTGAGGCGGGCATCGCCACACTGAAGGAATTCTGTATACTTCGGGCGGAAAGCATCAGGGGTCAGTTGGATGGTTCGATTCCCTCCACCTCTGACGGACAGTCAGCAGACGGCGCCTCACTGGTGGATGCCGGAGATATGGAAATCTCCGCAATGGGCAGCATGGGAATCACAGAAAAAATGGAAGGCACCGCTCCGGAAGCAGCGGGTGAATCGCTGCAAAGGCCGGATGGGGAAGCCGGAGAAAGCTTTGAGCAAGGAAAGATGCCGGATATGAATGGCGGCACGAACGACTTCGCGGCAAACAATACGCAAAGCTGGATTTTGGTCAGCATTTCCGCGGCGATTCTTTTATTGGGGCTGATCGTAGCGTTTGTTTTTAAACGGCGGTAACAGCAGGTGATTTTTGAGTTTCCATTGAAGAAAAATGGTGATATAATATGCGGAAAGACGTATCAGGAAGTTCATAAACCGGACTTCCTTGTTTGCGTAAAGAACCAGGAGGTGTATATGTATCGGATTTTAATCGTGGAAGACGAGGATATCATTGCCGGAATTATGAAAAAGCATCTGGAGTCCTGGGGCTATGAAGTGTTCTGTGTCACGGATTTTGAGCATGTTCTTCAGGAATTTATCCGCAGGGAGCCACAGCTTGTCCTTCTGGACCTGAAGCTGCCTTTTTACAACGGATTTCACTGGTGCGATGAGATCAGGAGGATTTCACAGGTTCCTATTTTATTTATTTCGTCTGCTGCAGACAATATGAACATGGTCATGGCGATGAGCCGGGGAGCAGACGATTTTATTGCAAAGCCTTTTGACATGGATGTGCTTACGGCAAAGGTGCAGGCGGTCATCAGGCGGACATATTCCTTTGCAGCCTCCGCAAATCTGCTGGAGCATGGCGGAGCGGTGCTGAATCTGGGAAACGGGACCCTGTCCGTAGATGGGGAGGCCCTGGACCTTACAAAAAACGAAATGAAAATCCTCCAGATCCTGTTCGAACACAGAGGAATGGTTGTCTCAAGGGATGCCATTATGACAAAGCTGTGGGAGAGCGACAGCTTTGTGGATGACAATACTCTGACCGTTAATATAACACGCCTTCGCAAAAAGCTGGAAAGCGCAGGATTGAAGGATTTTATTGTGACCAAAAAAGGTCTGGGGTATATGGTGTGAGGTGCTGGTATGAAGGGCTGGATAGAGTATTTGCAGAAAATACGAAAAGTGCTGCTTTTTTGCCTGATCTGTGTCGTTGTGTTTGGAACGGTGCTTTTTCTTTACGACATACCTTTGGAGCCGTTGATTTACGGAACTGCTGTGTGCGCAGTGCTGGGAGCCATAGCACTTGTCCTGGGACATCACGCTTATATGGTAAAGAAAGAAAATCTTCTATATATAAAAGAGAATACGCAGGTGAATCTCTCGAAGCTTTCGCCGCCCGCCAACGGAAATGAGGAGCTTTACCAGGAGATGCTGCGTGAACTGGACGGGGAGCGCAAAAGGCTGGAAAACAGCAAGAGTATCTTTTTTACCCAACTGACAGACTATTATACCATGTGGGTCCACCAGATCAAGACACCTATCGCGGCGGCGAGACTGCTTCTGACTGCGGATGCAGGCGGCACTCAGGAAGTGCTGGGGGAACTGTTCAAGATTGAGCAGTATGTGGAGATGGTCCTGGGTTATCTGCGGACGGAAGATATATCCTCTGATATGGAATTTAGACGATACAGCCTTGACGGGATCATCCGGGAACAGATCCATAAATTTGCCAGGATATTTGTTGGGAAAAAGCTTGCGCTGGAATACGATGGCACAGAGGAGATCGTTCTTACAGACTCCAAGTGGCTGGGCTTTGTCATCGGTCAGGTTCTTTCCAATTCCCTGAAGTATACCCGGGAAGGAAAGATCAGGATTTACATGGAAGACAACCGTCCCCATACACTGGTGATAGAGGATACGGGAATTGGTGTGAGAAAGGAAGACCTGCCCAGAGTATTTGAAAAAGGCTTTACCGGATATAACGGCAGGGAGGAAGGCAGATCCACCGGAATTGGATTGTATTTGTCAGCAAAGATTATGAAAAAACTGGGACATGAAATTTCTATGGAGTCGGAGCCGGGAAAGGGAACAAGGGTTTATCTTTTTCTGGGAAGAAAAGCTCTGGAAATGTATTGACGAAACGGCGGGAAAGCCGGGAAGAAAAAAGAGGAGAAGAAAAATGAAAAAGATCAAAAAGATACTGTCGGATATTTTTATTGACGGCTTAAGCGGTATGGCGCTGGGACTTTTTTCCACGCTGATCATCGGTACGATCCTGAAACAGATAGGGGATCTGATAGGCGGAACCTACGGCGGTTACTTAAGCGCCTTTGCAGTCATTGCCCAGAGGTTGACGGGAGCGGGCATCGGCATCGGTGTGGCTTATAAATTCAAGGAATCTACATACGTTCTTTTGTCAGCAGGGGCAGCAGGCATGATCGGAGCTTATGCCAGCAATCTGATCGCAGGAACCTTTTTCACGGAGCAGGGAGCGATCCTTCTGTCAGGTCCTGGTGAGCCACTGGGAGCTTTCATTGCCGCCTATGTGGGAATCGTGGTCGGGCGTCTGGTAGCCGGAAAAACAAAGGTAGACCTTTTGATCACTCCGGCTGTGACCATTCTCTCCGGCGGAGCAGTGGGTATGCTCATAGGGCCTTCCATCTCTGACTTTATGGCTTGGATCGGAAACCTGATCAACTGGGGAACCGAGCAGCAGCCTATTCTCATGGGTATTGTCGTGTCCGTTCTGATGGGCATGGCTTTGACGCTGCCGATCAGCTCCGCAGCATTGGGGATTATCCTGGGGCTGAATGGAGTGGCTGCAGGAGCGGCTACCATTGGCTGTTCCTGCCAGATGATAGGTTTCGCGGTGACCAGTTTTAAGGACAACGGAGTGGGCGGCCTGTTTGCACAGGGCGTGGGTACGTCTATGCTGCAGATTCCAAATATTGTAAGGCGACCGCTGATCTGGGTACCGCCTACATTGGCATCCGCCATTCTGGGACCGATCGCGATCACCGGAGTATTCCATATGACCAACAATCCTACTGGCGCCGGAATGGGAACGTCAGGGCTGGTGGGCCAGATCATGACATATCAGACGATGGCAGCCACGGAGGAGCCAACGCTGGTTCTGATCAAGATCCTGGTATTCCATTTTCTCCTCCCGGGGATACTGTCCTATGTAATCTACAAAGGGATGAAAAATATGGGATATATCCGCGATGGTGAGATGAAACTGAGGGTGTGATGGCAGAGAGTGTGTGGAAAAATTGCACAAAAGAATGCTGGATATATTTTTGACAAAGTGCCGAATTTTATAAAAACCACCAATTTTTTATTATGAAAATAAACAAAAACTGATAAAATAAGATAACAGGAAAAATAATTCAGATATATCTGATAATGAGACCTGCAATATTGAATATTAAGAAAAGGGTGGTTGCAATTATGAAACGAGTTAAGGCGGCATGTATCAGACAGACTCTCCATTTTATGCTGAAAGAAGGCGCAGAGCAGGAATTTGCTGTGAGAATGGTAGATGAAGAAGTTAGAAGATATAAGGAACAGTTGGAAAGAAATAAAGTCCAGCATCGTATTATCTCTGAAAACAAACTGGAAGACGGTTCTGTTATGATGGAGATCATCAAACAGTATAACAATACTCCTGTAGGAACATATTTAGACTGATCGTGAACATAAAACTATTGACAACTAATATGCGTTAGAATATACTAACATCAAGAAAGTACATTGACCTTTGTCAGCAGGCTTTCTGGTATGCGGACGGGAAGAGCAAAGAAGGTATCTGCCGGAAGGCAGTGAAAGGAGTATATTATGGGAACAGCAATTGTTGGAATCGTATTAGTTGGAATAGTAGGCCTGGTGATCAGAAGCATGGTCCGGGATAAAAAGAACGGAAAATCCATCCAGTGCGGCGGAGACTGCAAGCACTGCGGCGGACATTGCCATTGACATACTGGGAAACCAGGTAAATGTGAGAAAATATTTATAAGAAGTACCATAGGGGCGCCGCCCTGCTAATTTAGATATAGTTTAAATTAGCAAGTGCGACAGCCCTTTTTTTTAGGCAAAAATAAAAAAACAAACAAAAACCACAATGAAATCCACAGAAAAACAACATAAAAACAGAAAAAACATGTTGGGTTTTGTTGACATCAATGTTGCTATAGAGTATAATGTATTTATATGAAATCATGGGGCTGTGAACTGGAAACGTCTTTGGAAACGCGGAGCAACGGCTGTCTTCTGTGAGAAAGAGCCTTCCATGGGAAAGGAGAATCATGGAAAAATACAATACAAGCGATATCCCCAAAGCCCCCAGAATATCCAGACTGGTGGACAATCTGTTTGAGAAAATGCCGGAAATCGAATCTGCCAGAGCGAAGCTTATTACGGAGTCCTACAGAGAAACGGAGGGGGAACCCATTATCACCCGCAGAGCAAAGGCGTTTGCCCATATTTTGCGGAACATTCCTATCATCATACGTGATGAGGAGCTGATCGTGGGCAGCACCACCATTGCTCCCAGGGGATGTCAGACATACCCGGAGTTTTCTTATGAATGGCTGGAGGGAGAGCTGGATACGGTCGCATCCAGAACTGCGGACCCCTTCTACATTTCCGAGGAAACGAAGGCAGACTTAAAAGAAGTTCACAAATACTGGAAAGGCAAGACCACCAGTGAGCTTGCCACCTCTTATATGGCACCGGAAGCCATCCGTGCCATTGAACACAATATTTTTACACCTGGAAATTATTTCTATAACGGTGTAGGCCATGTAACGGTGAAATACTGGGAGGTTTTGGAAATCGGCTTTGAGGGCATTATGGAAAAAGCCCGCAAAGAGCTTGAAGGATGCCGCCTGGGAGACGGAGATTATGCGAGGAAATCCCATTTTCTGGAAGCTGTCATTTTAAGCTGTCAGGCTGTGATCGAATACGCACAGAGATATGTACGGCTTGCGGAGCATATGGCATCCCAGTGTACGGATCCTGCGAGAAAAGAGGAGCTTTTGACAATTGCCCGGAACTGCAGCCGCGTTCCGGCGAAAGGGGCCTCCAACTTCTATGAGGCGTGCCAGTCCTTCTGGTTTGTGCAGCAGCTCCTTCAGGTTGAGTCCAGCGGCCACTCTATCTCACCGGGACGATTCGACCAGTATATGTATCCTTATTATAAAAAGGACAGAGAGAAGGGTGCCATCACCAGGGAATTTGCCCAAGAGCTGATGGATTGTATCTGGGTAAAATTAAATGATTTGAATAAATGCCGTGATGCTGCTTCCGCAGAAGGCTTTGCAGGCTACAGCCTGTTCCAGAACCTGATCGTGGGCGGACAGAATAAAGACGGTGAGGATGTGACAAACGACCTTTCCTTTATGTGTATCCAGGCATCCATGCACGTGCATTTGCCGCAGCCGTCCTTGTCCATCCGTGTATGGAACGGTTCCCCTCATGAGCTTTTGATCAAAGCGGCTGAGCTGACCAGAACAGGTATCGGACTTCCGGCATACTATAACGATGAAGTGATCATCCCATCCCTGCAAAACCGGGGACTGACACTGGCAGATGCCAGAGAGTATAACATTATTGGCTGCGTGGAACCTCAGACGCCGGGAAAGACCGAAGGCTGGCATGACGCCGCATTCTTTAATATGTGCCGTCCGCTGGAGCTTGTATTCGGAAACGGAAAGGATCAGGGCGAGATGGTGGGAATTCCTACCGGGAATGTCACACAGATGAAAACCTTTGAGGAGTTCTTTGACGCTTACAAAAAGCAGATGGAATACTGTATTTCCCTTTTAGTAAATGCAGATAATGCCATTGACGTGGCTCATATGGAAAGATGTCCGCTGCCATTCCTTTCTTCCATGGTGGATGACTGCCTGAAGGAGGGCAAGTCCGTGCAGGAAGGCGGCGCGGTATATAACTTTACCGGACCCCAGGGCTTTGGAATTGCAAATATGGCAGATTCTCTCTTTGCCATCCGCAAGCTGGTATATGAGGAGAAAAAGTTCACAATGGAGGAACTGAAGGAAGCCCTGATCTGGAACTTCGGCAAAGGGCTTGACCAGCAATCCATACAGGAGCTGACTGCCGGAATCCTGAAAGAGATGCAGAATGCAGGTAAAACTGTGAATGAAGAGACTGCAGCGGCTGTTGCAGGCTCTGTTGTGGGAATCGCCCCTTCTGCTGATAAGATGGCAAGATACAAAGAAATCCATGACCTTATCGAGGAAGTGCCGAAATTCGGAAATGACATTCCGGAGGTTGACTATTTTGCCAGAGAAGTGGCATATACATATACCAGACCTATGGAGAACTTTAAGAATCCGCGAGGCGGCATGTTCCAGGCCGGATTGTATCCTGTATCTGCAAATGTTCCGCTGGGCGCACAGACTGGCGCTACACCGGACGGCAGATATGCTCATACGCCTGTGGCAGACGGTGTTTCCCCGTCAGCAGGAAAGGACGTAAACGGGCCCACTGCGGCAGCTACCTCCGTATCCCGTCTGGATCACTTTATCGTATCCAATGGAACTCTGTTTAACCAGAAATTCCATCCTTCTGCACTTGCGGGAAGAGAGGGACTGGAGAAATTCGTGGCGCTGATCCGCTCCTATTTTGATCAGAAGGGTATGCACGTTCAGTTTAATGTTGTAAATAGAGAAACGCTTCTTGATGCCCAGGCCCATCCGGAGAATTATAAGCATCTGGTAGTGCGCGTGGCAGGTTACAGCGCTCTGTTTACCACGTTGTCACGTTCTCTGCAGGATGATATCATCCGGCGTACAGAGCAGGGCTTCTGATGTATGGAAATTGGCGCCCTGCAAAATACCGTAGTGGGTACAGGAGGAGAGTATGGATTATTTAGACAGAACCGGAAGGATTTTTGATGTCCAGAGGTATTCCATTCACGATGGTCCTGGGATACGCACCATTGTCTTTCTGAAGGGTTGTGTCCTGCGGTGCCGCTGGTGTTGTAATCCGGAATCTCAGGAGTACCGGATCCAGACCATGAAAATGATGGGCGAAGAAAAAACGGTAGGCAGGGATGTGACAGTCCGGGAAATGATCGATCTGGTGGAAAAGGACAGAGCTTACTACTACCGTTCCGGTGGGGGGATGACCCTTTCCGGAGGAGAGTGCCTTTGCCAGCCGGAGTTTTCCCGCGATCTTCTTCGTGCGGCGAAGGAGCGGGGAATCAACACTGCCATTGAGAGTATGGCATGTGCACCCTGGGAACGTATTGAGATGATCCTTCCTTACCTGGATACGTATCTGATGGATATTAAGCATACCAATCCGGAGAAGCATAAGGAATTTACAGGCAAGCCCAATGAGCTTATGATGGAAAATGCCAGAAAAGTCGCCCTTTCCGGGCAGACGAAGCTGGTGATCCGGGTACCGGTTATTCCTACCTTTAATGATACGATAGAGGAAATCCAGGGAATCGCAAACTTTGCAGCCACTCTTCCCGGTGTGAAAAAGATTCACCTTCTTCCGTATCATCGTCTGGGACAGGATAAGTACGAAGGGCTTGGCAGAGAATATCTGATGCCGGATATTGAACCGCCGGCACCGGAGCATATGGAAACATTAAAAAAAGCAGTCCATGCTGTATGTACGCTGGACTGTCAGATAGGCGGATAAAGGAATCCCCGGAAAACCCATAAAAGGTTTTCCGGGGATTCTGCGTATATATACAGTGCTTTAAAGCGGAGAGGCTGATGGCCTGCGGTTTGATTTTAAAACATCTATCAGTTTCCTTGCGGCAACACTCTGGGGTCTTGTCGCGTCACGGACAAGGTAGAGAGTTCTCTCCGGAACTGGTTCCACCAGCCGGATGTGTACCGCCTCGCCCAGTTCAAGAGCGCGGGAGGCCAGCTCCCGGGGATAAAAACCGATTCCAAGATTATGGCGGATCATGGGAAGGATCAAATCGGCAGTTGCAGCCTCAATATCCGGCTGAAAGGCTATATTGTGGCTGAGAAAATAGCGGATATACAGTTCTCTGGTGCTGGTTCCGCTTCCAATGGAGATGAAAGGATAATCCTGTAGTTCGTGAAGCGTCTGCACCCGTGAGGCCATATCTGCATATTTCGGCCCGCCCAGAAGAATTTCCTGGAACGAATAGAGCGGAAATTGCAAAAGGGGTTTTTTAATATTGGTTGGGCTGGAAACCACAGCAAAATCCACCAGCCCGCTTTTCAGGGCATCAACTGCCTGGGGGCTGGACTGGTTAAAAATCCTCAGACGCACATGAGGGTAGTCCTGGTGAAAGGTTTCCAGGATATCCAGTAAAAGAATGCGCAGCGCAATCTCGCTGGCGCCGATCGTGATCAGACCGCTTTCCAGACCGCGGTCTTTTTCAATTTCCTTTTCTCCCAGGGAAAGCTGTTGAAACGCCACAGCTACATGTTTATAAAGCCGCTGTCCCTCCGGAGTCAGGGTAACGCCCCGGTGGGTTCTGACAAAAAGCTTACAATTCAGCTCCTGTTCCAGGTTGTTCATGCAGCGGGTAATGTTTGGCTGGTTATTGTTCAAAAATTCTGCTGCCTTTGTAAAGCTTTTGTACTGGCAGACGAAATAAAAAATCCGGTAATAATCAAAACTGACCATTTGTTAAGATGCCTCCGTGTTTTGCCTACAGTATACGGAAAGGGTCAGGGCATTGTCAATATGAAAGATGCGAAAAAGAAATGTTAAATGTTAAAAAAATATCAAAAAGGGGTTGTTAAATTATTATCATTGTGGTATTCTAATAATGCGGAGCTAAACAATTATGAATGCGGAAAAAGAGGGAAAAATTCTCCATTTTTGTTTGAGAACAAACCAAAAAGCGTAGAATAAGGTTGTGGTTCTGCATTTTTTAGTTTGTTTATTGTTAAAAAAAAGACAAAATGAAAGGAGTCATGTATGAGCAGCAAAATTACTATCATCGGAGCAGGAAGCGTAGGTTCAACGATTGCGTACACATTGGCAAATGACGACATTGCTTCCCAACTTGTACTGATCGACATCAACAAGGAAAAGGTTGAAGGTGAGGTACTGGACATTGTACAGGGTACCTGCTTCAGAGACCCAATCTCCATGGTGGCAGGAGATTACGAGGATGCAAGGGGTTCTGATATTGTAATCATTACCTCAGGAATTGCTCGAAAACCCGGACAGACAAGAATCGAGCTTACCCAGACCAATGTGAATATCCTGAAGGATATTACACCAAAGATCGTAAAGGAAGCGCCGGACGCGATCTACATCATTGTAAGTAATCCGGTAGACATTATGACCTATGTATTCACTAAGATTTCCGGACTGCCGGAGAATCAGATCATCGGTTCCGGAACCATGCTGGATACAGCACGTCTTCGCTGTGGACTTTCCGAACACTTTAAAGTGGCTCAGGGAAATATCCATGCTTATGTATTTGGAGAGCATGGTGATACCTCATTTATTCCGTGGACAGGAGCTTATATTTCCGGTGTCAGCACAGATGAGTATTATGAGATCATGAAGGCCCATGGAAAAGATGTGGAAAAACTGGATAAAGATGCCATGCTGGAGTATGTACAGAAATCCGGCGGAAAGATCATCTCCAAAAAAGGAGCAACCTTCTATGCTGTTTCTGTCGCAGTCTGTAAGCTGATTGGAATCCTGCTGGCAGCTTCGGATTCCATTACAACCGTATCTTCCATGATGCACGGCGAATACGGCATTGAGGACGTATGCTTAAGCACCCTGACATTGGTAGGACCCAACGGAATTCAGGGAAAGGTGCCTATGCGTATGAACAAGACAGAGATCGAGCAGCTTAAAAAGAGCGCGGATGCTTTGAAGGCTGTCATTGCACAGATTGAATTATAGAGAGGATCATGAAATCATGAAGTACAGTTATTATCCGGGGTGTACCCTGAAAAACAAGGCAAAAGACCTGGATGCTTATGCGAGAGCTTCGGCAAAGGCATTGGGCTTTGAACTGGAAGAGATCCAGGACTGGCAGTGCTGCGGGGGCGTTTACCCTCTTGGAAGCGATGAAATTGCCACCAAGCTGTCCTCCGTACGTGCTTTGAATCAGGCAAAGGAAAAAGGCCAGGCACTGGTCACTGTCTGTTCAGCCTGTCATCATGTCATCAAACGGGTAAATGATGATATGAAAAACGTGGATGACATTCGTACCAGGGCAAACAATTATCTGAAACTGGAAGAAGCCTACTCCGGGGAAACAGAAGTTCTTCACTATCTGGAAGTTCTCCGGGACAAGGTTGGCTTTGATGAAATAAAGAAAAAGGTTGTCAATCCATTAAAGGGAAAGAAGATCGGCGCTTACTATGGCTGTCTCCTTTTAAGACCGGGAAAGATCCTGGAATTTGACAATCCGGAGAATCCGTCTATTATGGAGGATCTTATCCGTGCCATCGGCGCAGAGCCGGTGATCTACCCGTACCGCAATGAGTGTTGCGGAGGGTACATATCCTTAAAGGAAAAAGAAATGGCACAGAATATGTGTAAAAATATTATGGACAGCGCAAAGGGCTTTGAGGCAGACATGCTGATCACCGCATGTCCTCTCTGTATGTACAATCTGAAGAAAAACGGAACAGGAGAGGTTCCGGTTTACTACTTCACAGAGCTTCTTGCAGAGGCGCTGGGCGTGAAAGAGGAGGTGGCAGAATAGTGGAACGGAAAAATAAAAACGCGGCAGTCCGTATTAAGGAAATCTCCGGCACCAATCCTCTGAAATGTATGAAATGCGGAAAATGCTCTGCTACCTGCCCTGCTTTTGAAGAAATGGACATTAAGCCTCATCAGTTTGTGACCTATGTCCAGAATGAAGAGATCGAGGCTCTGGCACAGTCAAAATCCCTGTGGAAATGCCTTTCCTGCTTTGCATGTGTGGAGCGCTGCCCAAGGGATGTGAAACCAGGAAAGCTGATCGATGCGGCGAGACAGCTCGTGATCCGTCAGAGAGGCCAGAATTACTTAACTGCAGACGAAATCCCGGAACTGCTGGATGAGGATACCCCGCAGCAGCTTCTGGTCAGTGCACTGAGAAGATACAGGAGGTGAAACGCAGGTGCAGAGAATAGGAGTATTTGTATGCCACTGCGGAACAAACATCGCAGCCACAGTGGACGTGAAAAAAGTAGTGGAGATAGCTGCAAAGGAGCCGGGCGTTGTCCATGCAGAGGATTACCAGTATATGTGTTCCGAAGCGGGCCAGGCAAAAATTGTGGAAGCCATCAAAGAAAAGAATCTGACAGGAGTGGTTGTCTGTTCCTGTTCCCCCCGTATGCACGAGGCGACCTTCCGAAAAGCTGTCCAGAAGGCCGGTTTAAATCCATACATGGTAGAGGTTGCCAATATCCGTGAGCATTGCTCCTGGATTCACAAGAATGTGGAGGAAGCGACAGAAAAAGCAGTGATCCTGGCAAGGGCAGCCATCGCAAAGGTGAACTTAAACGCACCCTTACAGCCGGGAGAAAGCCGGGTTACAAAGCGCGCGCTGGTGATCGGCGGCGGTATCGCCGGAATCCAGTCCGCCCTTGATATTGCAGATGCAGGCTATGAAGTGGATATCGTGGAAAAAACTCCAAGTATCGGAGGAAAGATGTCCCAGCTTGATAAGACCTTCCCCACACTGGACTGTTCTGCATGTATCCTGACACCAAAGATGGTGGAGGCTGCAGCCCATGAGAAGATCAATATCTTTACATACAGCGAGGTGGAGAAAGTATCCGGTTTCGTAGGCGACTTCACGGTAGATATCCGCAAAAAAGCAAGAAGCGTAAATATGGACAAATGTACCGGATGCGGTGTATGCTCTGAGAAATGTCCTTCCAAAAAGATTCCAAACGAATTTAACCGCGGTCTGAACAACAGAAGCGCCATCTACATCCCCTTTGCCCAGGCGATCCCAAATGTCCCGGTGATCGACCGTGAGAACTGTATCAAGTTTAAGACCGGAAAATGCGGAGCCTGCTCCAAGGTCTGCCAGGCAGGTGCCATTGATTATGAGCAGAAGGATGAGATCGTGACCAGAAAATACGGAGCCATCGTGGTCGCCACAGGCTTTGAGGTTATTAAGCTGGATAATTATGACGAGTACGCATACAGCCAGAGTAAGGATGTGATCACGTCCCTGGAGCTGGAGCGTATCATGAATGCGGCAGGACCTACAAAGGGTCATCTGGAGCGCATGTCCGACGGCAGAGCACCGAAGAATATCGTGTTTGTACAGTGTGTGGGAAGCCGCTGCGCCGACGACAGAGGAAAGAGCTACTGCTCCAAGATCTGCTGTATGTACACAGCAAAACACGCAATGCTGATCCGTGACAAATATCCGGATGTAAATGTAACGGTCTTCTATATCGATGTCCGTACCCCGGGCAAAAACTTCGATGAGTTCTACAGAAGAGCTGTGGAAGAGTACGGTGTGAACTACATCAAGGGCCAGGTAGGAAAGGTAATTCCACAGCCTGACGGAACCCTTCTTGTCCAGGCATCCGACCTGCTGGAAAACAGACAGATCAAAATGGAAGCAGATATGGTGGTTCTGGCAGCAGCTATCGAGCCAAATCCTTCCGTGCGCAAGATCGCTACCATGCTGACAGCAAGCATTGATACCAATAATTTCCTGACAGAAGCACATCCGAAGCTTCGTCCTGTAGAGTCGCCGACAGCAGGTATTTTCCTGTCCGGTGTCTGCCAGGGACCAAAGGATATTCCGGAGACAGTCGCCCAGGCAGGAGCTGCTGCTGTAAAAGCCATCGGGCTACTGGCAAAGGACAAGCTGACAACCAACCCGTGTACTGCTCATTCCGATGAGCTTATGTGCAACGGCTGTTCACAGTGTGCGAATGTGTGTCCTTACGGGGCGATCTCCTATGAGGACAGACAGGTAAATGACCATGGAATCCGTGAAACCCGCCGTATCGCAGTGGTAAATAACGCATTGTGCCAGGGCTGCGGCGCATGTACCGTAACCTGCCCGTCAGGAGCCATGGATCTGCAGGGATTCTCCAACAGACAGATTTTAGCGGAGGTAGATGCAATATGTCGATAGAAGCAAAAGAAGAATTCAGACCGAAAATCGTGGCATTCTGCTGTAACTGGTGCAGCTACGCAGGAGCGGACCTGGCGGGAAGCAGCAGGCTTTCCTATCCGGCGGATGTAAAGATCATCCGTGTACCATGCTCCTGCCGTGTAAATCCCATGTTCATCCTCCGTGCTTTTGAAAAAGGAGCAGACGGCGTGATCATGTGCGGCTGCCATCCGGGTGACTGCCATTACAGTACAGGAAACTATTACGCAAGAAGAAGAATGACGCTGCTCTTTTCCATGCTGGATTTCATCGGTGTGGAAAACGGACGTACCCGTGTGGAGTGGGTATCTGCCGCAGAGGGTGTAAAATTCTCCCAGACCATGAACGAGTTTGTGGAAAAAATTTATTCTCTGGGTAAAAACGTGAGATTGGAGGATTTAAGATGCAGGAATTGATAAACCGTGCAAAAGAACTGCTGGCAGACGGAACAGTAGCCCGGGTTCTTGGCTGGAGAGCCGGAGACCTGCCTTACAATCCGGAAGCAGCGTACTTTGAGACACCGGAAAGCCTGGATGGTTTTGTATACAACGGGTTCTGCGGTGCAAATTTAAGCAAAATGATGATCGAGGCTTGCAAGCTGGAGGGAAAGACCCTTGTCTGTTTGAAGCCCTGCGATACATACAGTTTTAATCAGCTTCTTAACGAGCACCGGGTAGACCGGGAAAAGGCATACATCATTGGTGTGGGATGCAAAGGAAAGCTGGATGCTGAAAAGTTTAAGAAACTGGGAATCAAGGGAATCCAGAGTGTTTCCGGTGCGGAGCTTACCGATGAGTGCGAGACTCTGACCTTCCAGACTATTTATGGCGAAAAGACCTGTGCATACGGCGATGCCATGCTGGAGCGCTGCCACGTCTGTAAGGGCAAGGAGCACATGGTCTATGATGAGATCATCGGCGAATCCAGGGAGACCCATGACAGAGAGCGTTTCGCTGAGGTGGAAAAAATCGAGGCCATGAGCCCGGAAGAAAAGTTCGCCTTTTTCCAGAAGGAATTAAGCAAATGTATCCGCTGCAATGCCTGCCGTAACGCCTGTCCTGCATGCAGCTGTCGCAAATGCGTGTTCGACAGCACAAAATTTGACAGTGCACAGAAGGCAAATGTGGATTCCTTTGAAGAAAAGATGTTCCATATCATCCGTGCCTTCCATGTAGCAGGAAGATGTACGGACTGCGGTGAGTGCAGCAGAGTTTGTCCCCAGGGAATTCCGCTCCACCTGTTCAACCGGAAATTCATTAAGGATATCAATGAATTTTATGGTGAATACCAGGCGGGAGAGGATGCAGAAGCAAAAGGGCCGCTGACCAGCTTTACATTTGAGGATGTGGAGCCAGGCGTTGTGGCAGAAAGGGGATAATGTATGTATAAGATAGAAAAAAACAATCTGAAGGCATTATTCCGAAAAATCGCTTCCCTTCAGGATCTGATCCTTCCTGTAAAGGTAGCGGATCAGACGAATTTCGGAATCTGGACTGAGGAAGCGGAGGTTGACCTTGTGACCTTAAAAACCGTGAAGTCCGGAAAAGACGCTTTCTTTCCCCAGAGTGAAACCCTTTACACCTGTGTAAAGGATGGAAAGAAGATTTCCATAGAACCGGAAGCGCTGCGGGATAAGCCCTTTGTGGTATTCGGCATGAAGGCCTGTGATGTGAAGGGCGTGGAAGTGCTGGATAAGGTTTTTCTGGCAGAGCCTGTTGATACCTTCTATGCGGCAAGACGCGCCCACGGCACGATCGTTGCAATGGCATGTCATGAGCCGGAGGATACCTGCTTCTGCAAGGTGTTCGGCACAGACTGCGCGGAGCCTTCAGCGGATGTGGCAGTGTGGATGGTAGAGGAAAGTCTTTACTGGAAAGCCCTCACAGAAAAGGGCGAGGCTCTTACGGACGCTGTGAAGGAACTCCTCACCGACGGGGATCCTCAGGATGAGCAGAAGCTGGAAGCGGAAAAGACAGCAATCCGTTCTATCGTGGAAAAGCTTCCGTACACAGATCTTTCCCTGGAGGGCTGGGACGGAAATGCTACCGACAGCAAATTTAACTCTCCGATTTGGGAGGATTTATATAAACCATGTCTGGCGTGCGGCACCTGTACTTTTGTGTGCCCTACCTGTCAGTGTTATGACATCAAGGACTATGATACCGGCCACGGCATTAAGCGTTACCGCTGCTGGGATTCCTGCATGTATTCGGACTTTACCATGATGGCGCACGGAAATAACCGTACCAGCCAGATGCAGAGATTCCGTCAGAGATTCATGCACAAGCTGGTGTATTTCCCGGCAAATAACGATGGAATGTATTCCTGCGTAGGCTGCGGCCGCTGTGTGGAAAAGTGTCCGTCTGCCTTGAACATTGTAAAGGTTATCAAAGCCTTTCAGAAACAGGAAGGAGGACAAGCATGAGCGAATGTACCTGTCATAAAAATTATACGCTGGATACCCTGATCCCGAAGGTTGGGGTGATCACAGATATCCGTGAGGAGACACCGGATGTAAAGACCTTCCGTGTGAATGCTCCGGAGGGAGGGAAGCTTTTTGAGCATATGCCCGGTCAGTGCGCCATGCTGTGTGCGCCGGGAGTCAGCGAAGGTATGTTTTCCATTACTTCTTCTCCTACAAACAAGGAATATCAGGAATTCAGCATTAAGAAATGTGGTATGCTGACCGATTATCTCCACAGCCTGCAGGTTGGGGATGAGATCACGGTCCGCGGGCCATATGGAAACCATTTCCCTGTGGAGGACGTATTAAAGGGGAAAAACCTGCTGTTTATCGCGGGCGGTATCGGTCTGGCGCCATTGCGTTCTGTTATCAATTATGTATTGGACAATCGCGAGGACTATGGAACCGTGGATATCCTGTACGGCTCCCGTTCCGCAGACGACCTGGTACAGTTAAAGGAAATCCAGGAAGTCTGGATGAAGGCAAAGGATACCAATGTATATCTGACCATTGACCGTGAGCAGGAAGGCTGGGACGGTCATGTGGGATTTGTTCCTACATATCTGAAAGAAATCGGTTTTGATACAGATAAGGTTGCCCTGGTATGCGGTCCGCCTATTATGATCAAGTTCGTGCTGCAGGGTCTGCAGGAGCTTGGTTTTTCAAAAGAACAGGTGTATACAACCCTGGAGCTGCGTATGAAATGCGGCGTAGGAAAATGCGGCCGCTGCAACATCGGCTCCAAGTACGTATGCAAGGACGGCCCCGTATTCCGCTGCGACGAGGTAGATCAGCTGCCGGATGAATATTGATAAGCAATGAGCAGTGCACAGACGGACAAACGAACAGCCCCGTCGTGCTTGCACGTAAGGGGATGCTCGCTTGTACGGCTGTATAGGGCGAACGCCCTCAACCGAGATGAAGCGAAGCGTAATCGAGGTTGCAGCACTGCGGGGTAGAACGCAAGATAAACCCCGTCGTGCTTGCACGTAAGGGGATGCTCGCTTGTACGGCTGTATAGGGCGAACGCCCTCAACCGAGATGGAGCGGAGCGTAATCGAGGTTGCAGCACTGCGGAGTAGAATATGAAAGGATTGGTACCAGACATGGAAAATGAAAAAATGGTAAACGTATATTTTTTCGGTAAAAAATACAGCGTACCGGCGGACCTTACCATTATGACTGCAATGGAATATGCCGGATACACATTAAAAAGAGGATGCGGCTGCCGCCACGGCTTCTGCGGTGCATGTGCAACCATGTACCGTATCAAGGGACAAAATGAGCTGAAGACCTGCCTTGCCTGTCAGACACAGGTACAGGAAGGCATGTATGTGGCAAGCATTCCATTCTTCCCGACAGATAAAAGAAATTATGACATAAACGAGATCAAACCGGAACAGCGCATCATGATGGAGCTGTACCCGGAAATCTATAGCTGCATCGGCTGCAACGCCTGTACAAAAGCATGTACCCAGGACTTAAATGTTATGCAGTACATCGCATACGCACAGCGCGGCGAATTTGAAAAATGCGCAGAGGAATCCTTTGACTGCATAGCCTGCGGCTGCTGTACCGTAAGATGTCCTGCAGAGATCTCCCATCCGATGGTAGGTGTTCTGGCAAGACGTCTCACAGGAAAATACATTGCACCAAAGAGCGAGCATCTGGAAAAACGCGTGGAGGAAGTCCATGCAGGGGCATACGATGACCTGATCGAGCAGATTATGCAGAAGCCTATCACCGAGATGCAGGAGCTTTACAACAACAGAGAGATTGAGAAATAAGGAGGGAAAGCCATGTTTACACCAGAAATGCTTGAGTCCGTAAAAAAGGTGGAAGCCACCAGGGACGCGCGTATGGGGATGGAACCCAGACGAATGACTGCTGACGAAAAGGATGCCCTTCTGAAGGCTTTTCACCCGGACTACAAAGTTGAAGCTTTTGACGAAATTAAGATCGGACCGAATAAAGGACAGAAAGCGCCGGCAGAGCTGACACATCTCCTTCATTCCAACAGCCGTCTTTTAAACACAGAGATTGACTTAAACAAAGTTGACTACGACGTGGACGTACTGATAATCGGAGGCGGCGGAGCCGGAGCTTCCGCAGCCATTGAAGCCCATGAAGCCGGAGCAGATGTTATGATCGTAACAAAGCTTCGTATCGGAGATGCCAACACCATGATGGCAGAGGGCGGTATCCAGGCTGCTGACAAAGAGAACGATTCTCCTGTACAGCACTATCTGGACGCTTTCGGCGGCGGACATTTTGCGGCAAGACCGGAGCTTCTGAAAAAGCTGGTTATGGAGGCACCGGATGCAATCCACTGGCTGAACGGCCTTGGCGTTATGTTCGATAAGGACGAAGACGGAAGAATGGTTACTACCCACGGCGGCGGAACATCCAGAAAGAGAATGCACGCCTGCAAAGATTACTCCGGTGCGGAGATCATGCGTACCCTTCGCGATGAGGTACTGAACCGTCAGATCCCAGTGGTGGAATTCACCTCCGCAGTGGAATTGATCAAGGACGACAAGGGTCAGGTGGCAGGTGCGGTTCTTCTGAACATGGAGACAGACGACTATCTGGTAGCAAGAGCCAAGACTGTGGTAATCGCAACAGGCGGAGCCGGACGTATGCATTACCAGGGATTCCCAACCTCCAACCATTATGGTGCAACAGCAGACGGCCTTGTACTGGGATACCGTGCAGGCGCACCTCTTCTGTATCAGGATACCATCCAGTATCATCCGACGGGTGTTGCTTATCCATCCCAGATCTACGGCGCGCTGGTAACTGAGAAGGTTCGTTCCCTTGGAGCCATGCTGGTAAATGTGGACGGCGAGGCATTTATGCACCCGCTGGAAACCCGTGATGTTGCGGCAGCATCCATTATCCGTGAGTGTACGGAGAGAGGAAAAGGGGTGACCACACCTCTGGGCAGCGGCGTATGGCTGGATACACCTATGATCGAGAGACTTGGCGGGGAAGGAACCATTGAAAAACGAATTCCGGCAATGCTTCGTATGTACATGAATTACGGCATTGACATGAGAAAGGTTCCGATCCTTGTATATCCAACCCTGCACTACCAGAACGGCGGTCTGGAGATTGGCGGCGACGGATTCACAAAGACCATCAGCAACCTGCTGGTAGCAGGCGAGGCTGTAGGAGGAATCCACGGACGCAACCGTCTGATGGGAAATTCTCTTCTGGATGTCATTGTATTTGGACGTGATGCGGGAAAGGTTGCGGCAGCAAGGGCAAAAGAGGTAGAACTGGGAACCATGACGCTGAAGCATATCCAGGATTATGCCGAAGAGCTTAAGGCCGCAGGCGAAGCGACTGGTGATGTTTCTCCGCTGTTACTGCCAAAGTACGCTAGACACGAGAGATAACAAGAGGTATCATGATAGTATAAAGTGACGATTCAGCCATTGCGGCCCGTTCATGGCTGCAGAGGTGCTTTTTCCGCTGATGGATAAGCGCTATACGCGAGGATGGCAACATTCTGAAAGCAGACTTACGCGGCAGCGGCGCCATCCTTGCCCATGGACGGATCGTTGTATTCAAGACAGGAGAGTGAAATTATGCGTGAGATTAATGCAAGCCAGATTACAGATGTAGTCGAGAAGCTTTGTATCGAGGCAAATGAACATCTTCCGGAAGACGTAAAATGTGCGATCAAAACCTGCCGTGCCTGTGAGGACGGAGAGATCGCCAAGGGCGTGCTGGACAACATTATTGAAAACTTTGACATTGCTGACAATGAGTGCGTGCCCATCTGTCAGGACACCGGAATGGCATGTGTTTTCCTGGAAATCGGCCAGGATGTGCATATCGTAGGGGGTGACCTGAGAGAGGCAGTTGACGAAGGTGTGCGCCGCGGCTACACAAACGGATATTTGAGAAAATCTGTTGTGAAGGATCCGGTACGCCGGGGAAACACAGGCGACAACACCCCGGCTATGCTTTATACAGAGATTGTCCCGGGAGAGGAAATTAAGGTTACGGTCGGACCGAAGGGATTTGGCAGCGAAAACATGAGCATGATCCGTATGTTCAAGCCCTCCGCTGGTCTGCAGGGGATCAAGGATTTTATCCTTGAGGTAGTGGAAACAGCAGGACCGAATCCATGTCCTCCAATGGTGGTGGGTGTTGGAATCGGCGGTACCTTTGACAAATGCGCACTTCTGGCAAAAAAAGCACTGATGCGCCCGCTGGATTCCGAAAATCCGGATCCTTTTTATGCAGATCTGGAAAAAGAGATGCTGGAGAAGATCAATAAGCTGGGAATCGGCCCCCAGGGCTTTGGCGGAAAGACCACTGCGATCGGTCTGAATATCGAAACCCTGCCGACCCATATCGCAGGTATGCCCTGTGCAGTAAATATCAACTGCCATGTTACCCGCCATAAAACGGAGGTGATTTAAATGGAGAGAAAACGTATTACCCTGCCTCTTACTGAGGAGCTGGCAAAGACCCTTCACGCAGGCGACCAGGTGCTTCTTACAGGAACTATCTATACCTCCCGTGATGCCGGACACAAGAGAATGTGCGAGGCTTTGGCAAGAGGAGAAGAGCTTCCCTTTGATCCTACGGATGCTACCATTTATTATGTAGGACCTACTCCCGCAAAACCGGGACAGGTGATCGGTTCCGCAGGACCGACCACAAGCGGCCGTATGGATGCCTATGCACCCACTATGATGTCTGTAGGTGCCAGAGGAATGATCGGAAAGGGAGCACGTCTTCCGGAAGTTGTGGAAGCTATGAAGAAATACAGCGGCGTTTATTTTGGGGCTATCGGCGGAGCAGGAGCACTGCTTGCCAGATGTATCAAAAAATGCGAGCTGATTGCTTACGAGGACTTGGGCGCAGAGGCTTTGCGCAAGCTGTATGTGGAAGATATGCCGTTGGTTGTCATCATTGACAGCGAGGGAAACAATCTCTATGAGGAAGGCCGTGCCGCTTACTTAAAAGAATGTGCAGAGTAAAAAATGATTACCCATCCGGGTAACGGTGTGGAGAGTAAGACCATGTATCTTAAAGAAAAAGAACAGCATCCGGCAGAAGTCGGCTATGGAGAGGTTCAAATGTCAGAAGCGTTTATTAACAGCGTTTTTCTGGCCCTGTCCGGCGGTTTTCAGGATGCTTATACCTATAATGTCAGAGATAATGTTTTTTCTAACGCACAGACCGGAAATGTTGTGCTCATGAGCCAGCATCTGATGGCGGGGCAGTGGATGATGGGAATCCGATATCTGTTTCCCATCATATCCTTTGCTCTGGGCGTCTGGGTGGCTGAAAAGATCCAGGGCCGTTTTCGCTATGCCAAGCGGCTTCATTGGCGCCAAAGCATTCTCCTGACAGAAATAGTCATCCTCTTTCTGGTAGGCTTTATACCGGAAGAGTTTAATATGCTGGCAACTACTCTTGTATCCTTTGCCTGTGCCCTGCAGGTTCAGAGCTTTCGCAAGGTTCAGGGGCATGTTTACGCCAGCACGATGTGTATTGGAAATCTGCGGAGCGGTACCGCTGCGCTGTCCTCCTATATGCGGGAGCACAAGCCGAAGCAATTGGAAACAGCCGTATACTATTTCGGAATCATCTTCTTTTTTGCAATCGGTGCCGGGATTGGAGGAAACCTGTCCCTGGCTTATGGCTACCGTGTAATCTGGCTGTGCTGCCTTTTTCTGGGAGTCAGCTTTATCCTGATGTTTTTTGAGCGATTCCAATTTAAAGAGCACCATTTCTGGGATTTTCATCCCCATGAGTGAGGCCGACCTGCGGGCGGCGCGGCAAAAAATCAGTCGGAGCATCTGTCTCCGGCTGATTTTTTTGCTTCGATGCTGAAAAAGTCCCTCATTTTTTTGTTGCGACACTGAAAAAAATCCCTCATTTTTTGTTGTGACACTGAAAAAAGTCCCTCATTTTTTGTTGCGACACTGAAAAAAGTCCCTCATTTTTTTGCTGCAATACTTGAATAATTCCCTCATTTTTTTGTATAATAGATACATAGAGAGGAGAGACGAATATGGATGAGATCTATTTAAAACGGAAAATAGATGGATATTTGCGTTCGTGGAAGGAAGATCCAAACCGGAAGCCGCTGATCGTGAAAGGCGCGAGACAGGTAGGAAAAACAGAATCAATCCTTCAGTTTGCAGCAGACTCTTATGAGAGTGTCATTTATATTAATTTTGTGGAAGAACCCAAATATAAGCTTATTACAGAGAACGGCTACAAGACGGATGATATCATCCGTAACATTTCACGTATGGATCCATCGAAGCGTTTTATACCCGGAAAGACGATCCTCATTTTTGATGAGCTTCAGGAATACCCGGAGATTGCCACAGCTCTGAAGTTTTTTAAGATCGACGGTCGTTTTGACGTTGTATGCAGCGGTTCCCTGTTGGGGATCTCCTACAAGCGGATCGAAAGCAACAGCGTGGGGTACAAGACAGATTACAATATGCACTCTATGGATTTTGAAGAATTTCTGTGGGCAAAGGGCTACGGCAGCGCGGAAACCGGGGAACTGCTGCGGCATATGGAAACCTTACAGCCCTTTTCAGAAGCCATGATGAGCGTATACAGCGATTTGTTTCTGGACTATAGTATTCTCGGCGGTATGCCGGCCGTAGTGCGGGAATATATTGAAAAGGGGACCTTTGAGGGAACGTTGGATATCCAGAGACAGCTTTTGAACGATTATAAGGAGGATATCCGCAAATATGCAGAGGGAATGGATCAGACCAGGATTTTAAATGTGTTTGAGCAGATCCCGGTTCAGCTTGCAAAGGATAACAAAAAATTTCAGATTTCCAAGGTCGCAAAGGGTGCACGCTTTAAGGATTACCGCGGCTGTATTGAATGGCTGAGGGACGCCGGTATCATCAATATCTGTTACTGCCTGAATTTTCCAGAGCTTCCCCTTAAAGGGAATTACGATGACGGCAAATATAAAATCTATTTTTTTGATACGGGACTGTTTGTCGCGATGCTGGATGAGGAAGCGCAGGAGGATCTGCGGGCGAATAAAAATCTTGGGGTGTACAAGGGCGCGCTGTATGAAAACATTGTGGGCGAAGCGCTGACAAAGTGCGGCTGCGGTCTTTATTATTATAAAAAGGAAGACTCTACGCTGGAGGAGGATTTTTTTGTCAGGACAAAAGAATCTCTGGTTCCGGTAGAAGTAAAGGCAAATCGGGGAACTGCAAAATCGCTTCGAACCCTGATCAAGAGCGAACGATATCCGGATATTGAGTTCGGGATTAAGCTTACGGCAGGGAATATCGGCTGCAGCGACGGAATTTACAGCTTTCCGTATTTTTGCACATTTCTATTAAAGGAGTATCTGAAACGGACAGAGGCGGAGAAATAGCAGGCGCTTTCCGTTACTGCCGGGGAACCGCCGACCTTTGCCGGCGGTAGTCCTGGGCTGAGATATCGCAATGCTTGCGGAAGCATTGTGAAAAATAGCTTGGAGATGAAAAACCGCATAACCGGGCAATGTCAGAAATGCTGTAGTCAGTGGATTCCAGAAGCTCTCTGCTCACCTGGATGCGTTTCTGGATCAGATAACTCATAGGAGATTGTCCGTAGTATTTTTTGAAAGCATGAATAAAGTAATATTTATTCAGATGTACCATTTCTGCCAGGGAATCCAGCGTAATGTCGTCCTGGTAATTTGAGTCAATATACCGCTTCACACGGCTGCATTCCCGGTTTGTATTCTTTGTGGGAGCAATTTCAAAAGCGGAATCCGTGTGGCGTATCAGATACAGGGTCAGGATCTCCAGCAGGTCCTGACATATCAGTTCACATCCCGGTAAGTTCTGTTCAATTTCGTTTTGGATCGTAAGAAAATAATAGGTTAAGTCCAGCCTGCTGTTTTTACAGTTAAATAAGAAATAGTTCTTTTTGTCACGGAAGGAAAAGATCAGATCCTCCACTCCAAGGGCAATGTATCCCAGCGGATAGGTATCCAGAGATACTTCCGTGTGCTCTGTATTTGGATTAATGATGATCAAATCATTTTTGGCAATGGGAAAGGACTGATTTTCGATAATAAAGGTCCCTCTTCCTGATTTCACATAGAAAAGCTCGGCAAAATGATGAGAGTGAGGGATACTTTTCCAGTCGCCTTCGTAGTGAGAGGATGTCACGTAACTCAGTCTGCCGGGTAAAGGCTTGGGACGTTCTGATTCCAACAGGTACTTCTGATTACTCATAGTATTCCTCCGATTTATCTTATTTAGCAATCTTGCTTCAAATTTTTCTCCGTTTACATTGTAACAAAAGATTTCATTGGATACAATGAGAAAAAAAGGGGAGAAGAAAAAAGGAAATTTGTGCAAAATATGGATGAAGAGGAAAAAATAAGTGAAGGAAAAAAGCATATTAACCATAATGGAAAAAAATGAAAGCAATATTTCTAAAGTATATAGCAATATAGAAATAGAAAAACGGACGTATTTCAGGTATCTTATATATAGATAAAAAAGACAAACGATTTAGAAAGGTGTATTGATAATGACGCACATTATTTAAAAATGGGCTTAATTATCTGTGAATTTATATGCCAAAAAATTAAAGGAGGATAACTATGAAAGCGAAAAAAATCACAAGTGTATTGCTGTCAGCGTCCATGGTAGTGGGAATGATGGCAGGTATGGCAACGACTGTTGCAGCAGAAGAGGAGCAGACCTTAAAGCTGGCAGTTGTGGAAACCGCATACGGACAGGATATGTGGAAGAATGTCTGCGCAAAGTTTGAAGAGGCAAATCCTGGCGTTACAGTGGAATTGACAATTGATAAAAAACTGGAAGATATCATTACACCGGCAATGAAATCCGGTGATTTCCCGGACGTTATCATGCGTGCTGTAGGTTCTGAGTCTGCATTGACAGAAACCTTCATCAAGGACAATAATGTTGAGGAAATGACAGATGTTCTGGAAATGACCGTGCCGGGTGAGGATGTAACTGTGGCAGAAAAGATCCTTCCCGGATTCGTAGAGAACTCCATTACAAATCCTTATGAGGACGGCAAAACATATCTGATGCCAATGTTCTACGGACCATGCGGATTATTCTACAACAAGGGTCTTTTTGAGGAAAAAGGCTGGGAAGTTCCGGAAACATGGGACGGCATGTGGGAGCTGGGTGATAAAGCCGCAGAAGAAGGCATTGCACTCTTTACTTATCCTACAGCAGGATACTTTGACGCATTCTTCTATGCACTGCTTCACGAAACAGCAGGCAACGATACATTCCAGGAAGCCCTGAAATACGGCGAGGGCGTTTGGGATACAGACGGAGCAAAGGCTGCATTTGATATCATTGGAAAGCTTGCCAGCTACACAGAGAAGACAACACCTGCAAATGCTAATGACAACGATTTCCGTAAAAACCAGCAGTTGATCCTGGACAACAAAGCACTGTTCATGCCAAACGGCAACTGGGTAATCGGCGAAATGGCAGACGCACCTCGTGCAGACGGCTTTGAGTGGGGCTTCACAGCTCTTCCGGCAGCTACAGAAGGCGGAGAAAGAGCTTCCTATACATTCTTTGAGCAGATCTGGATGCCGAAGGGCGCAGTAAACAAGGATTTAGGAAAACAGTTCATCGCTTACTTATATTCCGATGAAGCTGCAGAAATCTTTGCAAATGACGGCGGCGCTATCCAGCCGATCCAGGGAATGGCAGATAAGCTTGACGGCGATGCAAAGCTTTATTACTCCATTTATGACACAGGCGCAGTTGCAGTTATGGACGCATTTGCGACAACTGATCCTGTAGAGGGCGTAACAGTCCGCACAACCTTCTTTGATCCGGTAAACTCTCTTGTAAGCGGAGATAAGACACAGGACGAGTGGGTAGAGCAGATCAAGAAAGACAGCGACGCACTTCGCGCAGCATTAAAATAAGATATATGCTGAGAAATAGAAAGTAAAAACAGAACGGACGGTGGATGCCACCGTCCGTTTTCAAAACTCAGGAAGGGGATACAATATGAGTAAGAAAAAAGGACGAGGACGTTTCATTTTTTTCTGTCTGGCTCCGGCCGTGATTCTCTTTTTCATTTTTATGATAGTACCTACGATCGATGTTTTCCGCATGTCCCTCTATAAATGGGGCGGATACACGGCTGAAAAGACATTTGTAGGACTGGAGAATTTCAAAAAACTGTTCCAGAGCGACAGGTTTTACCAGTCATTTCAGAATAGTATTCTGCTGATCGTAATCGTAACAGTGGTGACCTTTGCGCTGGCGATTATATTTGCCGCTATTCTCACCAGGGAAAAACTGAAAGGACAGACTTTCTTCCGTGTGATTTTTTACATCCCGAATATTCTTTCCATCGTTGTGATCAGTGCGATTTTTTCAGCGATTTATGATCCTACGCAGGGACTTTTAAATTCTTTTCTGAACCTGTTCAGAGGGGAGAACGGCATTGCCAATCCCATTCTCTGGCTGGGCAGTCAGAAAATCGTAATTTACAGTATCGTCATTGCCATGATATGGCAGGCGATCGGATATTATATGGTTATGTACATGGCAAGTATGGCAAACATTCCGGAAAGCCTTTATGAATCCGCCAGCCTGGAGGGAGCAGGAAGGATCACACAGTTTTTCAGCATTACCCTTCCGCTGATATGGACGAATATCCGTACAACACTGACCTTTTTCGTAATCAGTACCATTAACATGAGTTTCCTGTTTGTAAAAGCAATGACGAACGGAGGACCTGACGGTGCGTCCAGTGTATTCTTAAGCTACATGTACCAGGAAGCGTATACCAATTCCTCTTATGGATACGGTATGGCGATCGGTGTTGTGGTATTCCTGTTCTCCTTTGCTCTGGCTGCGATCCTGAATGCGGCTACCAAACGTGAAGAAATCGAATTCTAAGGAGGGTACGGATATGGCAAATAATAAGAAAAAAGGCGGAGCCGGCTCCAGTGCTGCCAGAGCTGCGATCTATGTTGTTTTATGGGCGCTGGCGATCACGATCATCGTACCGGTGGCATGGGTGTTTGTTGCCTCAGTAAAAGAGAATTCTGAGTTCTACGGAAGCCCGTGGACCCTGCCCAAGGGACTGCATTTCCAGAACTTTGTGGATGCCTGGCAGACGGCAGACATGGGTTCCTATATGATAAACTCCGTGATTGTAACGGCACTTGGAATCTTTTTGCTGATCATCATCGCGCTTCCGGCAGCTTATGTGCTGGCAAGGTTTAAATTTAAAAGCAGCAAATTCTGGAATGTGCTTTTTATGGCAGGACTGTTTATTAATGTGAACTATATCGTAGTTCCTATTTTCCTTATGCTGAATCAGGGCGACACCCTTCTGCGGCAGTGGTTCGGCGCCCCATTCTTTTTGAATAACCTTTTTGTTCTGGCGTTGGTGTACGCATCCACAGCGCTGCCCTTTACCATTTATCTTCTGTCAGGCTATTTCAAATCCCTGGCAAAGGATTATGAGGAGGCGGCATACGTGGACGGCGCGGGCTATTTCAGGACCATGGTCCAGATCATCATGCCCATGGCTAAGCCCAGTATCGTTACGGTTATATTGTTCAATTTCCTGTCATTCTGGAATGAATATATTATATCCATGACACTGCTCACAAAGCCGGAGCTGAAAACCATGCCGGTAGGATTGATGAATCTGATGGCAGCACAGAAATCTGCGGTTCAGTATGGGCAGATGTACGCAGGTCTTGTCATCGTTATGCTGCCTACACTGATACTGTATATCTGTGTACAGAAAAAGCTGACGCAGGGAATGACGCTGGGCGGACTGAAGGGCTGATATCCCGGAGAATGGAGGAAAAAAATGGATGAAAGATTAAAACATACGCTGGCAATGGTACTGGCAGCAGTTATCTTTATTGTGTGCATCGCGTTAGTAGTGATCGGGCAGAGAGATATCGGTTTGCGGGGAACCCTGGTCATGATTCTGGGGCTTGCCGGACTGATCGGTCTGTTGTATTCTTATAACAGAAAATATAAATGACAAAAGGAGTAGCTGGATATGACAGTAACAAGGGGAAGAGTAACAATACCTACGGATGTTGATGTGATTCCTGAGACAATTGAACTGATGGAGCGATGGGGCGCAGATGCAATCCGTGACTGCGACGGAACAGATTTTCCGGAAGAATTGAAAGATGTAAACGCTAAAATTTATTCCACCTATTATACCACAAGAAAAGATAATCAATGGGCGCTGGCTCACCCGGAAGAAATCCAACAGATGTATGTCATGACCCCTTTTTATACATCAGAAGGGGACAGCCTGGAAATTTTTCTGATGAAAGGTCTGTATCCGGATATGCTTACTCCTAACAGCAGAGATGATATCAAACGCTGGTGGGAGGTTGTGGACCGCAGCGCAAATGAGGTAGTCCCTGTGGAAAAGTGGGACTATGATGAAGAGCGGCAGACAGTCTGTATTGAGACAGAGCCGTTTCATGATTATACCGTCAGCTTTCTGGCGTATATCATGTGGGACCCGGTACATATGTACAATGCCGTGACAAATGACTGGAAGGACGTGGAGCATCAGATCACTTTTGATGTACGCCAGCCAAAGACCCGGGAATACACTATGGAGCGTTTGAGAAAATTCCTGAAGGAGCACCCTTATGTGGATGTGATCCGGTTCACCACATTTTTCCACCAGTTTACCCTGATCTTTGACGAGCAGGCAAGGGAAAAATATGTGGACTGGTACGGCTATTCTGCTTCGGTCAGTCCTTATATCCTGGAGGAATTTGAAAAAGAAGTGGGATATCCCTTCCGTCCGGAATTTATTATTGACCAGGGCTATTACAACAATCAGTACCGGATACCACAAAAGGAATACCAGGATTTCCAGGCGTTCCAGAGAAAACATGTGGCGGCGCTGGCAAAAGAGATGGTAGACATCACCCATGAAGCGGGAAGGGAAGCCATGATGTTCCTGGGAGACCACTGGATCGGTACGGAGCCGTTTATGGAAGAGTTTGCGGGAATCGGACTGGATGCGGTAGTTGGAAGTATCGGAAACGGCTCCACCCTGCGTCTGCTCAGTGACATTAAAGGCGTGAACTACACTGAAGGAAGGCTCTTGCCGTACTTTTTCCCGGATACCTTCTGCGAGGGCGGAGATCCGGTGAAGGAGGCAAAAATAAATTGGGTAACGGCAAGGCGGGCAATCCTCAGAAGTCCTATTGACCGTATCGGGTACGGCGGTTATCTGAAGCTTGCATTGGAATTCCCGGATTTTCTGGAATATGTGGAATCCGTATGCAGGGAATTCCGTCAGCTGTATGAAAATATCAAGGGTACCACGCCGTATTGTGCCAAAAAAGTTGCGGTTTTGAACTGCTGGGGAAAAATGAGGGCGTGGGGAGCGCATATGGTGCACCATGCTCTTTACCAGAAAGAAAATTATTCCTATGCAGGGATCATAGAGAGCCTTTCCGGCGCACCGCTGGATGTGGTATTTATCAGTTTTCAGGATCTGCTTGACGATCCGGGAATTCTGGATGATGTGGATGTTATTTTCAACATCGGTGACGGGGATACTGCCCACACAGGAGGCGTGTGGTGGGAAAATCCAAAGATCACCCAATGTATCAAAGCCTTTGTACACCGCGGAGGCGGATTCATCGGAGTAGGGGAGCCAAGCGGACATCAGTCACAGGGACGTTATATCCAGTTGGCAAATGTGCTGGGCGTGGAAAAAGAAACCGGATTTACTCTGGGCTATGATAAGTATAATTGGGAAAACCATAAGGAGCATTTTATCCTCGAGGATCAGAAAGAGGAGATCGATTTCGGGGAGGGAAAGAAAACAATGTATGCCCTGGAGGGCACTGACATTCTTGTGCAGCGGGACAGAGAGGTTCAGCTTGCAGTGCATGAGTTTGGCAAGGGAAGAAGCGTGTACATCAGCGGACTGCCCTACAGCTTTTCAAACAGCCGCCTGCTTTACAGGGCGATCCTGTGGAGCTGCCATGGCGAGGAGCTTCTGCATCGCTGGTTCAGCACCAATGAGAATGTGGAGGTCCACGCTTATCCTGTAAACGGCAAATTCTGTGTGGTAAACAACACCTATGAGCCGCAGGAAACCATTGTCTATAAGGGAGATGGAGAGAGCTTTACCCAGGCACTGAAGGAAAATGAGATCATCTGGTATGAATTATAAGCTAACTTGGGAAAAAAGCATTGAAAGCTGGGATGAGGCCGTACCGCTGGGCTGCGGAAGCTGCGGCTGCCTTTGCTGGGGAAAAGCAGTGGAGCTGCGCTTCAGCCTGGACCGGACGGATATTTGGGATAAAAAGAGTACCTGGCAGCGGACAGAGGAATTTACGTACAAAAAATTGGTTGACCTGGCAAAGGAAGGCAATACGAGGCGTATCCGGGAAATCTTTGACGCGCCTTATTATCATCCCACGCCGACAAAGCTCCCCGCAGGAAAAATATTCCTGCATTTTCCATGTAGTGAAGGGGACGGCAGCGTTTCCTCAGTACTGGATCTGAGGGATGCCTGTGCATGGCTGACTGTGGACATGGGCAGGGAGGTAAGCCGGGTAAAAACCTGGATCCACAGGGCGAAGGAGACAGGTGTTATAGAGATTGACGGAGTTCCGGAGGGCCTTGCAGCAGAATTAAAGGCGCCAGGATTCGGACAAAAGAAAGCGGAAAAGACATATGTTTACAGTGAGGATAACCGGAAGATTTCCCAGGAAACACTTCAGGAGCTGCAGTATGTGCCTGCACAATACGGCTGTGAGAAAAAATGTGGACTGGAAATAGAATGGTTTGTGCAGAAAATTTCCGAGGATTTCTCTTACGGAGTAGTTATGGGAAGAGAAACGACGGCAGGGCAGCTAAGGATCCTGTGGAAGATCCTTTCCTCTGAGGATGGGGCCGACTGGCTGGAGGAAGGCAAAAGAAGCCTTCTGTCTTTTGCGGCAGGAGACAGAGAAACGCTTTTTCGGGAGCACTGTGACTGGTGGAAGGAGTATTACGGGAAAAGTAGTATTTCCTTGCCGGATGCTTTCGTGGAAAAGCAGTGGTATCTGGCAAATTATCTGTTTGCATCAGCATCACGCAAGGGATCTGCGCCTATGCCGCTGCAGGGCGTTTGGACTGCGGATGACGGAATGCTGCCGCCCTGGAAGGGGGATTACCATCACGACCTGAATACGGAGCTTTCCTACAGTCATTATCTGAAGGCAAACCACCTGGAAGAGGGGGAGTGCTTTCTTGATTTTTTGTGGAAGCTTGTGGAGGAAGGACAGCGTTTCGCCAGGGAATTTTACGGGACCGAAGGGATGTGTCTGCCTTCCGTTATGACGATCGACGGCAAGCCGCTGGGGGGATGGCCTATGTATTCCCTTTCACCTGCCAACCAGATCTGGCTTGCCCGCTCCTTTGAGCAGTATTATCGGTATACCGGAGATGAGAGATTTCTGAAGGAGCGCGCCTATCCCTATTTGAGGGAGACTGGCAGATGTATCCGGGGACTTCTGGAGGAGCAGGAGGATGGGACACTGGCTCTGCCCATATCCAGCTCGCCGGAGATTCATGACGATACGGAAAAGGCATGGCTGAAGCCTGTCAGCAATTATGATCTGGCGCTTCTGCAATACCTGTTTGAGACTCTTGGAAGGCTGGCGGATAAATTACGGCTGCCTGAAGCGAAGGAGTGGCAGGACATCCGGAAAAGGCTGCCAAAGCTGTATGTGAACGGGAAAAATGTGCTGATGCTTTCAGGAGAAGAAAGCCTTATGGAGTCCCACAGACACCTTTCCAATGCAATGGCTGTTTCTCCTCTGGAGCTGATTACCTATGAAGGGGAAGGAAAACAGATCATCGATGCGGTTATCTCAGACTATGAGAGGCTGGGTACCAGAAATTGGGTGGGATATACCTTTACCTGGATGGCGCATTTTTACGGGATACAGGGAAACGGGGAAAAGGCTGTACAGATGCTGAAGATATTCTGGGAGTACTTCTGCGGGCCGAATGGTTTCCATCTGAACGGGGATTATAAACAGAAGGGCTATTCGGATTTTACCTACCGTCCCTTCACCCTGGAGGGAAATATGTTTGCGGCGGATGCGCTGCAGGAAATGCTTTTTCAGATGAAGGACGGACAGATACGTCTGTTTCCTGCCATTCCGGAGGAATGGAGAAAAAAAGGTGTGGGATTTTGCAGCTTCAGAGGCGAAAAAGGGCTTTTGTGCAGCGGGAAGATATCACAGGAGGGCGTATCCTGGAAGATCACCGCAAAGCTCCCCCAGGAAATCCGGCTTATCTGCGGAGAAGAAAAGGTGAGCAGGACCCTGGCTGCGGGGGAAATCTGGGAAGGCTTTATTCCTGCGGGGGATTTGACTCACGGTTCAGGAAGTAGGGCATAGAGGTTGCTTTATCGGTAAGGTCTGCGATGGTGCTAATGGTCAGGGAATCGCCGTACCTGCGGTTTTCGTAAAAGGCATAATATCCTCCGTATAGGATATAGGAAAGCATAATATTGATCTGCGGATCATCGCGATACTCAGGATAGGCGCTGAAAACAAAGTTTTTCAGCGTCTTTTCTATTTTTTGGACCAGATATTTGCTGCGGCTTCCGGAGAACACCGTGTTGATCAGAGCGTCCTTTGCCAGGTATCCCACAAAAAGCTCTCTGGCAAATTCTGCAGGGTTTTGGATCAGGTTCTCCGGGTGGTTAAAATTTTCCAGAATGGAAGATACGATCTCTGTTTCCAGCTTGTCTGTCAGGTCATAAATATCGTGATAATGGGAATAGAAAGTAGATTTGTTGATCTGCGCTCTTTCACACAATTCCTTGATGGTGATCCGTTCTATTTCTTTGCGGGAGCGAAGCTCAATAAAAGCGTTGATGATTCCCTGCTTTGTCTTTTCGACCCTGATATCCATATTGCACGGTATCCTTTCCATATAATATTTCCGACAATTTTTTTAAAACGTTGGATAACCTACGGATTGATAAATCTGTCGGTAGCGAATCACTTATTTATCCTTTATATTATAGCAAGAAAAACAACTCGTGTCTAATATCTTTTAAGGAGGATCAATAAAGTGGATTTTTACAGCTTTTACACAGGAAGAGAGTTCGAAGCCTATGAGTTTCTGGGAGCGCATTTGTGGGAGGGCGGGATCACCTTCCGTACTTTTGCGCCGTCAGCCAGCCGGGTTTCCGTGATCGGGCAATTCAACGGATGGACAGAAACGCCTATGAACCGGATATATGACGGGAACTTCTGGGAGTGCACCATAGAAGGGATCGGGAAAGAATTGATGTATAAATACAGGATCTACCGTCATGATGGATCCTTTATCGATCATGCAGATCCCTATGCCTTTTTCACAGAGCTGCGTCCCGGTACCGCGTCTATGACATATCATCTGGGCGGCTATGAATTTGGAGATGGAAAATGGATCAAAAACCGCCGGGTTTCCTATGACAAGCCGCTGAATATTTATGAGCTGCATTTTGGCTCCTGGAAAAAGAAGGGCGAAACAGAGCAAGGGTGGTATTCCTACGAAGAGCTGGCGTCGCTGCTTATTCCATATCTGAAAGAAAATCACTATAATTATATCGAGATCATGCCTTTAAGCGAGCATCCCTGCGATGAGTCCTGGGGATATCAGGAAACCGGATATTTCAGCCCGACCTCACGCTATGGGAAGCCGGAAGGCCTGAAAGCCTTTGTTGACCAGTGTCATCAGAATGAGATCGGTGTGATCCTGGATTTTGTTCCCGTTCATTTTGCGGTAAATGATTATGCACTTGCAAATTATGACGGCACGGCATTGTACGAATATCCCCATATGGATGTGGGACGGAATGAGTGGGGAAGCTGTAATTTTATGCACTCCAGGGGTGAGGTGTGCAGCTTTTTGCAGTCATCTGCTTATTATTGGCTGAAGGAATTCCATTTTGACGGCCTTCGGATGGACGCGGTGGGAAACCTGATCTACTGGCAGGGAAACAAGGACAGAGGGGAAAACATTGCGGCTTTGAAATTTATCCGCACCATGAATCAGGGATTAAAAGAAAGGATGCCGGATTGTCTGCTGTTTGCGGAGGATTCCACCCCGTATCCAGGTGTCACCAGGCCTGTAAATGAAGGCGGTCTGGGCTTTGATTATAAGTGGGATTTAGGCTGGATGAATGATACCCTTTCCTATTTCCAGGCATATCCGGAGGAAAGAAAGGCGAGATACCATCAGCTTACGTTTTCCATGCACTATTTTTACAATGAGAGGTATCTGCTTCCCCTTTCCCATGACGAGGTGGTGCATGGCAAGGCGACCATTGCCCAGAAAATGAACGGCGGATATGATGGAAAATTCCCGCAGGCAAGAGCCTTTTATCTTTATATGTACGCTCATCCCGGCGTAAAGCTGAATTTTATGGGAAATGAGCTGGCGCAGCTTAAGGAGTGGAGTGAAAAGGATGATCTGGACTGGATTTTGCTGGATTTCCCTATCCATGACCAGTTCCATCATTTTATGCAGGATCTGAATCGCTGCTATGAAGAAAATCCTGCCCTTTCTCAAAGGGATTACCGACAGGATGGATTCCAGTGGATCGATTGCCATCAGGAAGAGAAGTGCGTGTATGTTTTTGAAAGAAGGAGTGAGGAGCAGACCATTCTGGCAATCTTCAATTTTTCTGACCAGGAGCAGAGCTATAGGCTGGAAACAGAGGAAAAACGGAAATATACGCTGCTTATGGCAAGCGATATGCCGCAGTATGGCGGTCAGGCAAACTACACGAAAAAAGAAAAGTTATTTGAGGCAAAAAGTGTGGAATTTAAGCTGTTGCCCTTTTCAGGAAGATATTATATAGTAGAAGCGTAACGCTCCCGAACCTTTGGTGGATGTTGGAGAGTTACGTGGAATTTATAAAAAGAGCATGGTTATTGTGAAAAGAGGAAGTTATGAGCATAAATTATCACGCTTTCCAAAACAGAGGTTATTTATTTTCTACCCATGAGGTTTTATCACAGCAATGGAGGAGTGCCTTTGCGGGGTATGATCCTTCGCGTATTTCCGGGATCCTTCAGTTGAAAACGGATGAAGAGCATTTGTATCTTACATATTTCCAGCGTCTTTACCGTTTGAGGCTAAGGGATGGTTTCCTGGAAAAACAGGCGGAGGGGAACTGGACAGAGGAGCTGTATTTTAATGAGGCCATGAGTATTTATCATCTTCTTCATTATACAAAGGATAAGCCGTTTACCAGCGGTGTCTGGGTTCCCAATAGTGCGTTGGAGGGAGCGGGAGTGCATAACCGGAATATGCCCGATCCCTTGTTGGAACCCTTTGCAGCAAAGTTTTCAGGAAAGGCTGCATTGCTGGATGAAGCCTGCAAAAGGCTTGGTGGTACCAGACTTACAAAAGGGGATGTTTCCTGGCAGTTTTACGCATTTCCTCAGGTGCAGCTCCAATTGATATTCTGGGATGCGGATGAAGATTTTCCGGCTCAGGTTCAGGTATTGTTTGACAGGAATGTTACAGATTATATTCATTTTGAAACGACGGGGTGTTTGATCTCAGATTTATTGGAACTGTTGGAAAAGCAGGCGGAAGTGTAGAACGTGTTTTTCAGTGAGGCGGCGGTATGCGACCGCCGCCTGTGACTTATCTGCAATAAGCTGCGATGGCTTCTGACATGAATTTTGCGGTACCTTCTCCATTTTGGTCAATGTTTTGGGTAAAGCGTTCATCTCCGACATACATAGCCCCTAATCCGGCTAATATCTCCCTGGTACAGGTATAAAAGTTTTCTGTGATATAGTCCTGCCATTTCCGGACAAGTGCCTGTGCCTCCTGGCTGTCAGGCTGGCTGCTATGGCGGCACTCTGCAAATTCTTTCAGGATAGCTGCCGACTGTTCGTTGATCATATTCCATTTTTCTCCGTCGTAAGCGCTGGTTTTTTCCAGGCTTTCTTTATATGCCCCGGTATTTCCCCAGCGTTCTCTGACTTCAGCTGCATATTTTTGTTTTGTTTTCTCCATATCTGTCATATTGAATTTTTCTAACCCCATATTCTGGTCTCCTTTTATGGTGCTGTCTACAAGCGCGATCAGATTATCAAGCTGATTGCGTTTTTGAATCAATAGTGTCCGTTGTTTTTGGAGAGCTTCCTTTTTATCATAATCCGGATTACTCATAATTTTTTTAATGTCGCTTAAAGAAAAACGAAGTTCTCTGAAAAACAATATCTGCTGCAGTGTTTCCAGCGCTTCCTTGTCGTAGATGCGGTAGCCGGCATCTGTAACACTGCTTGGAGGGAGAAGCCCGATCTGGTCATAATAATGAAGAGTGCGGACCGTTACGCCGGTCAGCTTGGCGACCTCATTTATTTTCATGTGAATCCTCCTTCCGGTTGTTATTTGAGCTCATAGATTACAATACACTA
The DNA here is from genome assembly GCF_964240875.1 of Ruminococcus sp. 5_1_39BFAA. Lineage (NCBI taxonomy): Bacteria > Bacillati > Bacillota > Clostridia > Eubacteriales > Oscillospiraceae > Ruminococcus > Ruminococcus sp. 5_1_39BFAA. The sequence goes on along the minus strand of NZ_CAXSVO010000001.1, from coordinate 175,740 downwards.
TGACGTGGGGTTAGAGTCAAGAGGCTATTTCCAGTATGTGTTTACAAAATTTTCTGCCTCTGTGCGCGAAAGCTCAAATTTTGACATGACCTTTTCAGTGACCTCCTTTTGCGTCAGTTGCAAATCGTGAAGAACCTCGACTAAAGCCTTGATTCCTTTGCGTTTACCCTTTTCCAGACCTTTCTTTTCCGCAACTTCAAAATCCTCTGCAAATAATTCCATCAATGCCTGACACATATTTTTTTCCACCTCTACTTCTTTATAGTTTGCTCTGAGTATTACATCCATCACAGCCTGATATAAGGGCTGTGTCTTGTTCTTATCATATGTTTCTATTAGGTTCCGTATTTCTCCGCCTGATTTCAGATCATTTCTCAGGCTTTGCATCCAGAAGTTTTTTTCCTTTGTAAGTTCGTGTGTAATAATTAGTTGCATGGGAAAGGGATCGCCTTTCAATTCATAGATACCTTGCTCACATTTTTTTATAGTCATCCCCCTTGTGTTTTGGATATGTTTTAGCATTTTTACGGGATAGTGATTGCAGACAAAAGTAATCCCTATTTCGTCTGGAGGGATTTCCATGACTTTTTCTGTGTCTGATTGATATAGACAGGCGTATGCATATACCTTATAAAAGTCATTGATACTCAGACTATCATCGGGAGATTTGTACTCCACTATGTTATATTTCTGAAAAAGCTGTCCGATGTTTTTATGTATTTTCTGTTTACCATCAAGCTTTACTACCAGAAAGTCAGTCTGCAAGGGTTTCTTTCCCAAGAGATGTTCGTCTTCTATCTTAATCTTATCCAGCTCGTCAAGGAGTTCTATGCGCAATACTGCACTAAAAGCGGGATGCCACTGCAATTTTCCATCATGCATGCTTTCTCCTTTCATTATAGTAAGGAAAATAAAGTATCGCAATATTAAGTTGTAAACTATTCTGTGAATTCTGTGGCAGAACTGCCTGGGAAGCGAATTCAGATATTTTTTGTAGAGCAGGGAAAGTGCCAACTCTGATGATAACTACAAGATAGCATAAAGCATTTATAAATACAAGGGGAAAATTGGTAGGGCTAAAGGAATCTTGCTGGTAAAAAGAAAAAATGAACATGTTGAAGTGAAAAGGCATTTTCTAATGAAAAAGAAGCCAACCTATGATATAATAAACCAATTGTTGGGAGGAAATGTTATGATCGCTTTATTGGATTCACCGGGAAACGCAGCGCCTTTATTTGAAGGATGGGAGGACACCATGATCTGGTCCTGCCTGGAAGAAACGATGGGGCGTGTATATGGAGATGCCAGGGAAAAACCGGGATCCGCGGCTGCGGTGTTGGGGGATTTCTGCTTTTTTGCTGGGCAGCCTGACCGGGAGCTGGCTCTTTACAGACCTGATGGCAAGCCGCGGGAATTTATGATCCTGGTTCCGAAAAATGAGGAATGGGCTGGGCTGATCCGGGAATGTTATCCGGAAAATTCGAGGGAAATAAAGAGGTATGCGCTGAAAAAAGAGCCGGACGTTTTTTCCGAAAGCCATCTGAAAAAAGCGGCGGAAAGCCTGCCCCAGGGTTATTCCCTGAGAATGATTGACAGAGAGCTATATGACTGGTGCAAAGGGCAGAAATGGAGCAGGGATCTGGTTTCCCAGTATCCGGATTATGAATTTTACAGAGAGCACGGCATTGGCGTAATGGCACTAAAAGACGGCGTGCCTGTCTCCGGCGCGTCATCCTACTCCAGTTATCCTGGAGGGATTGAGATCGAGATCGATACGCAGAAGGAGTACAGGAGAAAGGGACTTGCCCTTGCCTGCGGCGCCCGGCTGATACTGGAATGTCTGCAGCGGAAGCTTTATCCGAGCTGGGATGCCCATAATGAAGGCTCACTTGCCCTGGCGCAAAAATTGGGCTATCATTTTTCACATAGTTATACAGCCTTTGAAATCTGGGAAGAATAACACACAAAACGATGAAATTAAGAAGTAAAAAGGAGGACGATCATGCTGGAGATCAATACAAAAGCACCGGATTTTTCCCTGCCGGACCAGAACGGGGAAATGCACACTTTAGAGGAATATAAAGGAAAAAAAGTAATCTTATATTTTTATCCAAAGGATAATACACCTGGCTGCACAAAGCAGGCATGCGGCTTCGGGGAACTCTATCCGCAGTTCACGGAAAAGGGGGCAGTAGTGCTGGGGATCAGCAAGGACAGTGTGGTTTCGCACAAGAAATTTGAGGAAAAATACGGCTTGCCGTTTACTCTTCTTTCCGATACGGAGCTTACTGCAATACAGGCATATGATGTGTGGAAAGAGAAAAATATGTATGGCAAAAAGACCATGGGAGTGGTGCGTACCACCTATCTCATTGACGAAAATGGTATTATTACAAAGGCATTCGGCAAGGTAAAAGCAGCGGAAAATCCGCAGCAGATGCTGGATCTGATATAAGGATAAAACGGTATGAAAATCATAATTTCCCCCGCAAAAAAGATGAATATTGACACAGATACCTTTGGGTACAGCGCGCTTCCTGTCTTTCTGAAGGATACGGAAATCCTCATGGAATGGATCAGGACTCTTTCCTTTCCGGAGGCAAAAAAGCTATGGGCCTGCAATGACAAGATTGCGGAGCTGAACTTTCAGAGATTCTCCGAAATGGAGCTGGAAAAAAATCTGACACCCGCTCTTATTTCCTATGAGGGAATCCAGTATCAGTACATGGCACCTGCTGTTTTTTCGGATAAGGAATGGGATTATGTGCAGGAAAATCTCCGGATCCTTTCCGGCTTTTACGGGGTCCTGAAGCCCTTTGACGGAGTGACGCCTTACCGTCTGGAAATGCAGGCGAAGGCCGCAGTGAGCGGTTGTAAAAACCTCTATGATTTCTGGGGCAGTAAGCTTTACGAGGAAGTGACAGACAAAGACAGGATCGTGATCAATCTGGCGTCAAAGGAATATTCAAAGTGCATAGAAAAATACCTTCAGCCGGAGGATACATACATTACCTGCATATTTGGTGAGGAGAAAAACGGAAAGATCATCCAGAAGGGAACCCAGGCAAAGATGGCCAGAGGGGAAATGGTCCGCTACCTTGCGGAAAACGCGATAGAGGACCCGGAGGAGATGAAAGAATTCAGCAGGATGAATTACCGTTTCCGGGAGGAATTGTCATCAGGGAAAGAATATGTTTTTGTAACAGAGCAGAATACCCGTCAATGACCTCTCTTTTTGTGTGCGGAAAAAGAGAGGAAAAAAATGCGCCATAGATTTATGATAACAGCAGGGAGGGATGAAAAATGGAATGGATAGAAAGACTGAATGATGCGATCCGATTTATAGAAGACCATCTGACGGATGAAATTGGGTACCAGGAGCTTGCAAAAATCGCAGGCTGCTCTGCCTATCATTTCCAGAGAATGTTTGCTTATATGGCAGGAATGCCCTTGTCGGAATATATCCGGAGGAGAAAAATGTCTCTGGCAGCAGTGGATCTGCAGAGCGGAGATGAAAAGATCATCGATATTGCCCTGAAATACGGATACAATTCTCCTACAGCATTTAACCGGGCATTTCAGAGCGTTCACGGAATCGCTCCGTCTCTTGTAAAAAACGAAGGAGCGTCCGTAAAATCCTTTCCCCCGATCAAATTTACGATTATGGTGAAAGGAGCACAGGAAATGAATTACAGGATTGAGAAAAAAGAGGAGATCCGTATTGTAGGCATGGCAAAACCGATGTATGCGGAGTTGGAGAAGAATTTTGAGATCGTTCCTCAGATGTGGCAGGAGGCAGCCGTTACGGGGTTAATACCAAAGCTGGCAGGTATGATGAACTCCCAGCCTATGGGAATCCTGGGAGTATGCGACTGCAATGACCCGGAACATGGAAGATATTATATTGCCGTTGCCACCTCAGCAGAGGCAAAGGAGGGTATGGAGGAGCATGTGATCCCGTCCTTTACCTGGGCGATCTTTCCCGGAGAAGGGGTCTGCCCACAGGCGATCCAGGAGCTGGAGCAGCGTATCGTGACAGAGTGGCTTCCCACATCAGGTTACGAATATGACAACGGACCGGATATTGAAGTATATCTGGAGCCGGATCCACAGAATTCAAAGTTTGAAGTGTGGATTCCTGTTGTGAAAAAGTAAAAGTAGTTTTATTCCTATTAAACAGCAGGGGAGAAATCCGTAAATGCGGATTTTTCCCCTGCTGTTGTTCAGTGGTGCGCCTGGCGGCGCGAGTTTCCGGCGGGTGCAAATCCTGAATCCGTCCGGCAGCCGGGGATGGTATAGCGGCATATAGGAATCTTTTTCATATATGGCATTGACAAAACTGCACTAACTGTATATACTGTTCATATACAGATAAAAACAAAGAGGTGATGAGTTGAATATCCTGATAGATAATAAAAGCGGAGCGCCGATTTACGACCAGATATACACACAGATTAAAAATCAGATCATCAGCGGCGTATTGGAGGAGGACGAGGCACTGCCCTCCATCAGAAATCTTGCGAAGGATCTGCGCATCAGTGTGATCACCACCAAGCGGGCCTACGATGAGCTTGAACGGGAGGGCTTTATTTACACGATTCCGGCTAAGGGGTGTTTCGTAGCGCCTAAGAATGTGGAATTGCTGAGAGAGGAGAATCTGAAAAAGATCGAGGACTATATGCAGAAGATCGCGCAGCTTGCGGTTACCTGCAGTTTGAGCAAAGAGGATGTTATTGAGATGTTTGAGTTGAACTGGGAGGAATAAAGGATGAATGCTCTGGAAATAAAAAATCTGACAAAAACCTATGACGGATTTAAGCTTGACAATCTGAATCTTACACTGCCCAGCGGCTGCATTATGGGACTTGTGGGTGAAAATGGAGCCGGTAAAAGCACTACAGTCAAACTGATCCTGGACATGATCAGCCGGGACAGCGGGACCGTAACGATCATGGGAAAGGACAACCGGGAGGATCTGTGCCGCACAAAGGAAGACATCGGTGTTGTGCTGGATGAGGTTGGATTTCCGGAATGTCTCACGGCAAAGCAGGTAGGAAAGATCATGAGATATACCTACCAGAACTGGGACGAAAAGGAATATGAGAGGCTTCTCAGGGAGCTGTCCGTGCCCTTTGAGAAGACCTTCGGAGAGTTTTCGAGGGGAATGAAGATGAAACTTGGAATTGCTGCGGCAATGGCTCATGATCCGAAGCTTCTGATCCTGGATGAGGCTACCAGCGGCCTTGATCCCGTTGTGCGGGATGAGGTGGTAGAAATGTTTTATGAGTTTACCAGAGACGAAAACCATACGATCCTTATTTCGTCGCACATTGTCAGTGATCTGGAAAAGCTTTGCGATTACATCGCTTTTCTCCATAAGGGAAAGCTGCTGCTTTGTGAGGAAAAGGATGTTCTTCTGGAGGAATACGGGATCCTGCACTGTACAGCCGCGCAGCTTCAGGAGCTGGACCCTGCGGTGGTCAAGGGCAAAAAGGAATCCCCGTATGGAGTGGAAGCCATCGTAAAGAGAGACGGGGTTCCGGAAGGGATGAGCCTTAGCCCGGTAGGAATCGAAGAGCTGTTTGTGTTTATGGTAAAGGGGGATAAATAGGATGAAAGGATTATTATTGAAAGATCTTTATATGACAAAGAAATACTGCCGCATGGTATTTGTCTGCGCCTTTATATTCCTGGCAGTGTCTATGGTAGGAAACAATAATGTGTTTTTCGCATTTTATCCTGTGCTCATTACAAGCATGATCCCTGTGACCCTGATAGCCTACGATGAGAGAAGCAGATGGGATATCTATTGCGGGGCGCTGCCTTATTCCCGGTCACAGATCGTATCGTCAAAATATCTGATAGGACTGATATTGCTGGGCACCGTGTGGATATTCACCGTGCTTTCACAGAGTATTGCAGTCATTGTTTCAGGCGGGAGCCTTTGGCGTGATTCAGCAGGATGGCTTGCTGCATTGCTTGCCATGGGGCTTTTGTCAGAGAGCATCATTTTTCCGGTGATCTTTAAATACGGTGCGGAAAAGGGACGGATTGTCTATTACCTTATCATTGTGGTTTTCTTTGCTGCCGGAGGCAGTCTGGTGGTTCTGAATGAGGAAAATCACATTGTCTGGGATGGAAGGCTGATAACCGGAGGACTCTTAGCCGCCGCAGTGCTTGTATTCACAATATCCTGGAAGATATCTATTAAGATTTATGAGAAAAAGGAGCTGTAAAAAGCGGGTAGGTACCTAATTGGAAAAGATTACATACAATATCCTAAAAAAGGATTTGCCTATGTATATCTTGGGTGAAATATTGCTTTGTCTGTGTTTGCTTTTTGGCATTCTGTTTGAGGCGCGCATAAAAAAAGCCGAGAAAAAAGTCCGCCGTATGGGGGAATGTGAAAAGTATTGTCTGTTGGAGCAAATGCTGAATCCGTTTGGTTTTTCCTTTATCCCGGAGCAGAAAGTGATGACCTCCACACGGGATGCCTGGCAGCGGGAGTTTGGCTACCAGGCGCTTTTTGACGAAACAGCAGTCTATTTTAATATGGTGTTTGACGCAGAGCCGATTTATTTTGACTATGAAAACCGGACCTGGATGATAGAGCTTTGGAAGGGACAATATGGGCTCAACACAGGAGGAGAGATCGGAGTTTACCGTGCGGATTCCCTGATCGCACCACAAGAGCGCAAAACAGCCATATTTAAAAGTGTGCCGGATCAGGAGCTGCCCTTTTTGTCTGCCAGATTATATAAGAGGGAGCGAAATTTATTTTGCATAAGGAAAAAGCATTGGTGGCTCACTGGTTTTCTGGTAGGGGAATACTGCGAACCGGAAGAGCTGTCCATGAAGGTGACCATTATGTTTCCGGACAGGAAAATGGTTCAGAGCTTTACCGAAGGCCTTTTAGAATTGGGATACCGGGAATGTGATCTGTGCTTTTGCGGCAGGACAGTTGGCTTCCTGTTTGATCGGCCTTATTCGGTACAGTCTCATAAGAGGAATTTCCGGAGGGTGCGGTGGACCCAGCTTAAGAACCGCGTTTTTTGCAAACTATACCGGTTCGTTACGAAGAAATTTACAGAAACAGAGGATAAGATTCTGTTTCTGTATTTCTTTTTGCCCGGGACAGTCCGCCATATGCTGGTGTCTCAGAAAAACAAATGCCAGAAGTGGAGGAAGAAAAGATGAGCTGTTATACCAGGATCTCACATGCCTTTGATGAGGCAAAAAGATTGCCCCTGACAGAAAAAACCAATTATATTCTGTTTAGCGACTGTCATAGAGGCTGCGGAAATGCCAACGACAATTTCCTGAAAAACGAGCAGATTTATCTGGCAGCCTTGCGCTATTATTTTGACAGAGGCTTTGTGTATCTGGAGCTGGGAGACGGGGATGAGCTGTGGGAAAACCGTTCCATGGAATGTATCCGGGAGATGCACGGTCACAGTTTTGAACTGCTGGATAAATTTCATCGATCAGGACGGCTGTATTGCCTTTACGGAAACCACGACCTTGTAAAAAAATGCAGAAACTTCCGGCAGAAATACTTTCCGGGATATACGTTTTATCCCGCTGTTATCCTGAAAGATATGGAGAAGGAAAAAGACATTTATTTGATCCATGGCCATCAGGCTGATCTTTTGAACAGCACGCTCTGGCGTCTGTCCCGGTTTCTGGTGCGCTATGTCTGGAGGGTGCTGGAGGCGCTGGGGATTCCTGATCCCACAAGTGCAGCGAAAAACCATATAAAAAAGAAGACATCAGAGAAGATCCTGGCAGACTGGGCCAGAATAAACGGGCACATTTTAATAAGCGGGCATACCCATCATCCCATGGCTGGTTCAGAAAGTTCACCCTATTTTAATACGGGAAGCTGCGTTCATCCCTCCGGGATCACGGGAATCGAGATCAGCGATCGGTGTATGACGCTGGTGAAATGGAGTGTCACCACAGGAGAAGACATGGCTCTTTGCGTGACCAGGGAGGTATTGGGAGAAAAAATCTGTATCGATGATTATGGGTGTTCTCAAATTATGGAAAAGATGGTATAGTATGATGACATGGGATTGGATTTTGTGACAGGATGAGAAAATACACAGGAGGTCTTTATGTCTGCAAAAGTACGTGATATGACGGTTGGGACGCCGGGAAAACTGATTCTGCTGTTCGCCCTTCCACTGATGCTGGGAAATGTATGCCAGCAGCTCTATACGATGGTAGATACCATGGTAGTTGGACAGGTGGTAGGCGTTCATGCACTAGCCGCATTGGGCGCAGTGGAATGGATCATGTGGCTGGTTTTGGGAATCTCTCAGGGAATCACCCAGGGCTTTTCCATTTTGATCGCCCAGTATTACGGGGCAAAAAACAGAGAAGGATTAAAAAAAGCGGCAGCCCACAGCTATATGCTGACAGCTTTGATCGCTGTGATCGTGCTTGTAGTCAGTCAGGCTGGAGCAAATTGGCTTTTGGAGTTTTTAAATACCCCGGAAGATGTGATCGGCATGTCACTTGGGTATGTTCGGATCGTATTTTGCGGGATACCTGTGATCGCAGCATATAATATGTGTGCTTCCACGCTGAGAGCTATAGGAAACAGCCGTACGCCTCTGATCGCCATGATCATTGCGGCGGGGATCAATGTTGCGCTGGATCTTCTTTTTGTAGCAGGATTTTCCTGGGGCGTAGGAGGCGCTGCGCTGGCAACCGTCATTGCACAGACGTTTTCCGCTGTCTATTGCTTTCTGGTTTTGCGAAAAATAGATGAGGTACAGGTAAAAAAAGGAGATTTCGGACCGGAAGAGGGGCTGAACGGAAGGCTTTTGAAGCTGGGTGCGCCCATTGTCTTTCAGAACGTGATCATTGCAGTGGGCGGTCTTGTGGTGCAGTACGTGGTAAACGGCTATGGTTTTTTGTTCGTGGCAGGTTTTACTGCTACAAATAAGCTTTACGGGATTTTGGAAATGGCATCGATTTCCTACGGATACGCGGTGGTGACCTATGTAGGTCAGAATCTTGGGGCAAATAAGCCTGCCAGGATCCGGAAAGGCGTAAAGGCTAGTGCGGGAATTGCCTTTGTCACTTCGGCGGTGATCTCTCTGATCATGCTTGCGCTGGGGAGAAATATTTTGTCTCTGTTTGTATCAGGGGACCCGCAGCAGACAGAGCAGGTATTGGATATTGCATACCACTATCTGTTTATGATGTCATGTTTCTTGTGGGTGCTGTATTTCCTGTATGTTTACCGTTCCGCACTTCAGGGCCTGGGCGATACGCTGATTCCCATGATAAGCGGAATTGTAGAATTTATCATGCGCGTGGGAGTTTCTTTGCTTCTGCCGAAGCTCATCGGACAAAACGGGATTTTTTATGCAGAGATCATGGCGTGGAGCGGAGCAGCGACGCTTTTATCCACAAGCTATTTCTGGAGAATGAGAAAACTGGAGAAAAAAGAAATTTCATAATGGTTCAGATATGGAGCTTATAAAACAGACAGCCGGAACTTTTATAGAAAGGGACGGCTGTCTGTTTTAAACGGTAAAAAACAATCAGGAAAGATGTTTTTTAATAGCAGCAAAGCTTTCCGGGCTGATGAAATGCTCAATGCGGCAGGCATCTTCGGTAGCTGTCTGCGGGTTTACGCCCAGGCTGATCAGCCAGGAGGACAAAAACTGATGACGTTCATAAATCATGTCTGCAATCTGCTGGCCTGATTCTGTGAGATAAATATAGCCCTCCGGAGTCACGGTGATATGATTCTGTTCCCGGAGATTTTTCATGGCAACACTGACACTGGATTTTTTAAACCCCAGCTCATCGGCGATATCTACAGAGCGCACAACAGGTTTCTTTTTACTGAGAATTAATATGGTTTCTAAATAATTTTCAGCGGATTCATTTGACTTCACGATGTTTCACCTCAATTTCTGTTCTATTTCCAATCATGATCCAAAATAGATTATTGATTATAGGATACCATAATTCCGGTGCGAGGGCAAATCCTTTTTGCGCCCATGGACAGGCTTTAATTGAGAAAAAGTTGCTGTTCATAGGTAATATCCCGCGAGGTATTTTTGTCCACATCCCCCCTGGGGGCTTGTGGGAAAAACACTCTTTGGGTAAAATGAAAAAACATGAATAATATTGGAGGAAATGCCAGGGCATACCGTTATGCCCAGAAACACGGGCAATAAGGAGGAAAACAGTTGAAAGAGCTACTGGAAGAAATAGAAAGCTACTGGAGTACCAGGACAGAAGGGTATTCTGAGGTCAACCAGAAGGAGCTTCACGGGAAGCAGAAAAAGGCATGGCTTGCTGTTCTGGAAAAGGAATTCCCGGCTAAGCCGAAGGAGGAGATCCGAATCCTTGACATTGGCACAGGGCCGGGCTTCTTTCCCATGATCCTGGCCGAAGAGGGATATTATGTGGATGCTGTGGATTACACAGAGAGGATGCTGGAAAAAGCAAAGGAAAATGCAGGTGGGCTGTGTGAAAAAATCCGTTTTGCGCGTATGGATGCCCAGGATCTGGAATTTGAAGACAACACCTTTGATGTGGTGATTTCACGCAATCTTACCTGGAATCTTCCGGAGCCGGAAAAGGCATACCAGGAATGGTACCGGGTGCTGAAGTCTGGCGGAAAAATGCTGAATTTCGATGCAAATTGGTACAGCTATCTCTATGATGAAAAGAAGCGTGCGGAATACGAAAAGGATCGCAAGAATGTGGAAAAGGAAAGCCTGGATGACCACTATTTATGCACGGATATTGACCGTATGGAGCAGATCGCCATGCAGGTTCCGCTGTCTGCAATCAAACGTCCGGCGTGGGACAGGAAGACCTTAAAGGAAATCGGGTTCGGGGAGATCACTGTTGACGAGACGGTATGGAACAGAGTGTGGAGTGAGGAGGAAAGGCTGAACTACGGCTCGACACCTATGTTTATGGTAAAAGCAGAAAAGCCATCCTGGGGAGCCTTTGAGCTTGGCGGACTTTCGGTAACGCCGGGGCACAGAAAGCATGGCGTCCTTACCATCGGAGACGGGGAATTTCTTCTTCCTGCTACCGTTATCCGGGGCACGAAGCCCGGTAAAACCGCGCTGATCACGGCGGGGGTACATGCCGGGGAGTATGTGGGGATCCAGAGCGCAGTTGAGCTTGCAAATGACCTCAGTGTTGAGAAAATGAGCGGAACGGTAGTGATCGTAAAGGTATTGAACCGCGATGAATTTGAGAACCGCAGAGGAAGCGCGGGACAGGCAGATATAGGAAATCTGAACCGGGTATTTCCGGGAGATAAAGGGGGAGACAAGCTTTCCCGTCTGGCATGTGCAGTGGTAAAAGAGCTGCAGGCAAAAGCCGATTATTACATAGACCTGCACAGCGGCGATGACTACGAATATCTTGTCCCCTATGTGTACTATGCCGGCATGGCAGAGCCTGAGGTGGCAAAGCTTTCCCGCCGGATGGCAGAGCAGGTTGACGTTCCCTATATGGTAAGATCCAATGTGGCATCAGGCGGTTCCTATAACTATGCAGCCTCATGCGGTATTCCCAGCGTCCTTTTGGAAAGAGGAGGAATGGGTGCCTGGGACAGCGAAGAGGTGCGCTCTATGAAGCGGGATGTGAGAAGCATTCTGCGGTATGTGGGCATTTATGATGGTCATAAAAGCTACCGGAAATATTACCCGCTGGATGTAAAAAATGTACAATACCAGTCTGCATCATATTCCGGCTTATGGTATCCTGCGAAGAAGGTCGGGGACCTTTTCCGGGAGGGCGAGATCCTGGGTGTGGTTAAGGATTATGAAGGAAATGTTCTGGAAACCAGTGTGGCTTACAGTGAGGGCGTGATCCTGTATCAGGCAGGTTCCCTGCAGGTATTAAAAGAAGGCCCCATGGTGACCTACGGACAGATCGCCTACGAGGAGGATGACAGGAAAGAGCGGATCGCTTCCTACTGGACAAAGCGCAGCGACAGCTTTCTGGAGCAGCGCAGGGCTGAGCTTCACAGTCCTCTTGCAGGGCGTTGGCTGGAGGAGTTAGAGAAACATCTGCCAAAGAAAAAAGGATTAAAAATCCTGGATGTTGGATGCGGAACAGGATTTTTTACCATACTAATGGCAAAGGCAGGGCATGAGGTAACAGGAATCGATTTAACCTCTGACATGATCGCCCATGCGAAAAAGCTGGCAGAGGAAGAAGAGGTATCCTGTGAATTTCAGGTGATGGATGCGGAGCGTCCGGATTTCCCGGATGAGACGTTTGATGCTGTGATCTCGAGGAATCTTACCTGGACGCTCCCGGATGCTGCCGGGGCATATTCCCAGTGGTGCCGGGTGCTGAAAAAGGGCGGTGTACTGATTAATTTCGATGCCAATTACGGAGCAGCGGACTGGTCCGATACAAAGGGCCTGCCGGAAAATCATGCCCATAATACCATCGGAGATGCACTGATGCAGGAGTGCGAGGACATTAAGCGTCAGCTTCCTATCAGCGCCTATATGCGTCCGGCGTGGGACCTGGAGACGCTTGGAAAGACAGAAATGACAAGCTTTTTATTTGATCTGTCCGTCAGCAGCAGGATCTATACGGAGGTGGATGAGTTTTATAATCCAACACCGCTGTTTCTGATCTGCGCCCGCAAAGGAGAATGATGAAAAAATGCTGGATTTTAAGGCTATAAAATGTTTCGTGATCTGTGTTCAGACAGGATCCTTCAGCAAGGCTGCAGAAGAGCTGTTTACCACCCAGTCCAGTGTAAGCAAGATAATCAAGACAATGGAAACAGAATTGGGGTATGCGCTGTTTGAGCGGCAGTCAAAGGGGATCAGGGTGACCCCGGAGGGTGAGGGGATTTATCCCTACGCTGTGGCGGCGCTGGAAAATATCGAAAAAATGCAGCCTCACGAAACGGGAGAATACAAAAAAACGCTGTCCGTTTCCTGCAATCCCAGCTCCTGGTTTGCTGATGTATTTGTACAGTTTTACAGCATCCATAAAGCGGAAAAGCTTCACTATCAGGTATATTCCGCAAGCAGCCGGGAGGTGGCGGAGCGGGTGCGGGAGCGCCGCGATGATGTGGGATTTGCCTATGTAATGAAGAACCAGTCGGCAGCATTTCAGTATTATCTTTCCAGAAATTATCTGGAGTTTGACGTGCTGAAGGAAACCGGGATCAGGGCGTATCCCGGGGCTCAGTATGCTGGAAAAACGGACGGATCGGGCTGTATCAGCCTTAAGGATTTAAAATTGATACAGCGTTTTCCGGATGAATTTTCGGCGGATAATTACTGGAATCTTACGGACAAAAACGGGAATTCCGTATCGGATGCAGATATGGTGATTGCCACAAACAGCGACTATATCATGGAGCGGATCCTGGAGATCAGTGATCTTGTAAATATCAGCGGCAGTTATCTGTCAGGGGAGCCGTGGAAAAAGACATCCCGCGGGAAAGAACTGGCAGAAACAGATGCCAGGGTACAGTTTGGATGTATCCGCAGAAAGGGTGAAGCTTTGTCCAAAGCGGCGGCGGAATTCGTGGATTTTCTCGTATTAAATCTTCAAAAATCATAAAAAAACAGTATGGTATTCCATGTTGAAATGGCGATACATGCGAAATGTGAATGGTGCAATATCCCCCGGTGGGGCTTGCTGCACCATTTTTTTATTGTTAAAATTTTTGCATAGTAAACAATTGAAATCTGCCTGACAGATTTTGGATAAGGAGCATTTATAATGGGGAAATATGTGATAAAAAGGCTGATACAGCTAATCCCTATTTTGATAGGAATCACGTTTTTGTCCTTCGCAATGATGAGACTGGCGGGAGGAGATGCGGTTACGTATATGTATGAAAATGCGGGAACGGCAGTTTCCCAGGAAATCATAGATGAGGCAAAGGCGGAATATGGTCTGGATAAGCCATTTTTGGTCCAGTATGCAAGCTGGTTTGCCGGAATGCTGAAGGGGGATATGGGAGAAAGCTATGTTTCCCATAAAGATGTCTTTGAGACATTTGTTTCAAAGCTTCCGGCAACCTTGCTTCTCACCTTTTCATCCATTATGCTGACCGTTATCATTGCCATACCTCTGGGAATCGTGTCCGCGATCAGGCATAACCGATGGGTGGATTACCTGATACGTTTTTTGAGCTTTATCGGCAATTCCATGCCGAATTTTTTCGCAGCGCTTGTACTGATGTATTTCTTTTCCATCAGGCTGGGATGGCTCCCGGTAATTACCTCTGACAATACGGCGGTCAGTCTGATCCTGCCCACCTTGACCCTGGCAATCTCCATGGCATCCAAGTACACCAGACAGGTAAGGGCAACCGTTCTGGAAGAACTGAATAAGGACTATGTCACTGGCGCAAGGGCAAGAGGAGTGCGGGGAAAGGTGATCATCTGGAAAAGCGTTATGAAGTCCTCCATGCTTACCATTATTACCCTGCTGGCGCTTTCAATCGGCAGCCTGCTTGGCGGTACAGCCATTGTGGAAAATATTTTTATGTGGGATGGAGTGGGAAAAATGGCAGTAGATGCCATAAACATGCGTGATTATCCCATCATTCAGGCTTATGTGGTCTGGATGGCAATTATTTACGTTATGGTAAATCTGGTGACGGACATTCTTTATCACTATTTAGACCCCCGTGTGCGTCTGGGAGGTAATGAAGCATGAGTGTGGAAAAACAGATCACGGTTCGCGAACAGAAAATCAAAAAGAACCATTTGAAGGCAAAGCTGGTATTTTTCCTGATACTGGCAGCCGGTCTTTTGCTGACTGCGGTTTTTGCCAGATATCTGTGCCCTTACGATCCTTATGAACAGAATTTGCTGGATGCGCAAAAGCCTCCAAGTATGCTTCATCCTTTTGGCACGGACCGCTACGGGCGGGATATGCTGTCCCGTGTTTTGATCGGAAGTACCACAAGTATTTTTGCAACCCTTGTCCTGGTGGCTGTCATTACAGTGGTTGGAACTGCGGTTGGAATTATCTGCGGATGGCGCGGTGGTAAAGCGGATGCGGTTTTGATGCGTATTTCTGATGTGTTTCTTGCATTTCCCGGACTTGTATTTGCCCTTGCGGTGGCAGGAGTCCTTGGCGGAGGTGTACAGAATGCCATTATTGCGCTGGGAGCTATAAGCTGGCCGAAATTTGCACGCCTTGCCCGGGGCCTGACTCTGGCGCAGAAGGATTCCTCCTATATGATGGCAGCGAAACTGTCGGGAAGCGGTACGCCGAAGCTTCTTGTGAAGCACATTCTTCCCAATATAGCCGGGCCGATCCTTGTTACGGCAGTTCTGGATATCGGTACTATGATGATGGAACTGGCGGGACTTTCCTTTCTGGGACTTGGCGTGAAGCCGCCCATGGCTGAGTGGGGAAGCATGATCAGTGACGGGCGTGTGATGCTGCAGACAGCGCCCTGGATGGTGCTGGCTCCGGGCGGAGCGATCTTTGTGACCGTTATGATATTTAATCTGTTGGGCGATACTGTGAGGGATTATATGGATCCCAAGCAGAGAAATAAAAATAACTGAGTAAATTACAACAAAAGAAAGTTGAGGAATGAACATGAGAAAGAAAATTTTTGCGGCACTTCTGGCAGGAGCTTTGGCTGCTTCCATGTCAGTAACCCCTGCGTTTGCTGAGGGAGAAAAAACATTTGTATACGGTACTACCGGTTATGGCGTGGAGATGGGAGATGAGGGGCTGAATCCCCATAATAATTACTCCGGATGGAGCGCGATCCGTTACGGTGTAGGCGAAACCCTGTTTAAATACAATGACAATATGGAAATCGAGCCATGGCTGGCAACGGGTTATGAATTTGTGGATGATACTACCGTTAAGATCACCCTTCGAGATGGCGTTCAGTTTTCCAGCGGACGCACTATGGATGGAGAGGCTGTAAAGGAATGCCTGGACCATCTTCTTGCTGTACATGACCGTGCACCTGGCGATCTAAAGATCGATCATATCGATGCGGATGATATGACGATTACCATTTACACCACAGAGCCGTGTCCGGCAATTATAAACTACCTTGGTGATCCTTACGGAGCGATCATTGATATGGATTTCGGGACAGACGGAGTGGAGGGAGATTCCACAGGAACCGCAAATGTGGCTGGTACTGGCCCATACATTGCCGCCAAAGTTACGGATACACAGATCGACCTGGTAAAAAATGAGAATTACTGGGGTGGTGAGGTAAATGTAGACAAAGTAGTGGTAAAGACCTTCAGCGACGCAAGCTCTCTGGCAGCATCTCTCCAGACAGGAGATATCCAGGGTACATACGGTCTGTCTTATGACAGCTACGCATTGTTTGACGGAAATCCGGATTATACCATCAATTCCTGCGCTACAAGCAGATGCTTTTTCGGACAGTTTAATTACGATTCTGAGATCATGCAGGATGAAGCAGTGAGAAAAGCAATCACCATGGGTATTGATAAAGAAGGCTTTTGCAATGTTCTGATGGAAGGACGGGGACTTCCGGCAAAGGCAGCTTTCCCCAGCAGCTTCAGCTACGGAAATGAGGCGGTGACAGTTCCGGACTATGATCCGGAGGGTGCAAAGGCCATTCTGGAAGAGGCTGGATGGACGGACACCGATGGGGACGGATATGCGGATAAGGACGGACAGAAGCTTACTGTGCGCTGGCTGACCTATCCGGGCCGTCTGGAACAGCCGAAGCTTGCCGAGTATGCACAGGCTACCCTGAAAGAAATCGGCATTGAAGTGGATGTAAACTGCACACAGGACCATCTGAGCATTTTGGATACAGGCGCTTATGATGTGTATGTAAGCTCTCTGACAACAGCGCCGACAGGAGATCCGGAGTATTTCTTTACCACATGTGCTTTGGAAAGCTCTGCAAAAAACCGTTCCAATCATAAGATTGATGAAGTGGAAACCTTATACGGGCAGCTCCACCAGGAATTTGACAAGGAAAAACGAGGCGAGCTTGCAGTACAGATGCAGCAGGCGATGCTGGATGAGAGTGCGATCTTTTTTGTATCGCATCTGAATATGGGGATCGTGACAAAGGCAAATGTGACAGGAATGGCAGCACATCCCTGCGATTACTATGAAATCACGGCGGACCTGAATGTAAACTGAGAGAACTGAGCGTACAGGAGATTATAGATTATGGAACCATTGTTGCAGGTTGAGCACGTTACCATTTGTTATAATGGGAAGCCTGTTGTACAGGACATAAGCTTCGAACTGCAGCCAGGGGAGATCCTGGGTGTGGTGGGTGAGTCAGGCAGCGGCAAAAGCACCATAATTAAGGCGATCATGGGCCTTCTGGGAGGAGGCGGCATGGTTACCCGGGGCGATATCTATTATAAAGGCCAGAATGTGGTGGATATGCCGTCAAAAGAGCTGCGCAGGCTTCTGGGACCGGAAATCGGTATGGTATTTCAGGATTGTAAATCCGCTCTGTGCCCGATCCGTACCGTTGGCGCCCAGATTTATGAAGCCGTATCAGAGCATGAGAATATCACAAAAGAGGACGCCTATGGGCGGGCAGGTGCTTTGATGAAAAAAATCGGTCTGGATGATCATCAGAGGGTATTGGAAAGCTATCCCTTTGAATTATCCGGCGGTATGAATCAGCGTGTTGGTATCTGCATGGCTATGCTGATGAAGCCGGAGCTTCTCCTTGTCGATGAGCCGACCAGCGCTTTGGACGTGACGGTCCAGAGGCGGGTTATGGAAGAGATGAAGCTGATGCGCGGTGAATATGGAACAGCCATTATTTTAGTAACCCATAATATCGGCGTGGTAGGTGCTATGGCAGACAAGGTTCTGGTTCTCCATAATGGCAGCATGATGGATTATGGTCCCACGGACAGAGTGCTGAACCATTCAGAAAATGAATATACCAAAAAACTGATGGGGTCTGTACTGCGTTTACGGAGGGCTGGAAATGTCTGAGACAATATTGCAGGTTGAACATTTGAAAAAGGTATTTACCTCTGGCAAAAAAACAGTTACAGCCGTAGAAGATGTAAGCTTCACGGCAGAGCGGCGGGAATGCCTGGGCATTGTAGGGGAGTCCGGTTCCGGAAAAAGCACGGTTGCAAAAATGATCACCCGGCTTCTGGATACTACAGAAGGCAGGGTGACTCTACAGGGAGAAGATATCACCCATGCAAAGGGAAAGGACTTGCGGAAAGCTTACCGGAAAGTCCAGATGGTTTTCCAGATGCCTATGGAGTCCTTTGACCCGCGCCGCACCCTTGGGGATGGCATTGGAGAAAGCCTGAGAAATATGGGACTGCGTAAAAAGGAGACCAGAAAAAAAGTAGAAGAGCTGCTGGTAACCTGTGGGCTGACACCGGAGTTTGCAGACCGATACCCTCATGAAGTCAGCGGCGGTCAGTGCCAGAGAGCAGCCATTGCCAGAGCCTTGGCTGTGGATCCGGTGCTGCTGATCTGTGATGAGGCAACCAGTGCTTTGGATGTAACGGTCCAGATGCAGATCGTTCAGCTTTTGCGGAAGCTGCAGAAGGAAAGAGGACTATCCCTGCTCATGATCACCCACGATCTGGCTCTGGCACAGGAGTTATGCGACAGGATCCTGGTCATGTATCATGGCAGGATCATTGAGGAAGGGACTCCGGATGAAATTATCGGGAATCCCAAAGAAGAATATACGAAAAAGCTGATAGATTCTGTGGTTTAAGCAGAGCACCGGCAATCCTGACTATAGACGCAGGATAAGATCAGTGCAAGCTTAACTGGTTCTTTTTGGCGGCAGATGGAAAGCGCGCTCCGGAAAGCCTGTTCATAAAGATGATAGATTGATTCATAAAGGAGGAAACCAGATGAAAATCAAAAAAGTTACCAGTCTGCTGTGCGCAGCTGCCATGGCGGCTGTCCTGATGGCAGCACCTGCAGCCAGCGTTTATGCAGGGGCGGAGGACGCATCCGTTGTTGTGACTATGCCAACGACCTCAGAGCCGGAATCCGGTTTTGATCCGGCATTCGGATGGGGAGCGGGAGAGCATGTCCATGAGCCGCTCATCCAGAGTACACTGGTTCGTACTACAAAGGAACTGGGAATTGAAAACGATCTTGCGACCAGGTATTCCTGCAGCGATGACGGACTTACCTGGACGGTAAAGATCCGTGACGATGTGAAATTCACGGACGGAGAGCCCCTGACAGCAGAGGATGTGGCATTCACTTACAATAACTGCCGTGACAACAGCTCTGTCAACGATTTTACTATGCTGAAGGAAGCGGTTGCGGTAGACGATACGACCGTGGAATTCCATATGAATGAGGCATATTCTATCTGGCCTTATACGATGGCTATCGTAGGCATTGTCCCGGAACATGCCTATGACGAGAATTACGGTCAGAATCCCATCGGCTCCGGCCGTTATATTATGAAGCAGTGGGATAAAGGCCAGCAGGCTATCTTTGAGGCAAATCCGGATTATTACGGAGAGGAGCCGAAGATCAAGAAGATGACTGTGCTTTTCATGGAAGAGGATGCAGCCCTTGCAGCAGCTATGGCAGGTCAGGTGGATGTGGCACATACTGCAGCTTCCTACAGCGACCAGGCAGTTGACGGATACAGTCTTTTCAGTGTGGAAACGGTAGATAACCGCGGATTTAACCTTCCGTGTGTTCCGCGTACAGAAAAAGACGGCATTGTATACGGAAATGATCTCACAGCAGATGTAAATGTCCGCCGCGCCATCAATCTTGCCATTGACCGCGATGAGATGATTGAAAACGTGCTGAATGGATACGGGACAAAGGCTTACAGTGTTTGTGATAAAATGCCCTGGTACAACGAAGACAGTGTGGTTGAATATGACCTGGATGCGGCAAAGGCTCTGATGGAAGAAGCAGGATGGACGGAAGGGGAAGACGGCATCCGTGAAAAAGACGGACAGAAGGCTGAGCTTACCTTGATGTTCTCCAACGGAGATTCCGTGCGCCAGGCGTTGGCAGAGGATACCTCCAATCAGCTAAAAGAGCTTGGAATCGATGTGACAACAGAGGGCGTAGGCTGGGATACCGCTTATGACCGTGCGCAGTCCGATGCTCTTGTATGGGGCTGGGGAGCGCATACGCCAATGGAGCTTTACAATATCTACCATACCATGAAGGATACGGGAAGTGCCGAATACTCCCCATATGCCAACGAAACGGTTGATCAATACATGGACGAGGCCCTGCAGAGCAGTGATCTGGAGGAATCCTATGAGCTCTGGAAAAAAGCCCAGTGGGATGGGACAACAGGCCTTACGCAGGAAGGCGATATCCCCTGGATCTGGCTGTGCAACATTGACCACCTCTATTTTGTAAAGGACGGTCTGAAGATTGCGGACCAGAAGCTTCATCCCCACGGACACGGCTGGTCGATCGTAAACAATGTAGACCAGTGGGATTGGGAGTAAAAAGGAAAAACAATGAAGAGTACACTCATATACACAGGAAAAAAACTTATCCGGATGATGTTGCTCTTATTTGCAGTAAGTATTCTTACTTTTGCCCTGGTATCCGCCTCCCCCATTGACCCTTTACAGGCCAATGTGGGGCAGGCTGCCCTGGGCAGTATGAGCGAAGCACAGAAGGAAAAACTGCGTTCCTACTGGGGCGTGGATGAACCTCCTGTACAGCGGTATCTGAACTGGGCAAAGGATTTTATAAAGGGAGATATGGGAAGCTCCCTCTTATACCGCCAGCCGGTGTCAAAAGTAATAGCTGTAAAATTGGCCAACTCTTTGTTTCTTATGGGGTTGGCCTGGGTTATTTCAGGACTTTTGGGATTTGTGCTGGGAGTGATCGCTGGTGTTTTCAAGGGAAAGGCAGCGGATAAGGTGATCAAAGGCTATTCCCTGGTGATCGCCAGTACGCCGTCCTTCTGGCTTGCCCTTATTCTGCTGATCGTGTTCGGCGTGTGGCTGAAGATCCTGCCAATTGGCTTAAGCGTTCCCATCGGAGTGGAGGCAAGCGGTGTGACATTTCTGGACAGGGTACGCCACGCCATCCTTCCGGCAGTGACCTTAAGCATTACCGGGATTTCCAGCATTACTCTGCATACAAGGGAAAAAATGATCGACATTATGGAAAGCGACTATGTGCTTTTCGCCAGAGCAAGAGGGGAAAGCCTGTGGAGCATTATCCGAAACCACGGATTACGCAATGTGCTGCTTCCGGCTATGACATTGCAGTTTGCCTCCATAAGCGAGATCATCGGCGGCTCAGTTCTGGTAGAGCAGGTATTTTCCTATCCGGGTCTGGGACAGGCAACCGTAGCAGCAGGGACAGGCAGCGATGTGCCTCTCCTCATGGGGATCACGTTGATTACTGCGGCGATGGTATTTCTGGGAAATCTGGCAGCAAATGTCCTCTACGGCGCGGTAGACCCAAGAATCTGGAAAGGGGGACAAAGGCCATGAAAAGAAAAAGGAACCAGCGCCAAAAGGCAAGAATGATCCTGATAATTGCAGTTGTTTTTCTGGCAGGAGTGGCAATTGCAGGAAGGCTTTGCCATGATGCTTCCATGGTAACGGATTTTTCCAGAAAGAATCTGTCCCCAAGCCTGAAATATCCCTTTGGCACAGACTGGCTGGGAAGGAACATGTTCTACCGGACCCTTACCGGACTGTCCACCAGCATTCTCATTGGCATTCTGGCGGCAGGTGTCAGTGCTGTGGTGGCGCTTATTTTAGGAATCTGCGCCGCAACCCTGGGAAAACGGGCAGATTCAGCCATCACCTTTCTGATCGACACCGTAATGGGAATTCCCCATATCCTTCTGTTGATCCTTATTTCCTTTGCCATGGGAAAAGGAATGAAGGGTGTGATCACAGGCGTTGCCCTTACCCACTGGACATCCCTTGCAAGGCTGATCCGGGGAGAGGTTCTGCAGCTTCGGGAAAGCGAATACATCCAGATCACCTATAAACTTGGGCACAGCAGCCTGGAAGTGGCGAAGAAACATATGCTGCCTCACCTTCTGCCGCAGTTCCTTGTGGGTCTGGTGCTTTTGTTTCCCCACGCCATTCTCCATGAATCCAGCATCACCTTTCTGGGCTTCGGACTTTCCTCCGAACAGCCTGCCATCGGTGTGATCCTCTCCGAGAGCATGAGATATCTCATTATGGGGAAATGGTGGCTTGCAGTATTCCCGGGGATCATGCTGGTGCTGACAGTGATCCTCTTCGACCAGGCAGGAACCTCCCTGCGGAGGATCCTGGATCCCAACAGCGTACATGAATAGAAAATACCAAAGAACGGAGCCGCACCCTATAACCCAAAGCTGCAGGCCGGAAAGGATGAAATATGAGCTGTACAAACAAAAAACACATATTAGAAATTGAGGATCTGTCCGTTTCCTTTTTACAATACGAAAACAACCGAAGCAGCCGGCAGATCCGCCTTCCGGTCATCTCCCGGCTGTCCGTGTCTGTCCACGAAGGTGAGATCGTAGCCATAGTAGGCTCCAGTGGCTCCGGAAAAAGCCTCCTGGCCCACGCAGTCCTGGACATTCTGCCCTACAATGCTGACATTTCCGGCAGCATCTACTTCCAGGGAGAACTGCTTACCCACAAAAAAATAGCCGCTCTCCGCGGAAAAGAAATTGCCCTGGTCCCCCAGAGCACCACCTACCTGGACCCGCTTATGCCAGTAGCCCGCCAGGTCCGCGGCAACAAAACCCCTGAAAATAAAAAAAGGCAGAAAACCCTTTTCCGCCGTTACAACCTTGGAGAGGATGTAGACAAAAAATACCCATTTGAGTGCTCCGGCGGCATGACCCGCCGCATCCTCCTAACCTCCGCCCTAATGGGCAACCCCAAACTCATCATAGCCGATGAACCCACCCCCGGCCTGGACCTGCCCCTGGCAAAAAAATCTATGGAAGATTTCCGAGCCTTCGCCGATGAAGGAAACGGCGTCCTCCTCATCACCCACGACATCGAACTATCCCTTGCCGTAGCCGACCGGATCGCCGTCTTCTACGCCGGAACCACCGTAGAAGAAGCCCCCGTATCCGACTTCTCCTCCGAAGAAACCCTACGCCACCCCTACACCAAAGCCCTATGGCGAGCCCTCCCCCAAAACGGCTTCCACCCCCTACCAGGAGTACAACCCTACGTAAAAAACATGCCCCAAGGCTGCCCCTTCTCCCCCCGCTGCCCCCACCAAACCCAAGCCTGCCAAAACCAAATCCCCATGCGCCGCGTAGGCTGCGGAACCGTCCGCTGCACCCTCTACCCGCCCAAATAACCGCCCCACTCCCTTCCGCCAACAAGGTTCCACTCTCAAGCGGGCCAACAGGGGGAGCGCGAGGGGGCATTCGGCCTTCGCTCTCCGAGATTGCCCCCTCGCAAATTCCCCTTTTGATAAAAGAAAAAAAGAAAAAAGGAGATTCCCCATGCTTCTACAAGCCCAAACCCTAACCTTTTCCTACAAAAATACTCCAACCATCTTTTCAAACCTAACCTTTTCTATAGAAAACCACGAACGCGTCGCCATCACCGCCCCCAGCGGCACCGGCAAAACCACCCTCTGCAAAATCCTCGCAGGCTACCTCCGCCCCCAATCCGGCGAGATCCTTCTTGACGGCTCCCCTCTTCCCAAGAGGGGATATTGTCCCGTCCAAATGATCTGGCAGCACCCCGAACGCGCCGTAAACCCCCGTCTCCGCCTCCGGGACACCCTCGCAGACGGCCTGGACGTGGACGATCGCATCATCCACGACCTGGGAATAGAAAAAGACTGGCTAACCCGCTACCCCCAAGAACTCTCCGGCGGTGAACTCCAACGCTTCTGCATCGCCCGCGCGCTGGGCAAAGCCACAAAATTCCTCATCGCCGATGAGATCAGCACTATGCTTGACCCCATCACCCAAAGCCAGATCTGGACCTTCCTTCTAAAAGAAGTAGAAAGACGAGAAATCGGTCTTATCATCGTCTCTCACAGCGAACCGCTCCTAACCCGAATCGCCCAGAGACAAATCCGCCTTTAATATTACCCTTTAGCCACTCCCCATTACAGTGCCTCAGACAGAATCACGCTCCGGGGCACTGTAAAAATCCTTCACAAAATGAATAAACTGCTTGACATGAGGCTTCAAAATCCGATTCTTATTATAAACAATATAAAAAGTGCGCCCCTGCGTATCCCCATCTAAAGGAAACAAAAGAATCTGCCGTGAATCCGCCAGATCCCGCGCCGAGCGGTAGGACAGCACAGAGATCCCTACCCCTTTCACAATCGATTTGCGAATCGCTTCCAAATCATTCATACGCGCCACGATCCGCAGCGACGAAGCAGAAATTCCATGTTCCTCCAAATACCGGTCAATCTCCTTTTTGGTGCCTGAACCCTTTTCACGCATAATAAACGGCTCCTCCAAAAAATCACGAAAACACGCCCCCTGTTCCTGATACCGGAGAAAATGCTCATTCACCGGAGTCGCGATCACAAGCCTGTCATGGCAAAACGGAACAAAGCAGCATTCCTCCTCCTGTGAGCAATTCCCCACCAGACTCAGATCCACACTCCCATCAAGCACCCTGGCAATGGCTCCCTGGCTGTCAGACTGCCAGGAATGAAAATACACATTGGGAACCTGATGACCAAAAGCGCTGAGAATCTCCGGAAGAATATAGGAGGACGGAATGGTAGACACTCCCAGATCGATGATTTTTTTATCCTGCCCCGTAAACTCCTCAATAAGGCTGTTCCTCATATTCAGCATATTCACCGCACAGTCATAAAGCTGATATCCCCGCCTGGTGACAGTCAGCTTTTTTGTCGTACGGATGATCAGTTTCGAATTCAGCTCCTGCTCCAGCGAACGGATATGGGCGCTGACAGTAGGCTGTGTGAGAAAAAGATGCCTGGCAGCCTCAGAAAAACTGTTATATTCCACCACTGCCACAAAAGCCTCCAGTTGTTTAAACTCCATAAAGCATGCGCTTCCTTTCTTTGGATTTGTCAAATGCCCTTTCCAAGTATTTTTCTAAGGGCATCCACCGCCGCATCCACCTCATCCGTCGTATTCTCCGGTCCAAAGGAAAAACGGATCGTCCCTGCCGGATATGTAAGCAGCGTCTTGTGCGCATTAGGCGCACAGTGAAGCCCCACTCTCGTCATAATGCCGAAGGAATCATCAAGCTGCCATGCCGCATCTGCCATATCCATTCCCGGTGTCTGGATGGAAACCACAGCATTCCGGTCCGCCAGATCCTTTTTGCCAATGATCTTAACATATTTCTCCTTCTCATCCATCTCCAGCAGCCTTTCCAGAAAATATCCCGTAAGCTCCAATTCCTTCTTTAAAATTGCTTCCATAGAATTTTCCTGCAGATAAAGAAGTGCAGCATGAAGCCCGAAAATCCCGGGAAGGTTTGGCGTTCCTGCTTCAAAACGGTCCGGAAGAAAGGCGGGAACCTCCTCCGTGTGGGAAATGCTTCCCGTACCTCCTGAGATCAGAGGCTCCATCTGCTCTGCCAGCTCATCGGTAACAAGAAATCCTCCTGTCCCCTGAGGCCCCCGAAGTCCTTTATGTCCCGTAAAAGCCAGCCCGTCAATGTGAAGGGCTTCCATATCAATGGGAACGCTTCCCGCTGTCTGTGCGGCATCCACAATGAAAAAAAGATGATGTCGGCGGCAGATTTCCCCAAGCTCCCTAAGGGGCATTCTGGTTCCGCATACATTGGATGCGTGGAGGGTGACAATGGCTTTGGTACGGGGCGTGATAAGCCCTTCCACAGCCTCCACCACCATGGAACCGTCACTCCTGCAGGGAATCCGGTCAAAGGACACTCCCTCTGCCGCAAGCTGCACAAGTGGCCGCATTACGGCATTATGCTCCATGGAGGACACCAGTACGTGATCCCCGGGCTTTAAAAAGCCTTTAAGGATCATATTCAGGCTGGTGGTCACGTTGCCTGTAAGAATCACGTTTTTGCTCCTGTTAAAATGAAAAAGTCCACAGAGAAGCTCCCTCGTTTCCAGCACAACCTCCTCTGCAGAGTAGGCGCTTTCATAACAGCCCCGGTTGATGTTGGCACCCACCTGGGTAAGGTACTGCACCATGGCATCCGCCACTCCCGGAGCTTTGGGATAGGAGGTGCTTGCCTGATCAAAATAAATCTTATTCATAGAACAATCCTGCCTTGTTTTGTTAATAATAGTTACTGTATCACAATTTATTGAAAATATCTATAAATATATAAAAATTATTTCGATAATTGATTGGAATAAAAATCCTGCCAATGTTATCATAAAATAAGATATTGATTGAGGAGGGAATAAGAAAATGAAAGACAAGCAAATGAAAAAAGAGACAACCGTGATCATCGGCGCTGGTATTCTGATCGGAATCATCGCAGTTGCACTGGTGTATTTCGGAAATCCTGCAAACATGGGCTTTTGTATCGCCTGCTTTTTAAGGGATACCTCAGGAGCATTGGGATTCCACCAGGCAGCAGCCGTGCAGTACATACGTCCTGAGATTGTGGGACTGGTTCTGGGAGCCTGCATCCTCTCCCTTGTAAATAAGGAATTTAAGCCAAGAGGAGGCTCTGCACCTGTCACACGTTTTATCATCGCCATCTTTGTTATGATCGGCTGCCTCATGTTTTTAGGCTGCCCGTTCCGTATGATCCTTCGTCTGGCAGGGGGAGATTTCAACGCCCTGTTTGGAATCATTGGATTTGTGGCAGGAATTTTACTGGGAGTTGTTTTCCTGAAAAAAGGCTACACGCTGAAACGCTCTTATAAAATGCAGCCAGTGGAGGGCGGCCTGTTCCCGGTGGTTGAAGTCGTAATCCTTGTGCTTTTGATCGCAGCTCCGGCATTTATCCATTTTACAGAGCCGGAAGGCGGTCCTGGTGCAAAACACGCAGCTATTGCCATCTCTCTTGTGGCTGGACTGATCGTAGGCGCACTGGCTCAGAAAACCCGCCTCTGTATGGTTGGCGGCATCCGTGATGCAGTGCTGTTCAGAGAGTGGAAGCTTCTCTGCGGATTTCTTGCAATCGTTGTGGCAGCTTTTGTATGCAATATGGTTCTGGGATATTTTAATCCTGGCTTTGCAGGTCAGCCGGTTGCCCATACGGACGGTCTGTGGAATGCCCTTGGCATGGCGCTGGCAGGCTTCGGATGTGTTCTTTTAGGCGGCTGTCCGCTGCGTCAGCTTGTTCTGGCAGGAGAGGGAAACACGGACTCTGCTGTTACCGTATTCGGACTTATGGTGGGAGCAGCCATTGCCCATAATTTCGGTCTGGCATCCTCCGGTGAAGGACCTACCGCAAACGGAAAGATTGCCGTTGTGATCGGAATCGTAGTACTGGCAGTGATCGGCACCATAAATTCCATGCGTAAGAATAGTTAAAAAAGCATCAGCCTGAGGGCTGGTGCCGTGAAAGGAGACAAGATAAAATGAAAACAGTAGATGCAAGAGGACTTTCCTGTCCGGAGCCTGTAATTATGACAAAAAATGCGCTGGCATCTAAGGAGAGCAGCTACACTATCCTGGTGGATAACGTGACGGCAAGAGAAAATGTAACCCGCTTTGCCACTCATCAGGGCTACGATGTGAGCTGGAAGGAGGACGGGGAGGATTTCGTTCTGACCGTGAAAAAATAATGGAAGAGTATGTTGCCACTTTCTTTTCACACTATGGGGCAATGACCTTCAAAAAGAAATGTGACAGAGAGGGTTATCCTGCAAAGATCATGCCAGTGCCCAGAAATTTAAGCTCCTCCTGTGGAACCTGTGTCCGCTTTACAGGAGAAATGCAAAAAGCCCTGGACTGGAAAACGGAGGAGCTGGAGCAGCTTGCCCGCCGGACTCCGGAGGGAGAGTATGAGACTCTGTGGCATGAATAGTCATCCTCCGTAGATCTCTTTTGCATCCAGTCCGGCTGCCAGAGTCAGGTAGTACACGGCATCGGATGCAACACCCACCACATTTTCTTCGTGCATAAAATCCGTAATATTGGAATCAAACAGCATGTTTGCCTGGGCGGAAAATTCTTCATCCTCATCCCAGAAAAGAACCGCGATGTTCAGAAAAGGGAAGACCGGGATGACATAGCCCACGTCCCCCTGGGGCATGGAAGTTCCGTCCAGGCGTTCGCATGCTTCTGTCATTTCTTTTACATGTCCTGAAAAGGTTTTCACAAGCTTCAGGATAATGGTATTCTGGTAAGCTTTTTCAAAAGGATAAACACGTTTTACTTCCCGGAAAGGTACCAGCTTGCCTGATGGGAAGGGCTGGGGGAGGGAATAGTGAAACATATTGTAAATGGTCATGGACGTATTAAAACCAGGCCGTTGTCCCTTCAAAGCCCCTTCATTTTCATAGGTTATGACACCTGTTTTTCTGTCCAGGCGGAGAACCTGGGAAAAATAAGTCACATAAAGCGCTTCTTTATCTGCATCAAGATGAAACCGACGGATCAATTCCTCATGATCCATTTCAAGAAATTTCTTTCGCCATGTTTCAATTACCTTATCATAATTGGACTGCCGTTCTTTCATCATAGTTTTCCTCCTTGTAAAAACAGCCGTTTTCATAGATGATTATGAAACAACAGGCGCTTTCATATCAGCATTACTACTGCATCATAGATCACCACAAACACCATTGCGGGGAGCATATTTCCCACCCGGAATCTTTTTCCGAATGCCAGATTTACGCCCACGCAGAAGATCAGCATATTCCCCACAAAAGACAGATCACCGATGATCTGCTGGGTCAGAACAGGCTCCAGAGCCTTTGCAAACAGGGTGATGCTGCCCTGCCAGATCCCCACAGGAATGGCGGAAAACAGCGCTCCTTTGCCATAGGTGGAGGCAAATACCACCACGATCACGCCGTCCAGTATCGCTTTGGCATAAAGCATGGACGCATCGCCTGTCATGCCATCCTGCAAAGCGCCCACGATCGCCATGGCACCGATGCAGATGGTAAGGGAGGTTGCCACAAAGCCCTCCACAAATTGATTGTCGTCCTTTCCGCCGAAGCGCGCCTTCATCCATTCACCGAAGGCTTCCATTTTGCTTTCCAGATCGATCCATTCTCCAATCAGAGAGCCCGCAACCAGAGAAAATATCATCAGCATAGTCCCGGTGGTGCTTAAGGAACCGTCCTCGATCACAAACATTCCCTTCAGTGCCCCGGAAACTCCGATAAAAATGGTGCAAAGCCCCAGCGCCTGCATCAGGATTTCCTGATATCTCTCCTTCAACCCTCTTTTCAAAAACAGCCCCAGGCTGCCGCCCAGCAGCACAGCCAGTACATTTACAATTGTTCCGGTACCTCTCATGTTGTCTCCTATTCAAATTTAATCTTGGTTTTCAGAGGAATATGATAAAATTTTTTAAAGCGCTTTTCCCATGTCTTATCCACCGGGATAGTAGTCCAGTAATATTCCGAATAGGGGAGCATGGGCAGCGTAATTTCCGTTTCGCCTGCAGCAACGGAGGTCTCGATAATTTCCTGACGTAATCTATTAACCTGTCCGATATTCTTAAACATTTTTACATAGCATACGCTCAGCACGATGGTGACGAAGACCAGAACCAGTGCCGGGAAATACAGGTCTGTTTTTAATTGTTTTGCCAGATAACCTGTGATCTTCAGCAGGACCAGTACCTGAAAAACGTATGAGATATAAAAACAGCGGGGACCGATAGGATTGGCCGCTACCAGAGGAGCGGAAACAAATGCTGCACATAAATACAGGATACAAACAGAGTATTTCTCATTCCCCTCTATGCAAAACCAGATACAAAGCAGTACATTAGCAAAAAACAGCAAAGACAGAAAAGCTTCGACCAGATTATTTATATTCTCGTTTCCTGTAAATACCCATGCAGGATAAATTTTGTGGAAAACGCTGTACACAGAGTATCCGCACATGACCAGCAGCATTTCCATTGACAGCAGGCTGCGCATATTTTTTCTGGCAATGAGGTAAATCAGTACGCCTGCCAGAAGTACATTTAAAATCCAGTTATTCAGGAATAAATGATCGGATATTTCGGTGTAAAACTGTCTGATCATGGAACCGATGGAAAGACTGATTCTTTTATACCCCTCTGTGTCAGTGGCGGCGCGCCGATATGCCGCATTGGAAAACATAATGAGAGCTCCTACAGCACTGGAAAGGAAATAGATAAGAGGTAAAAGGCTTATTTTCTTAGTCTTTATCCAAATAAACAGTACGAGCCAGGCGGCATACAGAACTACAAAAACCGTTATGTGCTCACTGAAAAGCTGAACACTGATACCGAGGATCACTGCCATAGCAACCTGAAATTTGCTGAACTGCGGCAGCCCGTGGGAATAGATTGGTTCCGTCCAGTTATAGTAGATCAAAAACAGAATAACAGGAGGAACAAAATTTACAAAGGCAGCGGGCCAGCCATAGCTTTGTGCGAATAAGGTCCTGGGAACAGAAAGCAGCAAAAAAGCTGCGAACACCATAAAAAACACGTCCGATGCAGGCGAAGGTGAAGTTGCAGCGCTGCCGTTTTCATCAATACGTGCAGGGAGTATACTCCGATTTATGAGATAAAAGAGCCAGAGGCTGCAGCCGGATAAGATCAGCGCTTTTGCCCACACGCTCCTGGTAATGATCAATGCAAGAATATTTCCAAGATATCTTCCATTGTAGTTCCGGAATCCGTTTTTCATTAATTCAATCCGCTCATCAAGTCCCCACTGCCACTCATCATGACAATAGGGTGCCTGGTAAGCAAGATAGAAAAAAACACAGAAAAAAAGAAAATAAATGATAATTCGTTTATAGTCTCTTTTAGTATTCATAATTTCCTCCCGAATAACAAACTTGAGATATAAAGCTTATAGCCATTCCTATTATACAAAGAAAAAGCTAGTCAGGCAATGGATTTCTTTAAATGGTAAATTCACTGGTTGCATATATTTGAAATGCGGATATAATAGAGGGAGCAGAAAGAATGCCCTTGAAAAATAAAGATGGAGCGAGGAAAGAGAACAGGATGAAAAGAATAAGAAGAACAGTACTTGTTCTGATGTGCGCCATGCTGCTCACACTGCCGGTTACTGTGGCAGCAGCAGAAAATGGGAAAAGCACATCTGCAGGGACACAGACAGAAGTAAAGAAGCCTAAGAAAAGACAGGGCTGGTACAGGCTGAAAAGCGGTAAGAAAAGATACTTTGAAAATGATAAATATGTACGTGGACTGAAAAAAATCGGTAAAAGAACATATTATTTCAACACAAAAGGAATTATGCAGACCGGTGCCGTAAGAATTAAAAGGACTACCTGGTATTTTAATGACCGAGGGGTCTTGGAAGGAAAAAAGGTCGGATCAAAGTACTATGATGCCAACGGGAAGGTCATGAAGAAACAAAAGGCTCAGGATTTTCAGGCATTACAAAACGCAAGGCAGGTTGTGGTCGAGATTACTACAAGTAGGATGAGCAAAAGTGAAAAGCTGAAAAAATGTTTTGATTGGGTAATTCGGAAGCCTTATATAACAAGGCGGGTGTTCACCAATTCCAAAGGCTGGCCGGCGGTCTATGCAAATGACCATTTTGAACTGGGAGGCGGAGACTGCATGGCGGATGCGTCCGCATTTGCATATATGGCAAAGGCTCTTGGATATAAAAAGGTTTATGTCTGCGCGGATGGAAGAGGGAACTCTGCTCATTCCTGGGCAGAGATCAACGGGCTGGTATACGACCCTCTGTTTGCTGAGGCAAAGAGTTATTCCGGAAATTACGGAGTCCAATATGGCGTTTACAAACTCAGCCCGGTCCTGCATGTTAAACTATAAGGGATAAAGTTCCGGCTACGATCATGATCAGCCCGGCCCATGCTTTTTTGGTAAGCTTTTCGTGGAAAACAATATAGGAAAAAGCAATGGTCACCAGAATGCTCAGCTTATCAATAGGCACGACCACACTGGCGGGGCCGGTCTGCAGAGCGCGGTAATAGCACAGCCAGGAAGCCCCGGTGGAAAAACCGGACAAAGTGAGAAAGAGCCAGCTTTTTTGGTCTATATTTTTGATGGTGTTTTGCTTCCCTGTAATAAAAACAACAACCCACGCCATAATGAGGACCACAACGGTACGGATCGCTGTCCCCAGGTTGGATTCCACACCTTCAATGCCTATTTTTCCAAGAATTGAGGTAAGGCTTGCAAATAAAGCACTGCCGAAAGCATACAGCAGCCAGGCGCTGCCAGACGTGCGCTTCCCCGTCCGGGAGGCGTTTTTCTGTTCCGGCTTTGGAGCGGATTCCGGTTTCTTTTGGATCATCAGCCAGGTACCTGCGCCGATCAGCACCATGGCAGACGCCTTGACCACAGTCAGGCTTTCATGGAGAAAAAGAAAGGCAAGGAGCATGGTGAGGATCGTGCTGGATTTGTCAATGGGTGTCACCTTATTTACATCTCCAAGCTGCAGGGCGCGGAAATAACACAGCCAGGAAGCTCCGGTAGCCAGACCGGAAAGGATGAGAAAAACCAGCGTCCTGCCCGAAACGGAGGAAATGCTGTCAAAGCTTCCGGTGAGAAACACCATGATCCAGGAAAAAATCAGTACCACAATGGTGCGCAGCGCCGTAGCTACATTGGAATCCGTATTTTTGATCCCGCATTTTGCCAGAACCGCTGTCAGTCCGGCAAAGAGCGCAGAGCCAAAGGCAAATAAGATCCACATAGAAACACCTCCTTATACTTCTTTTATTGATAAATTATATCACTAAATAGAAATAATAAAAGACTTTGAAGGGATGTTTTATAAGGCATTGATTTTTTTAGAAAAATTGCATATAATAAAAAAGTAACAGTGGGTGTATCTCAGCCCTAAAATGAGAAAGTTATGGAGTGAGCTTCTCTTGGCTCGAAATCAAGAAAGTTACAGGTGAGTGTTTCGCCGCTCGAAGTGCGACTGTAACAGGAGGGGCAGGGCGACTTGCCCCTGTTGTTTTATAGGGGAGAAAAAAGTGAATCATATCAAATTTTATCAGGTATCACCGAGCTATGTGGATTATTTGGTTCCATATGCACCACATTTGTTTCATAATAAGCAAATAGGGCAGCAAAACGAGAGGAAATATATTGGAATCTTGCTTCATATTAATGATATGGATTATTTTGCACCATTATCTTCTTTTAAAGATAAGCATAAAAAAATGAAGGAAGGTTTGGACTTCATTAAGATTAAGAATTATGCTGTGATCAATTTGAACAATATGTTTCCGGTACCAAAGGACCAATATTTCTATGTAGACATCTCTAAAGAGAAAAATCCAAAGTACAAATCACTTCTTCTGGCAGAATATCGCTATATTAAATCCATCCAGGACAAAATCCGAAAAAATGCAGCAAGTCTTTACCAGCTAAAGGTAAAGGGGAAAACGTCGCCTTTGACGAAGCGTTGTAATGATTTTTTGAAGCTTGAAGAGCTTTGCAGGGAATATATAAGATAACTGGTATATGTTATCAAATCTTACAAAACTGTAAGCTTACCTCGCGAAATTGTAAGCCAAGTCGATGGCAGCCCTCTTTTTCTTCTTTTATACTTATGGTATAACATAAAAGTAAGAAAAGAGGAGAGATAACATGTCATTACTGGAAGTAAGCAACTTAAAAAAGATATATAGTACCCGCTTCGGGGGCAATAAGGTAGAGGCGCTGCGCAACGTAACCTTTACTGTGGAAAAAGGGGAATTCGTAGCCATCATGGGAGAGAGCGGGTCAGGAAAAACAACTCTTTTAAATATCCTGGCAGCCCTGGACCGCCCCACATCCGGGGAGGTGCTTCTGGAGGGGAAAAGCATCGTCCATTTAAGTGAAAAGGAGATATCCGCATTCCGGAGGAAAAACCTTGGCTTTGTGTTCCAGGATTTCAACCTGCTGGATACCTTCAGCCTGCGTGATAACATTTATCTTCCCCTGGTGCTGGCAGGAGAGGATTACCGGGAAATGGCACAGAAGATACGTCCTGTGGCGCAGGCACTTCACATTACAGAACTTCTGGAAAAATATCCTTACGAGGTATCCGGCGGACAGAAGCAGCGTGCCGCAGTTGCCCGCGCACTGATCACCCAGCCACGGATCGTGCTGGCAGACGAGCCGACCGGTGCATTGGATTCAAAAGCAGCGTCAGCCCTTCTGGATATGTTCGGGGAGATCAACGAAAGCGGACAGACTATCCTTATGGTAACCCATTCCACCCAGGCTGCATGCCACGCCTCCCGCGTTATGTTTATCAAAGACGGAGAAGTATTCCACCAGATTTACAGGGGAAGCAAATCACGCCAGGAAATGTACCAGATGATTTCCGATACCCTTACGATATTGATGACAGGTGGTGAGAAACATGCGTAACGGACTTTTCGTACGGCTTGCCGTGACAAACATACGGAAAAATAAAAGCACCTATATTCCTTACATGCTGACCTGTATTTTTGATATCGCCATGTTTTACATGATGCTGTTTATTAACCAGAATGCAGGAATGGATGCGATCCCCCATAGCGGAGATGTGGTAACCATTACAGGGATGGGCATAGGAGTGATCGGGATTTTCTCCTTCATTTTCCTGATGTACAGCAACAGCTTTCTCATGAAGCGCAGACAGAAGGAACTGGGGCTTTACAACATTCTCGGAATGGAA
Organism: Ruminococcus sp. 5_1_39BFAA; assembly: GCF_964240875.1. Lineage (NCBI taxonomy): Bacteria > Bacillati > Bacillota > Clostridia > Eubacteriales > Oscillospiraceae > Ruminococcus > Ruminococcus sp. 5_1_39BFAA. Next base: position 141,048 of record NZ_CAXSVO010000001.1, on the reverse strand, counting down.
AAAAGCCACATCAGCAGGATGATGTTCCTGGAAACCCTGTTCAGCTCGCTGATCAGCTTTACGGGTGGAATCCTTTTGGGAATCCTGGGAAGCAAGCTGGCTCTTCTGTTTCTGCTGAAGCTGATCCACGTACCTGCCCAGTTTGGCTTTGAGGTAGAGCCAGAGACAATTTCTCTCTGCGCAGGCTTTTATGGAGTGGTATTTTTCGTAATTCTTCTGAACAATCTGAGAAGAGTACAGTTCGCCCAGCCAATTGAGCTTTTGCGAGGCGGAAATGCAGGCGAGAGAGAGCCAAAGGCAAAATGGCTCATGGCGCTCATCGGATTTATCTGTCTTGGAAGCGGATATTATATCGCCATTACGACGGAATCACCTTTAAGCGCCCTGCCTATGTTTTTCCTGGCAGTGCTTCTGGTCATGGCGGGAACCTATCTGGTGTTTACCGCAGGAAGCATCGTGATCCTGAAAATGATGCGCTGGAAAAAGAGCTTTTACTACAAAACAAAGAATTTTACAAGCGTTTCCGGCATGATCTACCGTATGAAGCAGAATGCAGTGGGACTTGCAAGTATCTGTATTCTGAGTACGGGTGTCCTTCTGATGATATCAACCACCGTCTGCCTGAATTCTGGAGTGGATGATATTATGGAGAACCGGTATTGCAGGGATGTGATGATGGATTTCAAGGGGATTACCCGGGAAGAGGGGGAGGCTATCCGCGCGAAAATGCAGGAGGAGATGGAAAAAGCCGGTATTCCCTATGAAAATGTGCAGACAGGAATGGAGCTGTCCGTAGCCTGTGCATACGATGGAAGCAGAGCTGTTTTCCGCCAGGAAGAATCACTGATGGAAGCGATGGATGTGGGCTACCTGAATATTGTTCCACTGTCTGAATATGAAATGCAGGTGGGAGAGAGCGTAAGCCTGTCACCGGGAGAAGTGATCGCGTGGAAAGAAGCCGGAGAAAAGAACGACAGCATTACGGTCAATGACACCGTTTATTCCGTAAAGGAATGGTCAGACAACCTGAATTATGAGGAAACCATATCCGTGGTGGGTGCCGGCAAGAACATCACCATCGTAGTGACAGATGAGGACTATGAGCAGCTTTATGAGGAGAATAAGAAAGTCTATGGCAAATATGCCAGTGAGCTGAAGCTGGACTACAATGTGGATATCTCCGGTTCAAAGGAGGATGAAGTAAAGTTTGGAAATCAGGTAACAGCAATTGCCGGCAGTTTGATGGAAAGCGGAATAGCTTCCGAAAAGGCATGGCTGAACTGGGGCACCCGTCAGGAAGGATACAGCAGCTTTTATACCATGTTCGGCGGTCTGTTCTTCCTGGGGATTTTCCTGGGAGCCCTGTTTTTGATGGGTGCAGCCATGATAATTTATTACAAGCAGGTTTCGGAAGGATATGAGGACAAGGAAAGATTTGAAATCATGCAGAAGGTGGGAATGAGCCATAAAGAAGTAAAATCCTCTATCCACAGGCAGATCGTGATGGTATTTTTCGCACCGCTCCTTGTGGCAGGGCTGCATATTACAATGGCGTTTCCTATGGTAAAACGTCTGCTGCTTCTGTTCAGCATGAACAACAGCGCTCTTTTTGCAGGCTGCACGGCAGTGACCATTGGAATTTTTGCAGTGGTGTACGGCATTATCTATGGCCTTACCGCAAAATCATACTACAGGATCGTGGAGAGAAAATCATAAAATCCGGTTGAACTTCATGGTTTACAGTGCTACAATAGTTACTGTTCACTCCGTTCACAGCAACTACGCTCCGCGGGATGCACAGAAATCGCATAAATGCGATTTCGCGCCTGCAATTCTCGGGTTTTATGTGACCTTTGCTCACATAAAAAACCTCGCGGGATATCCTGAGTGAACAGTAACTTATAATACTATAGCCTGGATGGTTCTGAAAGGAACCTTCCAGGCTGTATGTACGTTATGAAGGAGGAAACTTTTCATGAAAAGCGAAAGCTTCCGAAAAGGATTAAAAGACGGAATCCCCATTGGGCTGGGCTACCTGGCTGTCTCTTTTACTTTTGGAATGATGGCGGTCCAGGGGGGCTTAAGCATCTGGCAGGCAGTTTTGATCTCCCTTACCAACCTGACATCCGCAGGACAGTTTGCGGGACTTGATATTATCCTGGCAGGCGGTTCCTACTGGGAAATGGCTCTGACACAGCTTATCATCAATCTCCGGTACAGCCTGATGTCGTTTTCCTTATCGCAGAAAATGCGCCGGGATGAACCGTGGGCGCACCGCTACGCGGTGGCATTCGGCGTAACCGATGAAATATTCGGTATCAGCGCCAGCCAGCCGGGTAAGGTCAGTGCTTTTTATAATTACGGGGCCATGTGCGTGGCAATACCGGGATGGACCTTCGGAACCCTGCTGGGGGCTATCTCAGGAAGCCTGCTTCCTGATTTTATCATGAGCGCATTGAGCGTGGCGATCTACGGAATGTTCCTTGCCATTATCATTCCGCCTGCGAAAACGAACCGTGCCGTTCTGGGCGTTGTTGCGGCAGCTATGGCGGTGAGCAGCCTGTTTGCCGTTGTTCCGGTGCTGAATAAAGTATCTTCTGGTTTTGTGATCATCATTACCACCCTTCTGGTGGCAGGACTGGCGGCTTATTTCTGCCCGGTAAAGGAAGAAGAGACAAAGGAGGAAACCGCCCATGAAGCCTGATATTTATATGTACGTGCTGGTGATGGCGGCAGTTACATATCTGATCCGTATGCTCCCTTTGGCTCTTGCGAAAAAGGAGATCACCAGCCCGTTTATCAAATCGTTTTTATATTATGTTCCTTATGCGTGTCTGGCTGCCATGACGTTTCCCGCCATTCTATCTGCGACAGCCAGTGTTATATCTGCCGCTGTGGGATTTGCAGTGGCGCTCATCGCTGCCTACAGGGAAAAGAGTCTCCTCACCGTGGCATTGATGGCGTGCGGCGCTGTGTTTATCGTGGAAAGGATTTTGGAGGTGCTTCCCCTTTAGGACGGGGAGGCACTATTTTTCGCCTAAAAAGGACAGATCGATCTCCCCGTCAAAAACTGTGGTGGCAGGTCCTGTCATGTAGACCAGATTGTCGTTTCGGTCCCAGAAGATTTCCAGGTCACCGCCTAAGAGCTTTACTGTTACAGGAGTATCCCCGTCCACATGTCCGTTCAGGATAGATGCCACAGCCACGGCACATGCTCCGGTACCGCAGGCAAGAGTTTCTCCGGAGCCTCGCTCCCATACCCGCATCTGCAGGGTGTGTCGGTCGATCACTTTCACAAATTCTGTATTTACCCGGTCCGGAAAGCATACATGGGATTCAAAAGCAGGACCGATTTTTTCAATTTCCAGACTGTCTACATCATCCATATAGACGATGGCATGGGGATTTCCCATGGATACAGCGGTAAAATGATAGGTAGTACCGTTTACCTCAATGGGTGCGTCCAGAACTTCCTCCGTTTCCGCTACTACCGGAATCTGGGATGCAGTGAGCATAGGAGAACCCATATTCACTTTGACGGTGGAGACCTTGCCGTTTTTTACTGTCAGGTCCAGGTACTTGATGCCGCTTTTGGTGTCAACGCTGATGCTGGTTTTGTTCACAATGCCGTAATCGTAGGCGTATTTTGCAACACAGCGGATTCCGTTTCCGCACATGGCTCCCTGGGAGCCGTCCAGATTGTACATATCCATCTCACAGTCTGCGGCTTCGGATGGCTTGATCAGGATCAGTCCATCTGAGCCAATGCCAAAGTGACGGTCACTGACAAACTTCGCCACAGCAGACGGGTCCTTTACCGTTTCCTCAAAGCAGTTTACATATACATAATCGTTTCCGATGCCGTGCATTTTCGTAAATTTCATTATAAAATCCTCCTCTTATTCTGATTCTATACGATTCCCCTTGTGCCAATAATAATCCCGCAACCATCAGACTGGCAGAAATTACCATTGGGTTTCTAAGATAAATGATAAATGTTTCGAAATTGTGAAATCCATATAAAAAGATGATAAAACTGCATTCTTGTATATTTTGCCTTAGTAATTATAAAAAATAAATTATTATTATTCAAGTATACTCTTGCATTTTGCAAAAAACATGATAGAATTATTAAGGTAAAATGAGAAATTATACAGGGATTTGCATAAATATTCCTGTGTTTAAAAAGAAGAGGAGGAAATAGGTTATGAAAAACATGAAGAAGTTTACAGCTCTTACACTGGGCGCAGTGATGGCAGTATCCATGGCAGCAGGTGTATCTGCAGCACAGACCGTAGCATCCAAGGATGACCTTGCAGGAGCAACCATCGGTGTACAGTTGGGAACCACCGGAGATCTGGAAGCATCCGAGTATGAAAAGGACGGCTCCACTGTCGAGCGTTACAGCAAAGGAAGCGAAGCTGTACAGGCTCTGAAGGCTGGTCAGGTTGACTGTGTGATCATCGACTCCCAGCCGGCGCAGAAATTTGTGGAGAATGCAGAAGGTCTGAAGATCCTGGACGATCCTTTTGTAGAAGAGGAATATGCCATCTGCTTAAAGAAAGGCAACGATGAGCTTCTGGAAAAGATCAACGGAGCTTTAAAGGAATTAAAAGAGGACGGTACTGTTGACAGCATTATGGCCAACTACATTGGCGATGCTATCGGTGAGACTCCATATGAGTCACCGGAAGATGTTGACCGTTCCAACGGAACACTTGTTATGGCTACCAATGCTGAGTTTGAGCCATATGAGTACCATGAAGGCGACGACATTGTTGGTATTGATGTTGACATTGCACAGGCAATCTGCGATAAGCTTGGATATGAGCTGAAGATCGAGGATATGGAATTTGATGCGATCCTTGCAGCCGTACAGTCCGGAAAAGCTGATTTCGGTGCAGCAGGCATGACCGTTACAGAGGACCGTCTGGAGAGCGTTGATTTCACAGAGACATACGCAAACGCAAGCCAGGTTATTATCGTAAATGAGTAAATAATAGCTGAGCCGTGGGGCGAGGCTGTTCCCGAATAACAAAACATCTACAGAGCTGTTGACCATTTCGCCAACAGCTCTTTTCAAGAGAAAAGACAGGAAAAGCTATGTGGGAAAATATCAAACATAATTTCTATATCAATTTTATTAAAGAGGACCGCTATCTCTGGCTGGTAGACGGATTGAAAACGACTCTGATGATTACGGTCTTTGCGGTTATCATAGGTATTATCATCGGTTTTGTAGTTGCAATTATCCGTTCTGCCCATGACAAATCCGGGAAGTTTAAGATCCTGAACGCTATCTGCCGTGTATATCTGACTGTGATCCGGGGGACGCCGACCATGATTCAGCTTCTGATCATGAATTTTGTTATCTTTGGGTCCGTAAGTATAAACAAGATCGTAGTAGGCGGTCTTTCCTTTGGTATCAACTCCGGTGCATATGTGGCTGAGATCGTCCGCTCCGGTATTATGTCCATCGACCAGGGACAAACAGAGGCAGGAAGAAGCCTGGGACTGAATTTTGCGCAGACCATGCGTCTCATTATCATCCCGCAGGCATTTAAAAATGTGCTTCCGGCGCTGGTAAATGAATTTATCGTATTGATCAAGGAGACTTCCATTATCGGTTACATCGGTATGATGGATCTGACAAAGGGCGCTATGCTGATCCAGAGCCGTACCTATAACGCATTCTGGCCTCTGATGGCTGCGGCTGCTATTTATCTGGTGCTTGTTATGACTCTGACATACTTCATGAATAAATTGGAGAGGAGGCTGCGTACCAGTGAGCGTTGATAAAAATAAAGTATTGATCCAGGTGCAGGATCTGAAAAAAGCCTTTGGAACAAATCAGGTTCTGGACGGGATCACCACAGATATCTGCCAGGGCGAGGTGGTTGTTATCATCGGACCGTCCGGTTCCGGTAAATCCACCTTCCTTCGTTCTTTAAACCTTCTGGAGGAGCCGACAGGCGGAAAGATCCTCTTTGAAGGCACTGACATCACAGACCCGAAGGTAGATATTAACCGCCACCGCCAGAAAATCGGGATGGTATTCCAGCAGTTCAACCTGTTTCCGCATAAAACGGTAAAAGAGAACATTATGCTGGCGCCTGTAACCTTAAAGCTGATGACAAAGGATGAGGCGTCCAAAAGGGCAGAGGAGCTTCTGGCGCGGGTAGGACTGCCGGAAAAAGCAGACACCTATCCGGATATGTTATCCGGCGGACAGAAGCAGCGTATTGCGATCGCACGTTCTCTTGCAATGAATCCGGACGTCATGCTGTTTGACGAGCCGACTTCCGCTCTTGACCCTGAGATGGTAGGAGAGGTTCTGGAATTGATGAAGGAGCTGGCACAGTCCGGCATGACCATGGTAGTGGTTACACATGAGATGGGATTTGCAAGAGAAGTTGCCACCCGCGTCCTTTTCATTGATGACGGAAAGATCCAGGAAGAAAACAGCCCGGAGGAGTTTTTCTCTAATCCTAAGAATCCGAGGCTGAAGGATTTTCTTTCTAAAGTCCTTTAATAATATCTTAATATGCAGGCTGACCTAAGGCGAATTTTCAAGGCCGGCTTGCATATTTTTTATTGTCATTTTATAATGAAAAATAGCTGAGCCGTAGAGCGAAGCTATTTGCCGCGGTGTGATTTGCGAAGCAAATCGCGGCGATTCCCGTAATTTTTATGGAGCGAGGAACGAGCGGAATAAAAAATAGCTGAGCCGTAGAGCGAAGCTATTTGCCGCGGTGTGATTTGCGAAGCAAATCGCGGCGATTCCGGCGTTTTTTTAGCAGGGAATGAACACAAAGAATCAACAGATAATTAAGAGCGGCTACGCTTTTTATGAGGGAAAACATGGCGACAATTAAGGATGTGGCAAATGAGGCTGGGGTATCTATAGGAACCGTCTCCAACTATCTAAATGAAAAGGGAAACGTCAGTGCGCAGACTTCCGAAAAAATCAAGGCAGCCATAAAGAAGCTGCACTATGTGGTGCAGAATTCCGGCAGAGAGCTGCGTCAGAAGAAGAGTTATGTATTAGGGCTGGTATTCCCCAATATTTCAGAACCCTATTTTGAGAAGGTGATCAGCAGTATTAAAGGATATATGAATCTGCACGGTTCTCAGTATTCTATTGAAATGACCCTGACAGACAATAATCCGCGAAAAGAAAAGGAAACTTTATTAAACTATATCGGACGGAATATTTCCGGAATCATCCTGTATACCTGCAATCCGGATAACAGAGAGTTATTTGCAGTTCTGGAAAACAGTAAAATCCCTTTTGTGCTGGTGGACAGAAGGCCGGAGGGCATGGACTGCAATCTGATCTATTTGGATAACTATAATATCTTTCACGATATCACGAAGTATTACCTGGAGAATGGCTACCAGGATATTGCCCTTGTTACAGGACCGGATAATTATGATGAAAATAAATATGCAGCGGCAGGCTACCGGGATGCCTTTCGGGAGCTGGGGCAGGAGCTAAATGAAAAATTCCTGTACCGCGGGGAAGCTATCCGTGAGAGAGGTTTTCATATCGGAATCCAGATGTGCCAGAATCATGACAGCATCCCGCAGATCATTCTCACCACCTCCTACCGGATGGCAGAGGGAATCCGGTACGCCTATCACCTGAATCATTTGAATGTAAGGGATGATGTGAGGATCATTTCTACAGGAGACGAGCAGTACGATGTATTCTACTTTGACAGTGAGATTTTAAAAACCTCCAGAAGCACCTATGAGGTGGGGGAAAAAACCTGTCAGCTTTTGCTTGAGAATATACGGGCCCCTTATCTATTCGAAAAGCAGCAGCATTGCATCCGGGATACCATTGATGTAAAGAAATTTTCTCTGCCTTCGGGAAAAAAGCTGAAAAAAACGCCCTTTGTGTTTAGTGATAAAATAAAAGTTCTTATGCTGGACGATCAGACAGCAGTCAGCGGTATTTCCAATCTGCTGGATGAATTTTACCATAAAACGGGAATTGAGGTAGAAATCGAAAAGGTTCTTTCGGAAAATGCATTTTCTTATATACAGGAATATCTGAATTCAGGAAGGGACGATATTGATGTATTCCTCTTTGATGTGCCATGGCTGCATTACATGGCAGAAAAGGGAGACCTTCTGTGTCTGGATGACCTTGCAGGAGAACACCGGTTGGATGTCCAGTCCTATCTGCCTAATGCGGTAGAGCACTTTGGAATGTATAACGGCAGATTATACGCGCTGCCCTTCATGGTGTGTACACAGCTTTTGTTCTACCGGCTGGATATTTTCCAGACAGACAGTATCCGGAATGCATTTGAGGCCCAGTGTATGTTTCCGCTTCAATGCCCGGAAAACTGGCATCAATTTAACACCATAGCCAGATATTTTACACGGGCTTATAATCCAAATTCCCCGGTGCTTTACGGACATTCCATGTCCCTTTCCTACCCGGAAGAGCTGATCTGTGCGCTAATGCCCAGGCTGTGGGAGTGCAAGTCCGATCTGTATGACGAAAACGGTCACATACAGTGCAACAGCAAAGCCATGCGGAAGGTGGTCCACGGGCTGTTGGAAAGTGTTTCCTTTTCCGACCCGGATGTGGTGCTGAATAAACCGCCGGATGCCTTACATAATTTCATGACAGGAAAAACGGCAATGGTGAATATTTATTACAACTACGCCAATGAGATTACGGATAGGACAAAATCGGAGATTGCTGATAAATACAGCTATTCCCATCTTCCGGGAAAGCCGGTATTGGCGGGATGGAGTTTGGGCATTGCAAAAAACAGCAGAAAGCCCCATGCGGCATTCCGTTTCATTCAGTGGGCGACAGGGAAGGAGATTTCTGTACCTCATACGATTCTGGGAGGCCAGTCCCCAAATCTTCCCACCTATCAGAACTATGACCTGGTCATGCTGTATCCCTGGCTGACAAAGGCATTATGCGAGGTGAAGAGAGCAAAAAGAAGGCGAACACCGGTCAACAGCCATGGACAGCTGCTGAATGAAAAAGCAGTGGAAAATATGATCTATGAACACCTGCGTCCACTTATTCTGCGTGCGGTGGAGGGGGATATCGTTGGCTATGGTGAGATACAGACGGAATTGGACAAGCTGCAGAAACAACTTCTTGAATTTGCACGATAATAAACACAAGTCTCTGGTAATGATCACATCATACAGAGACTTGTATTTTTTAATTAGAATATTAAAACGTTTCAATAAAACGATATACAAAATCGTTGACGCGAAAAAATGGCAATGCTATAATTTGCTTAACGAAGAGGAAAGGAATTGAAGGTATGGAATATCAAAAGAAGTATTATACTCATGGCATTCCCTGCAGTGTGATCGTGGAATGTCCGGATGAAATCCCTCAGTCAGAGAAGAGATATCCGGCAATCGTTCTGTGCCACGGACATAGCCGCCATAAAAACGATGGTCTTGACATGTTATCCCACAGGCTTGCCGATGCAGGGTTTCTTACCTTCCGGATGGATTTTCGCGGGTGCGGGGAGGATGCGAAGCGGAAATACCACTTATATTGTGCCAGTGAATGGCCCTCAGATCTGATTCATGTGATAAATTATGCGCTGTCATTGGGATGTGTGGACAGAGAAAGAATCGGTGTGGCAGGAATCAGTATGGGTGCCTGTACGGCGGTATATACAGCAGGAATTGATAGGCGGATCAAATCAGTTGTTGCCATGTCAGGAATTGCTGATTGCCGTGAGTGGCTTAAGTATGTATGGGAATACCAGAAAGGTGACTTTCGGGAGTTTGAGGAAAGCGTAAACCGGGAAGCGGAAATAGCAGCCGCCACCGGAGCAGGGGGTCTCAGGAATGTGCTGGATATGTATCATTTTCCTGATAAGGACCGGGCGGATAAGATTTTAGAGGTTTTTGCCGACCCGGATGCCTGTGAGTACGTTGTATGGGACACGATGCAGGAGTTGATGATGTACAGGCCCCTTGACCAGTGCCGCAATATCCGGCAGCCCATCTTTTTTCTGACAGGAGGAGAGGATTTCCTGGTACCCCATGAGCAGTCTGAAAAAATGTATCATGCAGTGGCTTCCAAAGAGAAAAAGATTAAAAATTATCCAGGGGTGGAACACAATATTCCTATAGATCCCAAAAGAGAGCTGGCATTTGCAGATATTACAGACTGGTTTAAGAAAACTATATAATAAACTAAAGCAGGAGGGAACAAAATGAAAAAAAGATTTTTAGGAACAGTGCTTTCAGTGGCAATGGTATCATCACTTATGGCGTCTCCGGCAGCAGTATGGGCCAGCGAGGACGGCACGGCAAGCTATTCTGATCTGGAGCTGACAGACGAGGAAAAGGAAGCAGCCAAGGGTTTGACCATCGGTGTTACATACTGCATCAGCAGCGCTCCGGCAGTTAAGGTATTTGCAAAGGGTATCCAGGAGGAGGCGGAAGCGCTGGGTATTGAATTAATTGAATTAGACGGAAATATGGACGCAGCAACCCAGACAGACCAGATGAATACATTTATTTCTCAGGGAGTTGACGGTATTGTTTTGAACCCAAGCGATGGAACTTCTCTGGTTGCATCATGTAAAGCTGCATCTGAAAAGGAAATCCCTGTGGTGACAGGAGCTATGAATATTGATGAATCCGGGTATGATTATATTAAAACCTTTGTGGGACCGGATGATGAGGATGTAGGAAAAATTGCTGGTGAAAAGATGCTGGAGGTTCTGGGAGAAGAGGGTGGAAAGGTTGCTATCATTGAAGGAACAGCAGGAAGCTCCGCTCAGGTAAACCGTACAGCAGGCTTTGAGTCAGCAATCGAAGGAAGCGCGATCGAGGTGGTTGCTAAGAACGATGCCAATTACGATGAAGCCACAGCCATGAGCATCACGGAAGACCTTTTAACCAAGTATTCCGATTTAAGCGGAATTTTCTGCCATGACGATACTATGGCAGCAGGTGTTGCACAGGCTATGAAGGAGTTCGGCTATACAAGTGATGATATTAAGGTTATCGGTTACGGCGGAAGTGCAAAGGGAGCTGACCTCGTAAAAGAAGGATTTCTGGTAGCAACAGCAGTTCAGCCTCTGGTAGAAGAGGGAAGCGGCTGTATCAAGGCACTTGTGAAAGCAATCTGCGGCGAAGAGTTGAACGCATGGTACAAAGATGAGATCACGCCTCTGGATGCTGAGAGTGTAAAGACCTACGACGAAGCATTATTATGGTAAGAACATGTAACAGATAAAGCGTCCGGGATAAGGGAACGGTTTTTATAACCGTTCCCATTTCAAACAATAACAGGAGCTGAAGAGATATGGCAGAAGACTATATTTTGGAATTACAGAATATCAGCAAGGAGTTTCCGGGGGTAAAGGCTCTGGATCGCGTCTCTGTGGGAATACGCAGAGGTGAGGTCCATGGGATTGTAGGGGAGAACGGTGCCGGAAAATCTACACTGATGAAAATTCTTACCGGGGTATATCAAAAAGACACCGGAACCATACGGATTGACGGAAAAGAGGTAAAGATCGAGAACCCTCTTCAAGCTCAGAAGCTGGGACTGAGTATTATTTTTCAGGAATTCAACCTGGTCAATTCCTTAAGCATTGCAGAAAATATATTTGTGGGACGCCTTCCGGTAAAAGGGATCCGGGGAGTGGACTGGAAGGAGGTTTACAGGCTTGCAGGGGAGTGGCTTGAAAAAGTGGGGCTTCATGAAGAACCGTCCAAAAAGGTGGGGGCTTTAAGTGTGGCCGGAAAGCAGATGGTGGAGATTGCTAAAGCACTATCCTTTCATTCACGGATCATTATCATGGATGAGCCGTCAGCAACGCTGACGGACAAAGAACTGGAGCATTTGTTTAGAATTATTGAGGTGCTGAAAAAAGAAAATATTACGGTGATTTATATTTCCCACCGTCTGGATGAGATATTCCGTCTGTGTGATACTGTAACAGTGATACGGGATGGTTCGGTTATTGATACAAAGCCTATTGAGGAAATGGATAGAAAATCAATTATTTCTAAGATGGTAGGCCGTTCTATGGAACAGGAATACCCCAAACGTCACGGAAAACCTTCCGATGAGATAATACTGAAGGCGGAGGGTCTGACACGGGAGCCGAAATTCCGTGATATTTCCTTTGAGCTGAGAAAGGGAGAAATCCTGGGTATTGCAGGTCTTGTGGGAGCCGGAAGGACGGAAATCGTGAGATGTATTTTCGGGGCTGACAGACTTGACAGAGGAAGGCTTACTCTTAGAGGGAAGGAGATTGTGATCCGCTCGCCGGGAGAAGCCATTGAAAACGGCATTGCATTGGTAACGGAGGATCGCAAGGTGCAGGGACTGGTATTGGAGGAAAGCGTGGCATCCAATACAACGCTGGCACGGCTGGATGCCATTACTGCAAACGGCTTTGTAAACAGGAAAAAGGAAGGTGAGGTTGCCCGGGACTATATCCGTCAGTTGGGGACAAAAACTCCGGGAGAGCATACCCCATGCGTTTCCTTGAGCGGAGGAAACCAACAGAAGGTTGTTTTGGCAAAATGGCTGTATACGGAAGCAGACATTCTCATTCTCGATGAGCCGACAAGAGGTATTGATGTGGGAGCAAAATATGAGATTTACCAGCTTATCAATCGGCTTGTGGATGAAGGAAAGTCGGTGATTATGATTTCTTCGGAGATGCCGGAGGTTATCAGTCTCAGTGACCGTATGATCGTAATACATGAGGGGAATCTGAAGGGAGAACTGACAGGAGAAGACATGACGGCCGAAAATGTTATGAAGCTTGCAATTTTGACGGAGGAACAGCATGAAAGATAAAATTCTGGGCAGCGTATACAGACATGCCAATATTCTGCTGCTTGCAGTATTCTGCATTGTCGCGGCGATTTTTTCGGACAGCTTTTTTACGGTGCGGAACATTACGAATATATTAAAACAAAGCTGTATGCTGGGTATTCTCACAATCGGTCTTTCTTATGTGCTGATCTCAGGGCATATGGACCTTTCTATCGGTGCACAGGTGAGCTTTGCGGGTCTGATGGCAATTACCCTCCAGAATTATATGCCGGTGGGTGCTGCAATAATCTGCGCATTGGCGATAGGCGCTGTTATGGGGGCTGTAAACGGAGGAATCATTATATTGTCCCACGCAGATTCCGGCGGTTCTCTGATGATTACCTTTGGCACCAATCTTTTGTTTTCCGCAATCTGTCTTCTGTATACCCAGGGGTTTACACTGCCGGGAAGTGAGTCAGAGTTTTATAGCCAGATAGGAATGGGTACTGTGGGAAGATATATTTCTTATCCTGTTATTATTTTTGCAATTCTAACAGTTATTCTGGCGGTTATCGAGGGAAAAACAAAGTTCGGCAGAGAGCTTCATATGACAGGCTATAATCAGGAATGCTGCAGGCTGTCTGGAATCAATACCCGGAAGGTAACATTTGTTTCATATCTGGTCATGGGTATAATGTGCGCGGTAACGGCAATCGTGCTGACCTCCAGAGTTTCCGGGGCAAATCCTACGGCCGGAGACGGATATGAAATGGATGCGATTGTGGCAGCAGTTCTGGGAGGAATCAGCTTAAACGGAGGAATCGGAAGCGTGGGAAAGGCTGCAGTGGGTGTGATTACTTTACAGGTACTTTCCAATGTGATGAACCTTTTGGGATTTGTTTCCTATGACCAGAATATTGTAAAAGGCGTTGTGCTGATTCTGGCGATTTCGTTTGATGCCTGGAACAGAAGCCGGATGAAAAGGGCGTAGGAGGGCAGCATGGTGAAAACAAAGGAATATCTGAAAGAACAGAAAACCTTGGTGGTTTTAGTTATATTTTTTGTAATGGTCAGCATATTTGTTCCCGGATTCCTTTCCGGCAGCAACCTGATTAATATCCTTGTGCAGGTTTCCATATATGGAATTACATCCTGCGGAATGACATTTGCTATTATCAGCGGAGAGTTTGATCTGTCCGTAGGCTCCACTATGGCATTGACAGGGCTGCTCTGTGTAATACTGGAACCGTTTGTGGGACAGGCAGGGGCGATTATCGCTGCACTTTTGGTGGCTGCGGCTGTGGGGCTGGTAAATGGTGTCCTGATTGCGAAGTTTGGGATAAGTTCCTTTATTGTGACCATTGGAATGCAGTATATTGTGAAGGGAATTGCGCTGAGGATTTCTGACGGACGTCCTGTGCAGAGTCAGAGCACGTGGTTTCAGTTGATCGGCACAAGCTCTTTTCTGGGAATTCCGGTGATGGTTATTGTAATGTTGGTCTGTGTGATAATTACAGCGTATGTGCTGAAGCAGACGCGGTTTGGAAGAAATGTTTACACCATAGGCGGAAGCAGTGAGGTGGCACGTTACAGTGGGCTGGACGTAGTAAAAAATAAAATCCTTGTCTTTGTGATTGCTGCTGTGGCAGCAGCGATAGCCGGGGTGCTGAATGCTTCCAGGTTGAATACAGGTTCTGCACTTCACGGAGATGCGCTGGCGCTGTCAGTGATCACTGGTACGGTTATCGGCGGAACAAGTTTGACGGGCGGTGTGGGAAGTATATGGAAAAGTATAACAGGAATTTTGCTTTTGAATGTACTTTCAAATGCACTGGATATTATGAGAGTGTATTCTTATTACCAGACAGCGATAAGAGGAATTTTACTGGTGGGAATCATTGCCTTTGAATCGTGGCATATGTATAAGAAAAATAATGATTGAAGATATTGCCGGGGAGTTAATCCCCGGCAGCTTTTTTCATTTCTTTATAGCAGTATTTAATAATTTCTTTTCTGGTAATGATTCCGATGAAAAATCCCTGGTCATCTACAACAGGTACATAATTCTGGTTAATGGCGCGGTCCAGAAGGTCCTCCATATTAGAATTTACATGTACCGGTTTATAGGTGGCTCTGCGGGGGATGGCCATGATCGGCACACCCTCTGCCTCTTTCATATCCATGATCGCCAGGCGTTTCATACCCCATAAAAGGTCTCCCTCGGAAATCGTTCCCGTGTATTTTCCGTCCGGGCTGAGGATTGGGATACAGGAAAATTTCCTGTGTTCCATCTTTTCCAGTGTCTGCCTTAAAGTTTCGTCTTCAAAGATGTACGCCACTTCGCTTTTGGGCGTCAGGAAAAATAATATATTCACAATCAATCCCTCATTTCAACAGCGGCTGGGCGGGAATGCAGCAGCCGCATTTTATGGTGCGTGTTTTTTAAAGAAGCTGGATACCGTGAGCAGCAGCCTCATCCTGTACTTCCTTAGGCCACAGAGATACATGTACCTCTCCGATGTGGGCTTTTCGCAGGAAGAACATACAGATACGTGACTGACCGATACCGCCGCCTATAGTATAGGGAAGCTCCTTGTTTAAAATGGCTTTCTGGAAATCCAGCTCCCGGCGGTCATCGCAGCCTGCCATTGTGAGCTGTCTGTCAAGCGCCTCCTCGTCAACACGGATACCCATGGAGGAAAGCTCCAGGGCAATATCCAGTACAGGATAGTATACAACAATGTCGCCGTTCAATTCCCAGTCATCGTAGTCCGGGGCACGTCCGTCGTGACGTTCGCCGTTTGACAGGGTTTTGCCTACCTGCATGATAAAGACAGCGCCTTTTTCCTTTACGATTTTGTATTCGCGCTCCTTTGGGGTGCAGTCCGGGTACATATCTACAAGCTCCTGGGTGGTCACAAAGGCAATCTCCCGGGGAAGAATTTCTTCTATGTAATCATACTGGACTGCCATGTATTTCTCGGTTTTGCGGAGCACGCTGTAAATGGTGCGGACAGTGCTGATCAGGGTGTCCATGTTCCGCTCTTCTTTGGAAATGATCTTTTCCCAGTCCCACTGGTCTACGTAAATGGAATGGATATTGTCCACGTCCTCATCCCGGCGAATGGCTACCATATCTGTGTACAGGCCCTCTCCGTGAGAAAAACCGTATTTTTCAAGGGCATAGCGTTTCCATTTTGCAAGGGAATGAACGATTTCTGCTTCACCTTCCTGGCCCTTGATGTCAAAGCTTACGGGGCGTTCCACGCCATTCAGGTTATCGTTTAAGCCGGAACACGGGTCTACAAATATAGGAGCAGAAACGCGCAGAAGATTCAGCTTCTGGGACAGAGTCTGCTGAAAAAAGTCTTTTACTGTTTTGATCGCTACCTGAGTATCATGCAGGTTAAGGTCTGCCTGATAGCCCATAGGAATTTTAATTTGTTCCATGGGAACCCTCCTTGTTTATTAAGTCATTCCCGCGAGCAATGAGCCAAGCGCGGGTGCTTGCACACGCATTTGGCGAATGCCGCGAGGGTCAGATACCCCGTAGCTTGCTGCGGGGTATTTGACTTTATTATACCAAGAATTTATCCAAATGGCAATTTAGTCCTTGAAAGAATTCTATAAAATAGATACAATAATTATAACATTTTTATAAACTTTTCGTAGAATTCACGGCTGCAGAATGAAGCGGCAAGGCAGTACACAGGAGGAAGGGGATGCAGATGGAAAGAAAAAAATGCCAGATTTGTGAGGGCCCCATTGTGAATGGAAGGTGTAAACTGTGCGGTATGCCTTACCGGAATGATGAGGTTTTATACCATTTGAATGAAAACAGGAGAGAGCATTACAAACACGCCGGACAGCGGGCAAAAGAGATCATGCGCCAGAATGAGGTCCCGCTGGGGGAGAAGGCTGCGAAAAATCAGGCGGTAAAAAGGCAGGCAGCAAAAAAGCAGACTGCGAAAAGCACAACGACTCCGGGAAGCGGGAAAGCTGTGAAAAAAGCGGCGCCTCCTACGGGATATAATAACGGGCTTGTAGCAGCAGGCAATACCGGACGGATTGTGATCATTTTAATTCTTTTGGTTGCACTGGGTTATAATTTTATTACCGAGAAAATGCAGGAGAGAGCAGGAAGCTGGGAGATTTCCAATGAATCGGCCGGGACAGAGGGGATTGTGGAGGAATGGCCATATACCCTTGCAGAGGGATGGTCACTGGCAGTGGATGAGCAGTTTTCAGAGGGGGAGTACATATTTTTTTGCCCGGCAGGGAATGTCACCGTGCAGATTGCAAGCGGAGACGGGATTCGAGTAACGTCCATGTCGGAGGGCGCCCAGCAGGAATTCACTTTAAGAGAAGGCGATGTTGTGACGCTGACAGAAACAGAGTATGATGACCAGGAGCTGTGGATCAGAGAAAAATAAGCAGATAGAACAGGCTCGTACAGACCAGTTGGTTTGTGCGGGCCTGAAATTTTCTGTGATTTTTGAGAACCGATTTGGTTTTTTTAGTATCTAATAGGCATCAAATACCACGGTCAGTGGAAGGCAGGAGGTTTTGCTGTGACAAAGGAAAAGTTTATGGCAGAGGTGCGTGCATCGGAGACTATGCTGTATCATGTGGCAAAGTCAGTTTTAAAAAGTGATGCAGATTGCGCAGATGCTGTGCAGGAGGCACTGCTGATTGCGTATGAAAAGAAAAATACACTGAAAAAAGAAAGATTTTTTCAAACCTGGCTCACCAGAATCCTTATTAATGAATGCTATAAGATATGTAACCGCAACAAAATAATAGTTCCCTATGAGGATTATATGCAGTCCGGCAGAATAGAAGAAAAGAAATATTCGAGTCTGTATCAGGCAGTGCTGGATTTGCCGGAAGAATTGAGGATACTGGTGACACTATACTATCTGGAAGGTTTCAGTCAGAAGGAAATCAGCAAAATTCTGGAAATGAGAGAGGGTACCATAAAGAGCAGGCTGTCCCGTGCCAGAAAAATACTGAGAGAAAAATTGGAAGGAGAGGAGGAGACTTTATGTTAGCGAGAAAAGATTGGGAAAAGGCGGCGCCGGAAATTCCGCGGGAGTTTCATGAACGGTTTGAGAATACTCTGGCTGAAATTGAGAAAAGGGATGGAGAAGAAAAGAATAGAGGTTATGGAAAAAGAAAGAAGCTGAGGGTACTGTTTGCGGCAGCCGTGATTGGATTGACCGGACTGGGAAGTATAGCGGCAAACGAGACTTTTCACTGGAATGAGTGGCTTGAGAAAAAGCTGAATCCGTCTTTGGAACAGCAGCAGAAGTTGGCAGATAAGGGAAGTATTCAGGAAATCGGACAGACTGTGACAGATAATGGAGTGAGAGTTACATTTATACAGAGTGTATTGGACGCGCATATGCTGGATATGGTTTTTCTGGTGGAAGCACCGGATGGGGTTTTGTTAGATGATAGCTGCGGTTTTGGTAACTGCGAAGTGACAATTGATGGTGAAAATATCTGGGATTCGCCGACAGAAAAAAACATGTCCGGGGGAGGAAATTTCCTTACAGAAGAGCGACAGAATCAGGAGATACTAAATGAAAAATACTATGAGATAAAATTTTTTAACGATACGAAGTGGGATTTGGGCGAAAAGGATATCCGGGTGACATTGGAGAACCTGATGACTGGTGTAAAAGGAAATTCGGCGGGTGAGATCCTGACAGAGGGGAAATGGGTATTTCAATGGAAAACAGAGGGGATTGAGCGGGAAACGCTTCGATTTGATATCAACAAAGCTTATGATTTCGGCGGAGAGGAAATTCTGGTAAAATATGCGGAGCTTTCCGCGTTTGATTACAGTATACATGTGGATCTGGAAGATGCGGAGAGAGCGGAGAAAGGCATAGATCTGGGAAGTGCGCTTTCTATCAGAAAGATCAGATTTGAAGATGGCACGGAATTGGAGGACATGAATGGCGCAGGAAGCTGCGGGCCAGGGGAAAAGGAAGAAGAAGCGGAAGATTATGTGGTGTTCCGGGAATTTGAACATGCCGTGGATGTAAACAAGGTAACAGCGGTTTATCTGATGCATGGAGAGCTTAAAATTGAGATACATTAATAACAATTATTTGCGTTGACAGCAGGAATGGGGCTTGTTACAATAAAAATACATATCTGGGAACAATTCTGAACCGTTCGGTTGCTGATCCCCATATGGAAAAAAATATGGCGGAAGGCAAAGCAACGGTAGGGAATGCTCCGTGGAGAGAAATGCAAAAAACGCACTACTGTGTAGCATACATAAAACAGCAGAAGGGATTGACGGAAAGGAGAACAGACATGAGCACTGTAGAAAAGGATGCCGAAAAGGGCAAAAGGTTTAAGAAAAAATGGCTGGTAGTAGGCGCTACGATTCTGGCGATAGCCCTGGCCTTTACATGTCTGTCCTGGCGTTCTATGCATCCTGAGGAAAGCATTACGATAGAGGAACTGCAAAAAGGAGCGGAAGACGGCAGCGTGGTTCAGATTGATTGTGTGAACGGTTCTTACATTGTTCTGGTGGAGAATGAGAAGAATGCGAGCTGGTACAGGATTTCAGCAGAGGAAACAGAAGCTCTTGATGAACAGATAGAAAAAATCTCGGCTGACGCAGAGATCATGCTGACCCGGGAAAACGTAACACTTCCCTACGTGTTCCTGGTGTATGTGGTACAGTTTTCTATTTGCTATGGTGCGGTGTGGGTTTTATGGTTCCTTTATGGAAAATTAAGGATCGGGAAGAGAAAAGAGCATTACAGGCGGTAAGGCGTTTCGGGAAAAAACGGAATGGAAAATAAATGAACGGCTGTGCAGGAGAATGATCACTCCTGTACAGCCGTTTTGTCATACGTGAAAATGTTACTTTGACCAGAATGAAAAGACTTATTTAATGATCGTCCCGGTTTTTTCCCGATAGCCGTCCTTTGCGTGCTGGATATCTGTAATGATAGTGCGGCGGCCTTCTCCCCTGGCGATGAAGGAAATGCCTGCTTCGAATTTAGGAAGCATAGAGCCGGGAGCGAACTGGTTTTCATTCATATATTTCTTTGCTTCTTCTACCGTGATAGTGTCCAGGAATTTTTCGTTGTCCTGGCCAAGATTCAGGCTTACTTTTTCAACGCTGGTGAGGATCATCAAAGTGTCGGCATTTAAGTCCTCTGCCATAAGTCCGCTTGCCAGATCTTTTTCAATGATCGCACTGGCACCGTGGAGTTCAATGCCCTGCTCCATAACAGGGATTCCACCGCCGCCTGCTGCGATAACAACCTGGTCAGCATCGATCAGGGTACGAATGGTTTCAATTTCCACAATACGCAGCGGCACGGGAGCTGCTACAATCCTGCGAAAACCGCCTTCGGGAAGCTCTGTGACATAATTTCCCTTTTCTTCCTCCGCTTCCGCCTCTTCCGCAGTGAGAATACGACCGATAATCTTTTCAGGCTCTGCAAACGCTTCATCATAAGGATCGATCACTGCCTGGGTGAGCACGGTGCTGACTGGTTTATAGATGCCGCGGCTCAAAAATTCCGCACGGATGGCATTTTGAAGGTCATAGCCGATATAACCCTGGCTCATGGCGGAGCACACAGACATGGGTGCAAATGTATAATCAGGATGTGCCTTTCCAAATTCGTTCATGGCAGTGTGGATCATGCCAACCTGCGGGCCGTTGCTGTGGGAGATTACTACGCGCACACCTTCTTCCACAAGGTCTGCAATAGCTTTGGCTGCCTGTCTGGTGGCAACCTTCTGCTCCGGAAGGGTGGTTCCCAAAGCTCTGTGTCCTAATGCAACTACTACGATTTTTTCACTCATAGGAGATACCTCATTTCTCTCGGATAATGTGATTGCAATATGTGGAACCCCGCTGTAAATGTAACCTGCAGGTTCCGATACGTACTATTATAAAAGACAAGGTCTGGAATTGCAATAGGCTCTTGCGTGATGGACCGCAATTGAATTTCTGTCATATTATAAAAAGAAGCTATGATCAAGGTAAAAAAAGAAAGGCAACAGGACTATGGAATGGAAAGGAATTGACGTTTCAAGCTATCAGGGAAAGCCGGATTGGAGTGAGGTAAAGAGGGCCGGAATCGAATTTGCCATCCTGCGTATCTACCAATATGACGGGATAGATGCCTCGTTTGCATATAATTATCAGGAATGTGCAGAAAATGAAATCCCGGTAGGCGGGTACACCTTCAGTTATGCCAAAACGCCGGAGGAGGCAAGGGCAGAAGCGGATAAAACTCTTGAAGCATTGGAGGGAAGGAAGATGGAATATCCGGTATTCTATGATATGGAATGGAGTGAACAGAGGGAGCTTGGTACAAAAGCTGTCACGGAGATTGCCGGGGTATTTCTGGAAAAAGTGAGGCTGGCAGGGTATCAGGTGGGAATTTACTGCAACCTTGACTGGTATAAGAATGTGCTGGATACAGCAAAGCTCCCCTATGATTTTTGGCTGGCCGCATATCCGGCCGATGATCAGGGAATCCTTGTGGAAAGCCTGCGTCCTTCAGCGGGAGTCGGGTGGCAGTATAGCTCAAAGGGGCGGATTCCCGGCATTGCAGGAAATGTGGATTTAGATATATTTTATAAGGATTACGCAGGCGAAAAGGACGGGGAGCAAAGAGAACGGGCGGAAGTGACAAATGCCCTTACCTTGCGTTTGCCTGTGATACGAAAGGAGTATCAGGGCACTGCGGTCAGAATGCTGCAGACCATGATCGGCACACCGGTGACCGGATTTTGGAGAGATGAGGATATCCGGGTATTTCGGGCATTTCAGAAGAATACCGGACTTGATCCGGACGGCATCTGCGGTACCAAAAGCTGGACGGCGGTGGCGGAGCATATGAAGGCAAATACATTCCGGTAAAAGCGCTGCTCCGGAAGTTATCCGGAGCAGCTTGCTTCATCAGTTGGCTATATTTTTCTGGGAATAAATACCTGCCTTAACGCGGGTTCATTCAGCTCCTGACCGATAATGACCAGAAGACCACGCTTGATCTTGCAGGGGCGGATGCTGAATGCGTCTTTTGCGCAATTGACTTCATACCAGTTTTTGTCCAAATCCTGGATATGTCCTTTTACACGAAGAACACGTCCGAAGTCTGCACAGGAAAACAGGTTTCTCAAGCGTACCTCCAAATCCCGGATATTCTCGCAGTAATCAGCGGTTTCTTTTACATGGAAAATAATGTCGTGCTCCATGGTATTGCGCTGATGCTCAAGAATCCTGAAGCCGCTCTGCTGGAAGGCAGCAAAATCTTCATCGGTAAAGTCGTCCCAGTTTTTTGTGCACAGATCGTCTCCGAGAGGCTGTGGGCTGCCATACTGTGTGAGCAGCAGGTTTAACTGTCCGATGGTTTTGCCGAGCACAGCTTCGGGAAACAACTGGGCCTTGCTTATGATCACGGTTCCTGCTGCCAGAAGCTGGGAAAACATCAGGTATTTTGCTTCTTCTGTGAGTCCTTCGTCCATCTGCCCGTCTACGATGGTCAGAATGCTGCCGATCCGGCAGTGTTCGCGCACTTCTTCCGCAGACATGACGGCAAAAAATTCGTCCACATCATAGATGCCTGACGGCTCCACGAGAATTCTGTCATATCCCTGGACAGCACTTTGAATCAGCATTTTTTTGAACAGATCTTTTCCTTTACAGCACATACATACACCAGTCAGATCGCTGATGTCGCAGTCATCATCCCGAAGAAGCGTGCGGTCAACACCGATACTGCCGAATTCGTTTTCAATGACACGGATTCTCTGACCGCGGCGGCTTAGGTATGCAATATATTTATGAATAAAAGTCGTCTTGCCTGCTCCGAGAAAACCAGTGATTAAATCTACCTGTACCATAATCTTCTCCTTATTGAGTTTGTTTGATGTTTACAGTTTACATTATTTTGCAACGCCTCCGGCATGGCGCAGAGGAGAAAATCCAAATTATCGGTATCTGCAATCTATAAGGTTTTTTCATAGCCTGGGTAATAGTTGCCAGCCTTATACGCTGTCAACACTGTAAAACCTCTGATCCATGCGTCTACATAGCATAATGCTTGCGGCCGTTCTGGAATGCCGTCTTCATGAGTGTACAATTTCCGTGTCATCGTTCAAGGTCATAAATGGATAAATAATCAAAGGCGAAAGAGCGTAAAAGACCTCACATTTCTGTGAGGTCTTTTCATAATGACTTCTGTCTTCTTTAATGCCCTATAGGCAGTGTAATAAAAAAGACAGATTATTCAGCCGGGTGGCAATCCGACATCTCTTTAAGACCTCGTGGGCGTGATAGCTGCCTGTTCTATCCTTGAATAATCTATCTTAATTTACAATATGTCCGTTTGCATAATTATCATACATTTTTTATATTAAAAAGTCAATAGATTTATCGGCATTTCCATGCACGTCCATTTTTTATGTAGTTTTCAAGCTGCGAGTCCCGCAGTGGGTACATTGTCCGATACGCAAGTTTTCCGTCCAGAGATATACGGATTGCAACAGAGGTATGGTCAGCATAATCTTTAATAAATGATATGCTGTCCTTATTTGGATGTATGCTGATATAATCAGGATGTTTGATGATATCAGGAATATGTAGGAAACATTTTGCATATTCTTCAGGGGAAGAAAAATCTTTTTTGTGGCGTTCTGTATGCTTTATACGGTCGTGCCAAAAAATAATATCTGTTTCGGAAGAAAGCTTATCGGAAAATTCGGGATATCTGTCAACAACCGAAGCGATTATATCGGGGCGTATACGACCGATGGAAACAAATTTTTCCGAATCAGAGAAGATTTCAGTATTTAGTTGTGATACAGATCGGATAGTTTCACCCTCTTTTAAATATTAAATTTTCAAAAAAACTCCTAAAAGACCAAAAATCTGCCATATGAAAAGCAAGATAAAATATAATCGCGTAAAATATGGCTGTAACTAAATGGATCAGAACGCTTGTTTGAAGAATATATTGCATTTCTATGATGAATTACCGGAGCTGACCAATAGGTTGGCTCTTTTTATTTGAGGCCTAAACATTCTTTCATAAATTCTTCTATATATTTGAGCTTTTCTGGCGAAGCCTCAGCGATGGCGTTCAACATATTTTTAACCATTTGATTTTCAGTAGTGCTTAACTTACCAAGATTCAAGGAGAAACGATCATCATTGACTTTAGTAAGCATGTTTTCATCGCCACCCTCGCCAGTACGAAGCCACACTTCATTTACACCGAATTCCTTGCATATCGAATTAATAATAGGATCCATCGGAGTATTTCGCCCAATTTCATAGTTGGCAACACTATTTCTTTTTAATCCTAACCTATTGGCAAACCCTTGTTGCGTAAGTCCGAAATATTTTCTGATCCTTTTTATACGGTCTTTCAAATTCTCACCTCCAATTGATTTATTTTAATATACCACGAAAAAGTGCTAATGTTAACAAAAAAAGTGCTAAAATCAATAAAAATCTCTTGGCTGAGTTAGCTTATGGACGTATAATAGTGCTAATAACAATAGACATGGGATGAAAGAAATCATTACAAGCACATAGGCAAGGAGATAGAAGAATGCACAACCTAAAAGATATCTTCCTCTTGGCCGTCATCACTACATACCAAACATGTATTAAAAAAGTCCCGACGCCGACCAAAGCAATTCAGGACTCATCAAATTATTTACAGCCTTAGTATAAGGCGTGCCAAAGCGGGCAGAGTCCGATACCTGTCACAAGGAGGTAAACCTGAACAGGTGATATGTTGCCATATAAAATTGCACAGCGCTTAATAGACGAAAATGGAAGATTGAATTGAATATAATAAGATAGATTTAATAAATAATAGTTCAATGCGGTTAGTCACAGGTTAGTCACAGAAAAGGGCACCCGCATACGCGAAGTGCCCAGTTTCCGTTATTTTTTTTGAGGGGGGAGATAGAGAGTGGTTTTTCATCTATCCAAGACCTATTATATCGGTTAAATGTGTGCAAAGTGTGTCGCTTTTCTAAAAGAAATCGAAAATTTCTAAATCGTTTATTAACTGGTTTTCCATGAATAAAAATGGAAATCACAACGTTTAGCCCCTTCCCCTATTGTTCCTGATCTTTCAAATCTAATCTTGGGTTCATATCCTGCAAAGGCTGTTATATCACTTTGGCAGAAAACCGTACAAAGCTCTGGGCAATGATATTTTTCGCACATATCTTTGTAAATGCAATGAACTATATCGAAATGGATTTCCTTAGCATCACATCTTTTCCATTCCACCGTAAAACCTTCCATCGGATACTTTTTCTTCATATGTGATTTGGCAAACAGTTTGAATAAGCCATATGTAAACGGCATTTTTGTGAGCTGAGCATTTTCTTTTGCCTTGTAGCGGGCATTACGCTGTATTTCTTTATGTGTAATCATGAGTGCTTCTTTTTGGGTAAAACCATTTTCTATAAGAGTTATATACGCGCCGATCGTTGGCAATAATCTCTTAAAAATATGCTCGTTCATCTCGCTATTATCAAATTGTATTTCTCCCTGGCACAAATCAGCATACTTTTCGCATATTAAAGCATAAAGCAACTCGCCTTGTTCTTTCCCATAGTCCTTGATTAAATCGTCGCATAGAAAATTAAGATTTGTTTCTCTGTAGTCCATAATTACGATCTCCATTTAGTTTAATAAATTGCCAATAGCCCTATAAATAAAGGGAACATACATACAAAATAAAGTGAGCCGTTCCCGTAATCCTTCATACTTCAAAAAGGTGTTTTGAAATTGTTCCTTATCTCCCATAACAAAACAGGCAAAGAAAACAAGCGATAAAACAAATGAGCTTATACTGACGATACCCCCAATTATGTCCTTTTGCTTAAATGATATAATTCCATTTAACAGTGGAAAAAACAATAAAGCCATAAAACCGACTGCAGCACCACCGCCAAGCCAGATAAGCCATAAATTATAAACAAGTCGGACAGGGCTTTGCGGACTTCCTAAAGCACTTATAACCATTATCTTGCCGTTGTATTCAACATAAAATTGTTCCAATATCCACGGAAGAAAAAATTCGCCTGTGATGGTGAATAACAAAATTATATTAAACAGTCGATTGTCTGCTATGTTTCTCATTTCATCCTCCGCCCTAATATCTCTCTATGTCCCCTTGAAAGCTATGGGCTTTTTCCAACAGCGGTCCTTTTGCGCCCATTGTAAAGGCAATATCACTGCTGCGAATAGATAACAATTCCATTCCGGATTGCAGATTTAAAATGGATAAGGCGCTTTGCGGCATTTTAATTACACCACTTTTATCAATACCAAGCCAAGCATATTTACGTCCTTTATATTGGATAAATTCACCCTCTGAAAGCTGGCAATCTCTTAACTTTGGACATTCCTCCAAAATATGCTTAAGTTTTGAATTTGACAGCAGCGAATATGTAGTAACGCAGAATCCCCCTGTTATCTTGCTTCCTGTAAAAATAATAACTTTTCCGTCCTGTGTAGCATTATACTCTGACAATGCTTGCGGCGGAAAATGTATTGTTGAATCGGGATGTATGACTGAAAGTCCGAATATGAATTTACCGCCTTTATTAAGTTGTGGCATAAAAACCTCCTTTGTCGCTATTTCATTTTTTGTTTGATTGTGTTATACTATAGTTGATATTTATAGTACTTTATATATAAAGTACTATAAATACAATTGAATGTCAAGGAGGAAGCCAGATGTTATCAAAGCCTGCCACAATGCTCTTAGGGCTAATTTATGAAAAGCCACTTAACGCATACGAAATAATCAAACGCTTAAACTACATGAATGTAAAATGGTGGTTTAATATTGCTGATTCAACGGTATATTCTACCTTAAAAGCTCTGGAAAAAAAGGGGTATATATCAGGTACTACCGAAAAAGTAGGAAATATGCCGGACCGTACTGTTTACAACCTTTCAGACACTGGGAAAGATAAGTTTATAGATACTCTCAAAGAATCTATTTTACAATTCAACTATGATACAAACATCTTTTCCATTGCCGCTTTTTTTCTGAGTACATTTCCCCCCGATGAACAGCATGAACTTTTGGAGAAACGCCTTGAAATCCTGCAAAAATACCGTGCAGGGATTGAAAAACAAGTTAATCCATTGTGGGAGAATGAAGTTTCTGCTTATCATGTTGCAAATGTAAAAAGAATGATTGATTTGGTAGATGCCGAAATAACAGGAACAAAACGCTTACTTGCCAACTGTTCAGAAGAAAATAGCCGCCGCTACTGCGAATAGCGACGGCTGTTGTAAAATAGCTATAAATCAATATTTCCATCGCCTTTCTAAAAGAAATCGAAAATTTCTAAATCATTTCTAAAAGAAATTCATAATTTTAATAAGCTCTTGCAATTGGATAAAACTTGCAATATAGTAAACATATCTCGTTTTTGCATTCTGCGAAAACGAAAACATTCTTCTGCGCCGGGTCGGCGTAAATATCCAAAACATATTTGAAAATTTCACGAAAGGAGACTGAAAGTATGAAAAACAGAATAGGAAGTAAGAGGGCAAGTGCAGGCTTGGCTGCTGTTTTGCTGGCAGGAGCCATAATGAGCTGTGCGGGAGAACCGGCGGGAGTGACAGCGGCAGGTGCTGAGACAGGAGGGATTGCGCTGACCCAAACAGCTGTCTGGACTGACCGGGAGAACTGGAAAGGAGCTGTCCGCGTGGAGGTGACGGGGCTTGAAAGGCTGTATGTGGCTGAGCAAACAGAAACCCTGGAGGCGGAGCCAGAGCCGGATACTTTGGAAGAGGAGAATACATATGCGGAGGAAGTTGGGGAAGCTGCCGGATTTTCGGACGAAGGAATGGCAGAATACGAAGCAACAGATGCTCTGAGCAGGGAGCCTGTGTTTGTTATGTATTTATCGGAATATTTCCTTTTGGATGAATCAGAGTATACGTTCCCGGAAGGCTGGACCACCCGGGAAATTCCGGTTACCAATCAAGAGGGACGGGAAACAACGATCACCTGTATATCCTGCCCTGTGAGGACAGAGGATTCCTGGCAGCTTACAATTCCGGTGGTGCTGCGCCAGGAATACCGATATCCGGCAGCCGCATCCGTATTTCCGGTGAGCCAGGATGCGCCTTTGGAAAAAAGCGGGGAAATTGGAGGACTCTGCGCGGCGGGAACCTTTATAATGGAAGAAAGAGAAGGGACGGCGGAACTTTTGGCATATGCAGAGTCGGCTTTGCTGGAGCTGGATGCTGCCCGGGTTGATTTTTCTGTCGCACTGGAAGCGCAGCAGGAAGAAGCAAAGGCGGGACAGAGACTCTATTATCAGTTGCTCCTGGAGAATACAGGGGAAATTACCCTTGAGAATATCAGTTTTACGGCAGCGTTTGCGCCTATGGAACTGGAACCCTTGTGGGAAAGCGAGAATAATCTGGTAATAGAGAATAGTAAGGCTGTAGTGACCAGATTGGCAAAGGGAGAAACCAAAACACTGACCTTTTCTGTAAAAACAGAGGAAGATCAAAGCGGCTCTGCGACAGCTATGGTCACGGCCTCCACCCTTTATCCCGGTCAAAATGGGGAAGCAAACAATCCATTTGATGACAGCGGAGTTGCTGAAAACAATGGAGAGCTTCTGGTACGGGAAGCTGTGCTCCCTGTTGTCATTGCACCTCTAAGGGCAGCTTTTACTGTAGATAAAACGGCTGACTGTGAGGAGGCCGGACCGGGAGATACGATCACCTATCAGATATGTATCCGCAACACAGGGGAACGGACCCTTCATTCTGTTATCAGCACGGAACGGTTTCTTCATTCTAATATCCGGGCACAGTTTGAGGAGAAAGAAGGAATAGAACTGAACAGTACAAAAACACAGGCCAGGATTCCGCAGATTCCTCCCGGGGATTGTGTGAACCTGAAAGCCTCTGTAATTTTGCCTGACACGATAACGGATAATAGCCTGATCAATCAGGTTATTGTGGTAACAGACGAAACCGGAGAAGATCAGGCTCTTCGTTCCCAGGCAGAAGTAAAAGTGAAAGCGGAGCCAAGTAAAACGCCATCCGAAGCCTTGACTGGAGGCAGTGACACCGTTAATACTTATCAGACTTCACGAACCAGCCCCAAAACAGGGGACAACTCGCACAAAGCGCTGTTTGAAGCCTTGCTTCTGTGTTCTGTATTCATTTCCGCAGCAGCATCGATCCGGCTTTTCACAGAGTGGAGAAGGGGTGAGAAAGGAAAAAGGAAACGTTGAAATGGCGGCTTGGGTGTGCTATTCTATAAAGGAGTATCATGATTTCAAAGTGAATACAATGGAGGAGTGTATAATGAAATTATCATCCTTATTAGAACGTTTGGAGTATACCTGCCTGCAGGGAGATGCACAGCAGGAGGTAACAGCAGTTGTTTACGATTCCAGAAAGGTTGTTCCAGGCTGCCTGTTTATCTGCATCAGAGGTGCAGTGGCGGATGGACACAAGTTTGTCCCTGATGTAGTGGAGAAGGGAGCAAAAACACTGGTTGTAGAGGAACCTGTGGAAGCGCCGGATGATGTGACGGTGATCCAGGTATCAGATACCCGTTATGCCATGGCGTTTATTTCAGCAGCGTGGTTCGGCCATCCGGCAGAAAAACTGAAAACCATTGGTATTACCGGAACAAAAGGAAAGACCACCACAACCTATATGGTGAAATCCATCCTGGAAAATGCAGGATATAAGGTGGGACTGATCGGTACCATCGAGGCAATCATTGGGGAAAAAGTGATCCCTGCCGCAAATACCACACCGGAATCTTATGTGATTCAGGAATATTTCCGGGAAATGGTGGATGCAGGCTGTGACTGCGTGGTTATGGAGGTATCCTCCCAGGGCTTAATGCTGCACCGCACCCAGGGATTTGTTTTTGACTTTGGTATTTTTACCAATATTGAGCCGGATCACATTGGACCTAATGAGCACAGGGATTTCGACCATTATCTTTCCTGTAAGGCCCTGCTTTTGAAGCAGTGCCGCGTGGGAATCGTCAACCGGGATGATGAGCACTTTGAGAAAATTATAGAGGGTCATACCTGTACACTGGAAACCTATGGCTTTTCCCCGGAAGCAGATCTGCGTGCCGAGGATGCCAGACTGGTGGGCGGAAAGGGATATCTTGGAATCGCATACCATGTGAAAGGGCTTATGGACTTTTCCGTGGAAATTGATATTCCCGGAAAATTCAGTATCTATAATTCCCTGACAGCCATTGCCATCTGCCGCCATTTCCGGGTTTCCCAGGACAATATTATCAAAGCCTTGAAGGTGGCAAAAGTAAAAGGCCGTATCGAGATGATCAAGGTGTCAGATGAGTTTACCCTAATGATAGATTACGCGCACAATGCTATGGCGCTGGAAAGCCTGCTTTCCACCCTTAAGGAATACGATCCCCACAGGCTTGTATGTCTGTTTGGCTGCGGGGGAAACCGTTCCAAGCTGCGCCGTTATGAAATGGGAGAGGTATCGGGCCGTCTTGCGGATCTGACGATCATCACCTCTGACAATCCGCGTAACGAGGAGCCTCAGGCGATCATTGACGATATCAAAGTGGGAATGGCAAAAACGGACGGCAAATATGTGGAGATTCCTGACCGTAAGGAGGCCATTGCATACGCGATCCATCACGGCGAGCCGGGAGACATCATTGTCCTTGCAGGAAAAGGCCATGAGGATTATCAGGAGATAAAGGGAAAGAAATATCCCATGGACGAGCGCGTCCTGATTGCAGATATTCTGGCCGGAAGGTAGAACATGACATATGCAGACATTATTATAGATATTTCTCACGAAAAACTGGATAAGACCTTTCAGTACCGGATACCGGCGGAGCTGGAAGGAGAGATCCAGGTGGGAATGGTGGTTTCCATTCCTTTTGGAAATGGAAACCATATGCGCAAGGGCTACGTAGTGGGAATCTCAAAGGAAACAAAATTTGACAGCCGCCGCATCAAGGAGGTTGCCGGAATCTGCAATGACGAGGAAACTACGGAGTCAAAGCTCATTGCCCTTGCGGCCTGGATGAAGGAAAATTATGGTTCTACCATGATACAGGCGTTAAAAACTGTCCTTCCCATCCAGAACAAAATAAAGGCAAAAGAAAAAAGGTACATTGTGCTGAATATTTCCAGGGAAGAGGCGGAAAAACATCTGGAAGAACTGAAAAACACACGGTTCAAAGCCAGAATCCGTCTGCTGGAAGCACTTCTGGAGAATAACAGGATAGAGGCATCCGGGGCGGCGAAGGAATTGGGCGCAACTGCCTCTGTGCTGAAATATTTTGAAGAAAATAACATCATACAGGTTGAGACGGATGAAATTTTCCGTATGCCCCTGGATGGAAAAAACATTCCAAGAGAAGAGAAAAGCCCTCTGTCTCTGCCGCAGAAACAGGCTGCAGAGCAGATACGCCGGGAGTGGGAGGGGGCATCCCGCCCCATTCTTCTCTGCGGCGTGACGGGAAGCGGCAAGACCCAGGTTTACATGGAACTGATCGAACAGGTGACAGCCCAGGGGAAACAGGCCATTGTGCTGATTCCTGAAATTGCCCTGACCTATCAGACTGTCCGGCGTTTTTACGGCAGATTTGGGGATAAGGTTTCTGTCTTAAACTCCCGCCTCTCCCAGGGGGAGCGTTACGACCAGTTCAAAAGGGCAAAGCGGGGAGAAATCCAGGTGATGGTGGGACCGCGGTCCGCACTGTTTACGCCTTTTCCCAATCTTGGACTGATCGTGATCGATGAGGAGCATGAGCCTACCTACAAAAGTGAGAACAGTCCCAGGTATCACGCCCGTGAGACTGCTGTAAAAAGAGCGGAAATGGAAGGTGCCAGGGTGCTTATGGGATCTGCGACCCCCTCGCTGGAAGCCTACAGCAGAGCGCTTTCCGGGGAATATGCGCTGGTTAGGCTGGATGTCCGTTTCCAGGAACGGAAACTGCCGCAGGTATCTGTGGTGGATATGCGCAGGGAATTAAAAGAAGGAAACCGCTCCGTACTCAGCCGGGAATTAAAAACAGCCATAGGAGACTGTCTGGAAAAAAAAGAGCAGGCAATGCTTTTTTTAAACAGGAGAGGTTATGCAGGGTTTGTTTCCTGCCGCTCCTGCGGACATGTGATGAAATGTCCCCATTGCGATGTTTCCTTATCCGAGCATAACAATCGGCGGCTTGTGTGCCATTACTGCGGCTACGAGACATTAAAGCCGGAAAAATGTCCGGTGTGCGGCTCGCCTTATATTGGCGGCTTTAAGGCAGGAACCCAGCAGATTGAGCAGGTGATCAAAAAAGATTTTCCCCATGCCCGGGTCCTGCGGATGGACTTTGATACCACCAGGACAAAGGGCAGTTATGAAAAGATACTGTCAGCCTTTGCGTTTCATCAGGCTGATATTCTGATCGGGACCCAGATGATCGTGAAGGGGCATGATTTTCCGCATGTAACTCTTGTGGGGGTCATTGCGGCGGATCTTTCCCTGAATGCAGAGGATTACCGCTGCGGGGAACGTACTTTTCAGCTTCTTACCCAGGCAGTGGGGCGTTCGGGCAGAGGGGAAAGCCCCGGACATGCTGTGATACAGACGTACAATCCGGAACATTACAGCATTCAGGCGGCAGCAGTGCAGGATTATCCCGCGTTTTATCAGGAGGAGATCAGCTACCGGACCCTTCTGGATTATCCGCCGTCAGCCCATATGCTGGCTGTGCTTGGGTCCTGCGGCGATGAGGAGCTTTTGGAGCAGGCTATGCACTATCTGCAGCTTTTTGTCCATAAAGTGTATTCCGGCAGTGATCTGCATGTGATCGGACCTGCGGCGGCATCGGTGGGAAAGGTGAAGGATATTTACCGAAGGGTGCTTTACCTGAAACACTTGGATTACAGGCAGCTTGTAGCTGTAAAGGACAAGCTGGAAAAATACATAGAAATCAATTCCGGGTTCCGGAAAATATATATACAATTTGATTTTTCGTAAATGGGCAGCCAACCTGGCTGTTATAATTTACATAATTGCACAATTTTTCATAATAATTACACAATACATTGATATATTAAGAAAGGAAGATGGAAAAAATGGCACTGAGAACCATCAGAACAGAGGGAGATTCTGTTTTATCAAAAAAATGCAGACCTGTTGAGGAGATAACGCCCCGTATCCGCGAGCTGGTTGGGGACATGCTGGAAACCATGTACGATGCCTGCGGTGTAGGATTGGCTGCGCCTCAGGTGGGAATCCTGAAACGCATTGCAGTGATCGATGTGGGGGAAGGTCCTATTATATTGGTCAATCCGGAAATTGTGGAAAGAGCAGGTGAGCAGACGGGAGAAGAGGGCTGTTTAAGCGTCCCGGGGATGTCCGGTCAGGTGACCCGTCCCAATTATGTGAAAGTGAAGGCACTGGATCTGGATATGAATGAAGTGGAGTATGAGGGAGAAGAGCTCCTGGCCCGTGCATTCTGTCATGAGATTGAGCATCTGGACGGAAAAATGTACACCCGTCTGGTGGAAGGTGAGCTTCACCGCGTAACCTATGACGATGAGGAGGAATAAGATC
This sequence comes from Ruminococcus sp. 5_1_39BFAA, assembly GCF_964240875.1. NCBI lineage: Bacteria > Bacillati > Bacillota > Clostridia > Eubacteriales > Oscillospiraceae > Ruminococcus > Ruminococcus sp. 5_1_39BFAA. The sequence continues at coordinate 107,632 of NZ_CAXSVO010000001.1, read as the reverse complement.
AGGCATGAGAATTGTTTATATGGGAACTCCTGATTTTGCCGTAGCGCCTTTGCGGGCAATAGCAGAAGCAGGATATGAGGTGGCTGGGGTTGTGACACAGCCCGATAAGCCAAAGGGAAGAGGAAAAGCACTGATGCCTACCCCTGTAAAAGAGGAAGCATTAAAATATAACATTCCTGTATTTCAGCCGGCAAAGGTGCGGGCTCCTGAATTTCAGGAAGTGCTTCGTGAGCTTGCTCCGGATGCGATCGTGGTGGCGGCATTTGGACAGATCATTCCCAAAAGTATTCTGGAGTTGCCAAAGTATGGCTGTATCAATATACACGCATCTCTTTTGCCGAAATACCGTGGAGCGGCGCCTATCCAGCATGCGGTGATCGATGGGGAAAAAGAGTCGGGTGTCACGATCATGAAAATGGGCGAGGGCATTGACACAGGAGATATGATTTCCAAAGTGATAGTACCCATTACTCCGGAGGAAACAGGAGGAAGTCTTTTTGATAAATTGTCCCAGGCCGGGGCAGACTTACTGGTGGAAACACTCCCGCATATTTTTGACGGCACGGCTGTGTACGAAAAACAGCCGGAGGAAAGTCCCACTCCCTATGCGGCAATGATCACAAAGCAGATGGGAGGGCTGGATTTTACAAAAAGCGCCCATGAGCTGGAGCGGCTGGTACGGGGTATGAATCCATGGCCCAGCGCCTACACCTTCCTGAATGGCAAAACTCTGAAGGTATGGAAAAGCTGCGTGGAAGAGTCCTCTGATACGGATGCGCAGCCGGGAACCGTGCTTTTCACTGACAAGAAGGGCATTCACGTAGCCTGCGGGGCTAACGTGCTTGTGCTGCAGGAGGTCCAGCTTGAAGGGAAAAAACGTATGGAGGCAGACGCCTTTTTGAGGGGGTATAACATAGAAACAGGAACAAGATTCACGGACAATAAGGAGTGATTGTATGTATTATGGATACCCGTTTGGCTTTTGGTTTGACCCTACCTACTTTTTACTGATCATTGGAATGGTGCTGTCTCTTTTCGCATCAGCAAAAATGAAAAACACTTTTTCAAAATACCGCCGTGTCAGAAGTGATTCCGGTTTGACCGGAGCACAGGCAGCACAGCGGATCCTGAACGCAGCAGGGATTTACGATGTACAGATCGTTCCTGTCAGAGGAAGCCTGACAGACCACTATGATCCCAGATCAAAACGCTTGGCATTGTCCCAGGATGTGTATGGACAGACTTCCGTAGCGTCTGTGTGTGTTGCAGCTCATGAGTGCGGTCATGCCATGCAGCACGCTGCAAATTATGCACCACTGAACCTGCGTTCCGCCATCGTGCCCATTGCAAACTTTGGTTCTTCCCTTTCCTGGCCTATTTTTCTGGCAGGGTTGATTTTTTCCATCCGCTCCCTGACCATGGCTGGAATCGTGTTGTTTTCCCTGGCTGTTCTCTTTCAGCTTGTGACCCTTCCCGTAGAGTTCAACGCTTCCTCACGGGCGCTGCGTATGCTGGAAACAACAGGCATCCTCAGTGCGGAGGAAAACCTGGGAGCAAAAAGAGTTCTGAGAGCTGCGGCACTGACCTATGTGGCGGCTTTGGCATCATCCCTTTTACAGCTTTTGAGGCTGATTATTCTGGCCGGAGGTAGAGACCGTGACTAGTGGAATCAATTCCAGAGAGATGATCCTGGAAATATTACTGCAAATTGAAGAGGAGGGAGAGCACAGCCACATTGCGATCCGAAATGCTCTCTCCAAATACCAGTTCCTGCCCAAGCAGGAGCGGGCCTTTATTACCAGAGTCTGTGAGGGAACTCTGGAATACCGGATTCAGATTGACTATATTATTGATTCATTTTCCAAGGTAACAGTGGATAAGATGAAGCCCGCTATCCGGGAAATCTTACGAAGTGCTGTATACCAGTTGAAGTTTATGGATAGCGTTCCAGACAGCGCCGTGTGCAATGAGGCGGTAAAGCTGGCTCAGAGAAAGGGCTTTTATAATCTGAAACCCTTTGTAAACGGTGTGCTGCGCACCGTGTCGCGGGAAATGTCCAACCTGAAGTTCCCGAAAAAAGAAGACAATGTGGTACGCTATCTTTCCGTCCGGTATTCCATGCCGGAGCAGCTTGTAAACCGCTGGCTCGACGCTTATGGGGAAGAAGTCACAGAGAAAATGCTGGCGGATTTCCTGGAAGAAAAGCCCACTACTGTGCGCTGCCGGACCTACTTAAATTCACAGAAGGCTATTTATGAGAGTCTGGTAAGCCAGGGAGTAAAGGTGGAGCAGGCACCGTATCTGCCATATGCCTATAATATTTCCGGGTTTAACCATATCCTGGCTCTGGATGCCTTTATTAATGGAAAAATCCTGGTACAGGATGTAAGCTCCATGCTGGTTGCGGAGGCAGCAAACCCGCAGAAGGGCGATTATGTCATCGATGTGTGCGCCGCGCCCGGGGGCAAAAGCCTTCATATAGGGGATAAAATGGAAGGTTTCGGTACAGTGGATGCCAGGGATGTGAGCCAATACAAGGTGAATCTCATTGAGGAAAACATCCAGCGTACCAACTCCATTAACGTTCAGGCAAGAGTGCAGGATGCCACCCTGTTTGACCAGGATTCGGAGCTTTTGGCAGATATCGTCCTTGCGGATGTGCCGTGCTCAGGATACGGTGTGATAGGGAAAAAGCCGGAGATCAAATACAGAGTTACGCCTCAGAAACAGGATGAGATCGTGATCCTTCAGCGGACGATCCTGGACCGGGCTTCCAATTACGTAAAGCCCCGGGGAACCTTGATCTTCAGCACCTGTACCATTGCAAAGGAAGAAAACGAAGAAAATATGATGTGGTTTTTAAAAAATTACCCATTCCGGCTGGAAAGCCTGGATCCCTGTCTGCCAAAGGATCTCCACTCGGAGACCACGGCGCTTGGATATCTGCAGCTTTTGCCGGGAGTACATAAAACCGACGGATTCTTTCTTGCAAAATTCAGAAGAAAATAGGAAAAGAAAATATGACAGACATAAAGTCGATGACGATAGAGGAGCTAAAAGACCTCATGACGGAGATCGGGGAAAAGCCTTTCCGCGCGAAGCAGATCTACAGTTGGCTGCATGAGCATTTGGTAACTTCCTACGATGAAATGGCGAACATTCCCAAAGGGCTGAAGGAAAAGCTGAAGGATTATCCTGTCACGGCACTGGAAATGGTGGATGAGCAGATATCCCAGGTGGACGGCACAAGGAAATATCTGTTCCGGCTTCATGACGGGAATGTGATCGAAAGTGTACTGATGCGCTACAAGCATGGGAATTCCGTCTGTATTTCCTCGCAGGTAGGTTGCAAGATGGGCTGCCGTTTTTGTGCCTCGACCATTGGAGGATGGACAAGAAACCTTTTGCCCTCCGAGATGCTGGATCAGATTTATCGGATCCAGGCTGTGACCGGGGAACGGGTGTCCAATGTAGTGGTAATGGGAACGGGTGAGCCTCTTGACAATTACGCTAATCTGTTGCGGTTTATCCATATTTTGACGGGCGAGGGAGGCTTGAACATCAGCCAGAGAAACCTGACGGTTTCCACCTGCGGCCTTGTACCGAAAATGTATGAGTTGGCAGAGGAAAAGCTGCAGATGACTCTGGCGCTTTCCTTACATGCGCCCAACGATGAAAAACGGCGGGAATTGATGCCTATTGCAGAGCGGTATTCCATGGATGAGGTTTTGGAGGCGTGCAGGAATTATTTTGAAAAGACGGGCCGCAGGATCACATTTGAGTACAGTCTTGTGGCAGGCGTAAATGATGGGGATAAGGATGCACAGGAGCTTGCAAAGCGCATTGGAGGGCTGAACTGCCATGTAAATCTCATACCGGTAAACCCCATCAAAGAGCGTTCCTACGTGCGTTCTACCCGCCAGGCGGTGGAGAATTTTAAAATAAAACTTGAAAAATGTGGAATTAATGTTACTATTAGAAGAGAAATGGGCAGCGATATTGACGGTGCCTGTGGACAGTTGAGAAAAAGTTACTTGGAAAAAACAGAAAGCGAGAAGTAAAATGAGGATATATTCGGCTACGGATGTAGGGCAGAAGCGGAAAATGAACCAGGATTATGTGTTCGTTTCCCGGGAGCCAGTTGGAAATCTTCCTAATCTTTTTGCTGTGGCGGACGGAATGGGAGGACATAACGCAGGTGATTATGCCTCATCCCATGCAGTCCAGATTCTGGTGGACGAAATCAGAAAGGATGCGGATTATAATCCCATCAAAGTGATCCGTCATGCCATTGAGACTGCCAACACGGAAATTATAGACCAGGCACAAAAAGATGAAAAGCTTCGCGGTATGGGAACCACCATGGTGGTTGCCACCATAGTGGGACATTACGCATATGTAGCGAATGTGGGCGACAGCCGGCTTTATGTGATTCAGAAGCAGATCCAGCAGGTGACAAAAGACCACTCATTGGTGCAGGAGATGGTCAGGCTTGGGGAGATCGATGCTGAGGAAGCGAGAAACCATCCTGACAAAAATATCATTACCAGAGCGCTGGGAGCGGAAAAAACAGTAGACGTTGATTTCTTTGATATGAAACTGGAGCCGGGAAGCACAGTATTAATGTGCTCGGATGGGCTAAGCAACATGGTTGAGGACAAAAAGATCGAAGAAATCATTCTTAATCCTGACGAGGATATCCTGTGGAAGGGTACGACTCTTGTTCAGGAAGCTAACCGAAACGGCGGAAAAGATAACATTGCAATAATATTGGTAGAACCATTCACGAATGAGGTGGAAACATGTTAAAAACAGGTATGATTATAGCGGAGCGCTATGAAATTGTAGGAAAAATCGGTACCGGCGGAATGGCGGACGTATATAAGGCAATGGACCATAAACTGAACCGTTTTGTTGCGGTTAAGGTCCTGAAGTCGGAATTCAGAGAGGACGCAACCTTTGTCAAAAAGTTCAGAAGCGAGGCGCAGGCAGCGGCAGGTCTGACACATCCCAATATTGTCAACGTATTCGACGTTGGTGATGATGAGGGCGTCTACTATATCGTTATGGAGCTGATCGAAGGCATTACCCTGAAGGAATATATATCCAAAAAAGGCAAGCTTTCTGTGAAAGAAGCCACAAGTATTGCCATTCAGGTATCCATGGGACTGGAAGCGGCACACAGCCACGGGATTGTACACCGCGATGTAAAACCGCAGAACATTATCATTTCCACAGATGGAAAGGTAAAGGTAACAGATTTTGGTATTGCCAGAGCAGCATCTTCAAATACCATAAGCTCCAATGTAATGGGCTCTGTGCATTACAGCTCACCGGAGCAGGTGCGCGGCGGCTACAGTGATGAAAAGAGCGACATCTATTCACTGGGTATTACCCTTTATGAGATGGTAGCAGGCAGAGTTCCCTTTGAAGGAGACACTACAGTTGCCATTGCGATCAAGCATCTTCAGGAGGAGATGGTTCCGCCCAGCATTTATGCACCGGATCTTCCTTATAGTTTGGAGCAGATTATTTTCAAATGCACGCAGAAGAGTGTTGACCGCCGTTATGGCAGGATGGAGGAAGTGATCGCTGATCTGAAGCACTCTCTCATTGATCCCCAGGGCGATTTTGTGAAGCTGACATCTGTTGACAATGATGCAAAGACAGTGGTGATTTCGGACAAGGAGCTTGGAGAGATCAAGCATACTCCCAAGCAATCCAAACAAAGTATAAAAAATGATATTGCGGCTCTGGAGGAGGAGCTGAACGAGACGGACTATGACGACTACGATTCCGATGAGGATGAGGAGCCGCGCAGCAGCCGCAGAGAGCGGGAACGCGAAAGAGAGCGTGAGAGAGAAAGAGAGCGCGCCAGAAAAGAACGTCAGCGTAAAAAGAAGAGAAGAAGCGGCGGAATCGCATTGACCATCATCGCTTTGATCGCCGGTGCAGCTCTTCTGGTTGTTTTGATCGTGGTGATCGGACGAGCTTCCGGACTGATCGGCGGAGGAGACGAAACCCCGCAGGATCAGCAGACTGCCCAGGTGACACAGGCGCCGGAGGACAATGGTCTTGTAACCGTTCCTGACCTTGTAGGAAAAACGGAGGATGAGGCAAAAGAAGCATTGGCATCTTCCAACATCGGTATGCGCTATATGGGCGAGGAGGCCTCCAGCCAGGAGCAGGGAAGGATTTCTTCTCAGAATCCTGTAAGCGGTACTCAGGTTGAGGCAAACACGACCATTGAATATTATGTGAGCAAGGGAACTGTAGATGTCACGATTCCAAGTGTGGATGGACAGACCGGAATCGAGGCTCAGGCGGCTTTGGAGAGCGCGGGGCTTAGTGTACAGGTTCAGAAGGTCTACAGTGAGATTGACGAAGAAATCGACTATCCGGTATGCGAGCCAGGCTATGCTTATTATACGGAGCCATCCTCCGGAAGCACGGTAAAATCGGGAAGCACAGTTACTCTGTATGTGAGCAGGGGAAGAGATTTCTATGGTGAAAATGTGGAAGTGCCGAATGTAGTGGGCATGGGTAAGGATCAGGCAATTACTACTCTGGGCAAGTTTATAGAGATCAACGTAAGCGAGCAGATGAGCACAGAGGTTGCAGCGGGTGAGGTTATTTCCCAGAGCCCGGAGGGTGACTCCTATGCAAATCCGGATGAGCCTGTAACCATTACGGTAAGCACCGGAAATCAGCAGCCGGGAGCTGTGACCGATACAGCTTCGGATACGACACAGACCGGATCCAGCAATAATGCAGCAGCCGTGGCAGCAGGCGAGGTATGGAAATGTACCCAGCGACTGAATACACCGACCGGATATAACGGCGGCCTTGTCCGCCTGGAGCTGGTACAGGATGTAAACGGTCAGCCAACCGCATCAGTTGTGGTGGACGGACAGCAGCTTACCTTCCCATATCAGCTTGATATTACCGGAGCACCGGGAATCAGCGAGGGAACTCTGTATCTGTCTGAGCTGGTAGATGGAAACTACCAGGAGCTTGGACATTACCCCATCACTTTCGAGAAAGCTGAGTAGTGCATGCGGGGAAAGATCATAAAAGGAATTGCAGGTTTCTACTATATCTATGCGGAGAATGGAGAAACCTATGAATGTAAGGCAAAGGGGATTTTCAGGAAGGATAATTTCAAGCCTCTGGTGGGAGACGATGTGGAGATTGCCGTACTGGATGAAAAGGAGAAGGAGGGCAGTGTAACTGCCATCCTTCCCCGGAAAAATTCCCTGATACGCCCGGCAGTGGCAAATGTGGACCAGGCGTTTGTTATTTTTGCAATGGAAGACCCAAAGCCCAATTTTCTGCTTCTGGACCGTTTCCTTGTTATGATGGAGCAGCAGGAGATCCCTGTTGTGGTTTGTTTTAACAAAAAGGATCTGGCATCAGAGCAGGAGAGTGAAAAGCTGGCCCGTATTTATGAGGGCTGCGGCTACCGGGTAGTGCTTTCCAGCACCCTGAAAGGGGAAGGGCTGGAGGAAATACGGGAAATCCTGCGGGGAAAAACCACCGTGGTGGCCGGACCATCCGGAGTGGGAAAGTCCTCTATTACCAATTGTATGCAGGGTGAGATTAAAATGGAAACAGGCGAGATCAGCCGGAAATTAAAGCGCGGTCGCCATACGACCCGCCATTCCCAGGTGATTCCTGTGGAAAAAGATACCTTTTTGGTTGATACGCCGGGCTTTTCTTCCCTTTACCTTTTCGATATGGAGGAAGAGGAACTGAAAGGCTATTTCCCGGAGTTCAGAAAGTACGAGGATTACTGCCGCTTTCAGGGCTGCCGGCACATTCATGAGCCGGACTGCGGGGTAAAAGAAGCATTGTCCAGACAGGAGATCAGCAGCCTGCGTTACGAGGATTATCTGGAATTATATCAGGAATTAAAAGAGAAAAGGAGATACTAACTATGTATCAGTTGTGCCCTTCTATTTTATCGGCAGATTTTAACCGTTTGGGCGAACAGATAGAAATTTTGGAAAAAGAAGGAATTAAATGGCTCCATATTGATGTGATGGATGGGGATTTCGTTCCCAGCATTTCCTTTGGAATGCCGGTGATCAAATCCATCCGTAAGGAGTCTGAGCTTTTTTTTGACGTACATCTCATGGTAAGCGAACCGGGAAGATACATTCAGGACTTTGTAGACTGCGGTGCGGATTCCATTACCGTACATGCGGAGGCATGTGAGGATCTGGAGCGGACTATTGAGCTGATCCGGGATGCTGGCGTGAAGGCAGGTGTGTCCATCAAGCCCGCTACACCGGTAAACGATATCAGCCATATGCTGGAGGATGTTGATTTTGTTCTCGTCATGACCGTTCAGCCGGGCTTCGGAGGACAGAAATATATTGAGGACTGCACAGAAAAGATTCAGAAGCTGAGAGAACTGATCGACAGAGAAAACCTGGATGTGGACATTCAGGTAGACGGCGGAATAAACGATGAAACGCTTGAAACGGTCATGAAGGCAGGGGCGAATCTATTTGTGGCAGGCTCCTGGGTTTTCAGCGGAGATATTGCAAAGAATGTGCGTCATATCAGAAAAAGGATCGAGGATATCGGAGATACCATTGAATGAGAAATAGCATGATTGATACTGTGGTTATAAGCGGGGGCAATATCCAGATTGGTTTTGCCCTCGATTTTTTGAGAGAGATAAATAAAGAAAGAGAAGGGAAAACACTCCGACTGATCGCGGCGGACAGGGGCCTGGAATTTTTTATGCAGACAGGCATCAAACCTGACGTTGTAGTGGGAGATTTTGACAGCCTGTCACCGGAGGGCGCCAGATATCTGGATGACCTGGAGAACACAGAGATTGTGCGTCTGAGACCAGAGAAGGATGATTCCGATACACAGTCAGCCGTAAACCTTGCTATGGAACAGGGGGCAAAAGATATCCTGCTCCTGGGCGTTACCGGGAACAGGGTGGATCATCTGATGGCGAACCTGGGGCTTCTCGTGCTGGGCAGGCAAAAAGGCGTTCATATTGCCATGGCAGACAAAAATAATTATATGTCTTTGGTGGAAAGCGGAACCGTCCTGAATCGGGATGAGCAGCTTGGAAAGTATGTCTCCTTTTTTCCGGTTGGGGGCGATGTGGAGGGGCTGACTCTGGAAGGATTTAAATACCCTCTATACAGACACTGCCTGACAGTTTCCGACAGCGGCCTGACAGTAAGCAATGAGATTTCAGCAGAGAAGGCGCATCTGACCTATTCAGAGGGGACACTTCTGATGATCATGTCCCGGGATTAAAACCGGAAGTTTGACTGGGCTGGATGGTTATGGTAATATGTAGAAAACGGCGCAGCCTGAACAAGTGTGTCATGGCTGAGCAGCTGCGAACAGTTATTGAATACTGACAGAAAATTGTAAAGATAAAGGAAAGGGATTTGCTATGAAGCTTGGAATCGTAGGTTTACCTAATGTAGGTAAGAGTACACTGTTTAATTCACTGACAAAGGCAGGCGCAGAATCTGCCAATTATCCATTTTGTACCATTGACCCCAATGTGGGTGTGGTTACAGTGCCGGATGAAAGGCTGGGCCTTCTGGGAGAGTTTTATCATTCTAAAAAGGTAACTCCGGCAGTGATCGAGTTTGTAGATATAGCAGGACTTGTAAAGGGGGCATCCAAGGGAGAGGGGCTTGGCAACCAGTTCCTTGCCAATATCCGTGAGGTGGATGCGATCGTTCATGTAGTCCGCTGCTTTGAAGACTCCAATGTCATTCATGTGGACGGAAGCATTGACCCGCTGCGTGACATTGAGACCATTAATCTGGAATTGATCTTCTCTGATCTGGAGATCATGGAGAGAAGAATCGCAAAGGTGACAAAGACAGCCCGCATGGACAAAGAAGCTGCAAAAGAGCTGGATTTCCTCCAGAAGGTAAAACAGCATCTGGAGGAAGGTAAAATGGCAATCACCATGGAGCTGGAAAACGAGGACGAGGAAGGCTGGATGTCCACCTACAATCTTCTCACAGCAAAGCCGGTGATCTATGCAGCAAATGTTGCTGAAGATGACCTGGCAGATGATGGAGCCTCCAACAGCTATGTAGAAGCAGTGAGAAAATACGCTGCAGAGCAGAACAGCGAGATTTTCGTGATCTGTGCTCAGATCGAGGAGGAAATCTCAGAGTTGGATGAGGATGAGAAAAAAATGTTCCTGGAGGATCTTGGCCTTACAGAGTCAGGTCTGGAAAAGCTGGTAAAAGCAAGCTACAATCTCCTTGGTCTGATGAGCTTTTTGACATCAGGCGAGGATGAGACGAGAGCCTGGACCATCAAGATCGGGACAAAAGCTCCCCAGGCAGCAGGAAAAATCCACTCTGATTTTGAGCGTGGATTTATTAAAGCAGAAGTTGTCAATTATCAGGATCTTCTTGACTGCGGTTCCTACGCAGGAGCCAGAGAAAAGGGCCTGGTCAGAATGGAAGGTAAAGAATACGTTGTACAGGACGGCGATGTGATTCTGTTCCGGTTCAACGTATAATATAGGTGTTTTATGGATATGTCGATTCGTTTTCCCAATCTGGGCTTAAACCTGGGATATGTGGGAACATCCGTAAATCTGTTTGGGTTTCGGATAAGCTTTTACGGAATTTTGATCGCACTGGGAATGATCCTTGGACTTGCTTTTATCGTGCTGGAAGCAAAAAGGTGCAATGAGGATCAGGATGCCTATCTGAGCATGATGATCCTTTCCTTAATAACCGGTGTGGCAGGAGCACGTCTGTTTTATGTGGCTTTTTCCTGGAATCTGTACAAAGGAAATGTAATGCAGATTTTTAATATCAGAAGCGGTGGAATGGCTTTCTACGGAGCACTCCTGGGAGGCATCCTGGGAGCCGCGCTTTACTGCCGGATCCGCAAGCTGTCCTTTATGCAGATGGCAGATACTGCCAGTATGGGAATCCTCATCGGACAGATAATAGGAAGGTGGGGGAATCTCTTTAACAGAGAATCCTTCGGTGAGTACACAAACAATGTCCTTGCTATGCAGCTTCCGCTGTCCGCAGTCCGTTCCGGGGAAGTGACCTCAGCCATGCGTGAAAACCTGATCACCATAGGAGGCGTTTCCTATATTCAGGTACACCCATTGTTTCTATATGAAAGCCTCTGGTGCCTGTTATTGTTTCTCCTGCTTCTCGTATGGAAGCGGAAAAAACGTTTCCACGGTGAGATTTTCCTGCGCTACCTGTGCGGCTACGGCCTGGGCCGTTTCTTCCTGGAATGGCTCCGTACCGACAAACTCCTGATCCCCGGGACCTCCATCGGAATCTCCCAGGCAATCTCAGCAGTCCTGTTCATAATCTGCGGAATCGTAGTAATCGTGAAACGCTCCATGGCCAAAAAAAGGGCAGCCCTGAGAAAACGCAGGAGAGAACTGGTCTATGAAGCAGAAGAAAGAGCCGCCATCCAATCCGAAGACGATGAGCCAAAACCAGAAACAGAAACTACTACGGAAAATCAAAAAACTCCAAATCAAACTGAACACCCAGATCACAACCCGGGATCCCCTCTCCCACCCCCAAACCCTGAAACTGAGCCAAAAGCTTGACAATCTCATAAACAAATACCAAAACCTACCATAAAACCGGCTGCTTTCCCAAAGAAAGCAGCCAATTTTTATCCCCAAATCCCTATCCACCTGCATCCTTTAATTCCATCTATTTTATCCATTTCCACCCTCAAAACAGCGACACCCCACCAACGCACCGTCCCCAAAACCCTCTCTGTGCGTCATTACTCTTATGCAGGTACCAATCCGCCGTGTGACAGGCGGGCCAACAGGGGGAGCCAGGAGTGTGTTTGAAAATTCATTCCTGCAATCTGCACTTCCCACTTTGCGGTATATTTGCCCCGCACTCGGTCAGCGTAGCCCGCTACGCTTCCCTCATTTGGAGCAAATCTCCCACAAATTGTGAAGCACATCTTGCAGAAAGCAATTTTCAAACACACTCCCGGGGGCATTCGGCCTTCGCTCTCCGAGATTGCCCCCTCGCATATTTTCCCAGTTTTTAAAAAAACTCATTTCCCCCTTGTATTTTCCCTCCAAATGGTTTAGAATAAGCACATAAGTGGTAGAAAGTGGAGAATAGTGGTGGCAAATGGAGGCGAAGTGGCAGAGAAAACCATTGACACCCTGAAATACGAGGGGGAGACTCGTATTTCCTGAGAGTAGGTGAGTTACATGTTCATGGGTGAGTACAATCATACGATCGACGCGAAGGGGCGTCTGATTATCCCTTCCAAGTTCAGGGAACCCTTAGGGGAAGAGTTCGTTCTGACAAAGGGACTTGATGGTTGTCTTTTCATTTACCCGATGGATGAATGGGAAGCCTTTGAAGAGAAACTCAGAGCATTACCACTTACGAATAAAGACGCAAGAGCCTTCTCACGATTCTTTGTAGCAGGCGCTACCACATGCGAGCTGGACAAGCAGGGGAGAATTCTCGTACCGCAGACGTTACGTGAATTCGCTGGTCTGGATAAGGATGTGGTCCTCACCGGTAACTTAAACCGGGTTGAAGTCTGGAGCAAAGAGAAGTGGAGCGAAAATTGTAATTATGACGATATGGACAGCATTGCAGAAGGCATGGAGAAAATGGGAATCGTCATTTAATACGGATAGCCAGGTAAGATCCAACAGGAGACGGAAATGGAATTCAAACACAAATCTGTATTACTGGAAGAAACCATTGACGGCTTAAGGGTAAAGCCGGATGGAATCTACGTGGATGGCACTCTGGGAGGCGCGGGACATGCCCTTGAGGTATGCAGGAAACTTTCTGCCAAGGGGAGATTTATTGGCATAGATCAAGACCAAGATGCAATAATTGCTGCGAGTGAACGGCTGGCCGCCTTTGAGCAGGCGACAATCATTCGCAGCAATTATTGTTACATGGTGAATGAACTTGCCGCCCGCGGAATCCATAAGGTTGATGGAATCCTTCTGGATCTGGGAGTGTCATCGTACCAATTGGACAATGAGGAGCGCGGCTTTACCTACCGGGTGGATGCACCGCTGGATATGCGGATGGACCAGAGGCAGAGCCAGACAGCCAGCGACATTGTAAATGGTTACGAGGAAAAAGAATTATACCGTATCATCCGTGATTACGGAGAGGATAAATTTGCAAAAAACATTGCCAAGCACATTGTAGCGGCGCGGCAGAAGTCGCCCATCACCACTACAGGAGAGCTGACAGAGATCATTCGTGGGGCGATTCCCATGAAAATACAGGCTACAGGCGGACATCCGGCGAAACGGACGTTTCAGGCCATCAGGATCGAACTGAACCGGGAACTTGATGTGCTTCGGGATTCCCTTGATGGGATGATCGATATTTTAAATGACGGAGGCAGGCTTTGCATCATTACCTTCCATTCATTGGAGGACCGGATCGTAAAGACGATTTTTCGAAAAAATGAAAATCCCTGCACCTGTCCAGCCGATTTTCCGGTATGTGTATGCGGAAAGAAATCTATGGGGAGAGTCATCACCAGGAAGCCAATCCTTCCCAGTGATGAGGAGATGGAGGAAAATCCGCGTTCCAAAAGCGCAAAGCTGAGGATTTTTGAGAGAAGTTTGAAGGAGTAGGCTTTATAGGAAATATTATAAAAAGATTATGACGTTTCCTATAGAATATCAGAAGGGGTAAAACATGGCGAACACAAACAGACCTGCAACAGCGAGAAGAAACAGAGGCAGCGCCAGAAACTCCAGAGGAGTATATATCGAAGGAAATACTGCAAGAAGGCTTCAGGAGGTACCGGAGAGACGGTATTATACTGAGGAAGCACCTGTCAGAAAACAGGCAAAGCCTCAGAGAGCCGGACAGCAGGTTGTCAAAAAGGGCAGCCGGGCATTAAGCAGGGAAGCACAGAAAAACAGAGCAAAAGCCATGAGTATGAACCGCGGTTTTGTCGCGTTTATTGCTGTGGTGTCTGTGGCTGTTTTGTTCTGTTGCATTAATTACCTGCAGCTCAAGTCCCAGTATACAAGTAAGATGAGAGAAGTTGCATCCCTGGAATCCAGGTTATCGGAGCTTCGGGAGGACAATGACGCATATGAGAGCCAGGTTACTTCCAATGTGGATCTGACCAGGATTAAAAAGATTGCCATCGGCAGGCTGGGGATGAGATATCCGTCCGATGATCAGACGATGACATATACCACAGAGGGAGGAAGCTATATCAGACAGTACCAGGATGTTCCTGATTCAAAGTAGGTGATTAATTGGGCACTACCATGAAAAAAAATAAAAGAAAACCTGAGAGAAAAATCAATTATTCCATGAAGAAAAAGCTAGTAATGCTGTTTGGCGCCGTATTACTAGCTTTAGTCGGTTTGACGGCAAGAATCACGTATATCAACGCTACCAGTGGAGATAAGTACAAAAAACAGGTATTGAGCCAGGCACAGCAAAAGTACGAGAGCCGGGTGATGCCGGCAAAGCGCGGCGGTATTTATGACCGGAACGGAAACCTGCTTGCCACCAGCAATAAGGTATACAATGTAATCCTGGACTGCAAAACGGTCAATACAAACGAGAATTATATGGATCCGACGGTTCGCGCCCTGACAACTGTTCTGGGGCTGGACGAAGGGGATATCCGTACCAGGCTTACGGCAGAAGAAACAAAAAACAGTCAGTACCAGATCCTGAAAAAACAGATTTCCATGGATGACAAAAAGGCTTTTGAGGACTATGTTACGGTTTCTGAGGATGACAATCTGACAACAGAGCAGATCAAAGAAAAGAATAATGTAAAGGGTGTATGGTTTGAGGAGGATTATCTGAGAAGCTATCCCTTCAACGAGACTGCCTGTGATACCATAGGCTTTACTCTTTCCAGAGATGTTGCGGATATCGGGCTGGAGGGCTACTATAACAGCACTCTTACAGGCGTGGACGGAAGACAGTACGGATATTTCAACAGCAATGCGGATGTAGAGCAGACCATTGTAGCGGCTACAAACGGCAACAGCCTTGTGACTACCCTTGACATCGGCGCCCAGCAGATCGTGGAAAAATGGGTCAATGCTTTTAATGCCAGGATGGGCGCAAAAAATGTGGGCGTTATTGTAGAAGACCCCTCCACGGGAGAAATCCTGGCAATGGACGGCGGCGACCGCTATGATCTGAACAATCCCAGAGACATGTCCATGGTCCATTCGGAAGAAGAAATCAAAGCAATGAATGATGAGCAGACAGTGGAAGCGCTGAATGCCATGTGGAGCAATTACTGCATTACGGATGCCTATGAGCCTGGATCCGTAGTAAAGCCTATTGTCATGGCATCCGCCCTGGAAAAAGGAAGCATTTCTTCCACAGATACCTTCCTTTGCGACGGCTTCCAGAATTTTGGTGTGCCGGGCAATATTACTATGATCAAGTGTGCGGCTTACCCGGATGCCCACGGTACGGAAACGCTGGCTGAGGTAATTGCAAACTCCTGCAACGACGGTATGATGCAGATCGCATCGGCAATGGGAAGCGAGCAGTTTATCAAATGCCAGAGCGTGTTTAACTTTGGAAGCAGAACAGGAATCGACCTGCCCAATGAGGGAACAGGTATCATTCATACCACAGACACTATGGGAGAGACAGAGCTGGCTTGTTCCGCTTTCGGTCAGGGCTTTACCTGCACCATGATCCAGGAGATCAATGCTCTGTGTTCTGTTATAAACGGCGGTTATTATTATCAGCCCCATGTGGTGTCCCAGATCAAGGATTCCAACGGCGCGGTGATTAAAAACATCACCCCCACCCTGCTGAAGCAGACCATTTCCTCCAATATTTCTGCGGATATCCGCAGCTACATGCAGGCGAGTGTGGAGCAGGGTACCAGCCAGACCTCAAAGGTACAGGGCTACAGCTCAGGCGGTAAGACAGGTACGGCGGAAAAGTTCCCCCGAGGAAATAAAAAATATCTGGTATCCTTTATCGGATTTGCTCCGGTAGATGATCCGGCAGTGGTGATCTATGTAGTAGTGGATGAGCCAAACGCAGAGGACCAGGCAACCAGTACCTTTGCACAGTATATTGCACAGGGAATCCTGTCCGAGCTTTTGCCGTATCTCAATGTGGCTCCCGATGAGGCCAGCGATGGTTACGTGCCGGAGACAGATACGTGGGAAGAGCTTGACGGATTTTTGGATAACTCCGGAGATACGGTTCTGGATGAAAACGGAAATCTGATCAATGCAGACGGAAATCTTGTTGACTGGGACGGAAACCGTGTTGATGAAAACGGTTACCTTTTAAATTCAGACGGAAGCTATCAGCTTAACGAGAACGGTGAATATATCAAATCCGATAATCTGGATGGCATAGGAAGCGCAGCAGGAGGACTTCCCGAAGCAGTTTCCGACACCAGTGTTCCCGGCCCTCTGGAGGACGATTCAGACCCCATTCAGGGAAATGACATGGAAAGCGAAGGACTTACAAACGAGGAGGCCGGACTGGAATAGCCATGAATACCCCCGCGCAGACGCGTCATATATTAGTATGACACGTCCCTGCGGGGGATTTTTTATGAAAAAAAACATGACATTCCACAGGAAAAAGGTCTGGCTGGTCTTTCTTCTGTGCGGGGCAATGATGGTTGGGCTGATCGGACGGCTTGTTTATCTCATGGGTTTCCGTTCCGACTATTATTATGAAAAGGCGCAGGATCTGCATGAGAGGGAAAGAGATATCAAAGCCGCCCGTGGAGAGATTCTGGATGCCACAGGCAAGGTTTTGGCAGACAATAAGACCGTCTGCACCATTTCCGTGATCCACAGTCAGATCAAGGAGCCGGAAAAGGTGATCTCCGTTCTGGCAAAGGAGCTTTCCATGGATGAGGAGACGGTACGAAAACGGGTGGAGAAGGTTTCCTCTATTGAGAGAATCAAGACCAATGTGGAAAAAACAGTGGGAGATACCATCCGGAATTACGGCCTTTCCGGGGTAAAGGTGGATGAGGATTACAAACGGTATTATCCCTACGGTTCTCTGGCATCCAAGGTCTTAGGCTTTACAGGAGGGGATAATCAGGGCATCATCGGACTGGAAGTAAAATACGAGGAAATCCTAAAGGGAACGCCGGGAAAAATCCTTACTACCACCGATGCACGGGGTGTGGAGATCGATGAGATCGGAGAGAGCCGCATAGACCCTGTGGCGGGAGACAATCTGCAGATCAGTCTGGATGCCAATATCCAGGAGTTTGCACAGCAGGCGGCGTTAAAAGTCATGGAGGAAAAGCAGGCGGACCGGGTATCCATCCTTCTGATGAATCCTCAGAACGGAGAGATTTATGCCTGTGTCAATGTGCCGGAGTTTGATCTGAACAATCCCTTTGAGCTGAATACGGATGTGGACACATCGGGACTGAGCCAGCTGGAAAAGCAGGATCTTTTAAATCAGATGTGGAGAAATCCCTGTCTGAATGATACCTATGAGCCGGGTTCCACCTTTAAGATCATCACCATGTCAGCAGGACTTGAGGAGGGTGTGGTTTCCCTGAATGACAGCTTTTACTGTCCGGGGTATAAGCTGGTGGATGACAGACGGATCCACTGTGCCAACCGCAGGGGTCACGGCTCCCAGGATTTTGTACAGGGCGCGGAAAACTCCTGCAATCCTGTATTTATCGAGGTGGGGCTGCGTCTGGGAGTGGACAATTACTACAAGTATTTCCAGCAGTTTGGCCTTCTGAAAAAAACGGGCGTGGATCTGCCCGGTGAGGCAGGAACTATCATGCACAAAAAAGAAAGCATGGGTAATGTGGAGCTTGCAACGGTCTCCTTTGGTCAGTCCTTTCAGATCACACCCATTCAGCTTGCCACCACAGTCAGCTCTCTCATCAACGGGGGCAACAGGATCACCCCTCATTTTGGCGTTTCCGTATTAAGCCCGGATGGAACCTATGGGAAAAAGCTGGAATATCCGGTGGAGGAAGGAATCGTTTCGGCAGAAACCTCAGAGCTGGTAAGGGGAATCCTGGAAAAGGTGGTGTCCGAAGGCTCGGGCAGGAATGCGAAGATTCCCGGCTACACCATAGGAGGAAAGACGGCTACCTCCCAGACTTTGCCTCGAAGCGCGAACCGCTATATCTCCTCCTTTTTGGGCTTTGCCCCGGCTGAGGATCCGCAGATACTGGGAGTCTGCATTATCCATGATCCGCAGGGAATTTACTACGGCGGCACTGTAGCTGCCCCGGTCATCCGCAGCATTTTTGAGAATGTGCTTCCGTATCTGGGGATTGAAAAAACAGCGGAGGAGGAACCGGATGAGGAGCAGGAGTAGATACCGAAATTTCCGCCCAAGGGTTGATAATTAGGGGGAAAAGCCTTATACTATAAGATGCTTATAAACAAAAACGAAAGATTTAAAAGAGGTGTGAGGATGGAATTTCATATTGTGATCCCGGTGCTGATCTCCTTTGCGATCAGCGCTGTATTAGGCCCAATCATTATCCCCTTTCTGCGGAAGCTTAAGATGGGACAGACAGAGCGCGTGGAAGGCGTGCAGTCTCATCTGAAAAAAGCAGGAACTCCTACTATGGGAGGTGTGATTTTTCTTATTTCCACAGTGATCACGGCACTGTTTTACGTGAAGGATTATCCGAAGATCATCCCGGTGCTGTTTCTGACACTGGGATTTGGGATCATCGGTTTCCTGGACGATTATCTGAAGGTGGTGCTCCGCCGCTCTGACGGTCTTCTGGCGTGGCAAAAATTTCTCCTTCAGATCGTAGTAACCGGAATTTTTGCATTTTATCTTGTGCGCTACACAGATATTTCCCTGACCATGCGGATTCCCTTCTGGAGCGGACATTATCTGAATCTTGGGGTGCTCACCATACCGGTTATGTTTTTTGCAGTGATCGGAACTGTGAATGGCGTAAACTTTACGGACGGTCTGGACGGTCTGGCATCCAGTGTGACCATGATCGTGGCAGTGTTTTTTACCGTGGTATCCATTGGTCTGGAATCCGGCATTGAGCCGATCACCTGCGCAGTTGTAGGCGGTCTGATGGGATTTCTTCTGTATAATGTGTACCCTGCCAGGATCTTTATGGGAGATACAGGCTCACTTGCCCTTGGCGGCTTTGTGGCGGGCGTGGCATATGTGATGCAGATGCCATTGTTTATCCTGATCGTGGGTCTGATCTATCTGGTGGAGGTGCTTTCTGTCATGATACAGGTATCCTACTTTAAAGCCACCCACGGCAAAAGGATCTTTAAGATGGCTCCGATCCACCATCATTTTGAGCTTTGCGGATGGTCTGAGACCCGGGTGGTCGCTGTCTTTTCCATTGTGACTGCTATTATGTGCCTCATCGGTCTTCTGGCACTGTAAGGAGGATAAAGAATTATGGAATTAAGCGGAAAAAAAGTCCTGGTTTTCGGAGCGGGAAAAAGCGGTATCGGTGCGGCTGACCTGCTTGGCGCCGTAGGTGCCTGTCCGGTCATTTATGACGGAAAAGACGACCTGGACAAGGAAGCTGTGATACATAAAACTACAGGAAACTATCAGCTTGAGATCTATGCAGGCAGCCTTCCGGCAGAAGTTCAGGAAAGTCTGGACCTGGTAGTCTTAAGCCCCGGAGTCCCCACAGATCTGCCATTGGTAAAAAGCTTTTACGACCAGGGGCTGCCTGTATGGGGAGAGGTGGAGCTTGCCTATCAGACCGGTAAAGGTCAGGTTTTGGCCATTACTGGAACAAATGGCAAAACCACTACAACAGCTCTTCTGGGAAAGATCATGGGAGATGCCCGTCCATCCGTATTTGTGGTGGGAAACATCGGAACGCCCTATACCTCCAGAGCGCTGGAGATGACGGAGGAAACCGTAACGGTAGCGGAGATCAGCAGCTTTCAGTTGGAGACCATTGAAAAATTTGCTCCAAAGGTCAGCGCGATCCTGAATATCACAGAGGATCATCTGAACCGTCATCATACCATGGAGGAATACATCCGGGTAAAAGAGCTGATCACCGAAAACCAGACTCCGGATGATGTATGTGTGCTGAATTACGAGGATGAAGTCCTGCGGGAATTCGGAAAGACAGCCGTTCCCAGGGTAATATATTTCTCCAGCGTGAGAAAGCTTGAAGAGGGCATTTATCTGGACGGTGACCTGATCGTGCTGAAAACGGAAAAAGAAGAGATCCCTGTGGTAAGAACAGGTGAGCTGAAGCTTCTGGGCCAGCACAATTTTGAAAATGTAATGGCTGCGGTTGCCATGGCGTATTATGCGGGCGTGGAGATGGACAGCATCCGTAAGAGCATCTGTGAGTTTACTGCCGTAGAGCACAGGATCGAATATGTGACAGAGAAAAACGGCGTGGCATATTACAATGACTCCAAGGGAACCAACCCGGATGCCGCCATCAAAGGCATTCAGGCAATGAACCGGCCAACTCTGCTGATCGGCGGAGGCTATGACAAGGAATCCAGCTATGATGAGTGGATCCAGTCCTTTGACGGCAAGGTGCGCTATCTGGTGCTGATCGGTCAGACAAAGGAAAAGATCAAGGCGGCTGCGGAGAAAAACGGCTTCCATGATATTATTCTGTGCGAGGATCTAAAAGAGGCGGTGCAGGTATGCGCGGAAAAAGCAGTTCCCGGCGATGCGGTGCTCCTCTCTCCGGCGTGTGCAAGCTGGGGCCAGTTTGATAATTACGAACAGCGGGGAGACATGTTCAAGGAATATGTGAGAAGCCTGCAGCTATAATCCAGTCATATATCCGGGCTGAGCCTTCATATGTTTAAATAAGGCCGCATCCGGGAGAGTGTCCATGGCACGGAAAAAAGAAAAACAGACATATAGAGCAGATATGACATTGCTGGCACTGGTCTTGCTTCTGGTGGTGTTCGGTCTTGTCATGCTGTTTTCTACCAGTGAATATAATGGCAGAGTGCGTTTCCACGACTCTGCCTATTATTTTAAGAAACAGTTATTTGCCACAGCGCTGGGACTTTTGGCAATGTATGTGGTATCCCGGATGGATTACCGTTTTTTTGCCAGACTTGCCCCGGCTGCTTATCTTTTATCCATGGGATTATCGACTGCGGTACTCCTGTTTGGGCAGGAGATTAACGGCTCCAAACGGTGGCTGAACCTGGGACCGTTATCCTTCCAGCCGTCGGAGTTTGCGAAGGTTGCGGTAATACTGTTTCTGGCGTGGCAGATTGACAGGACAGAGAGGAACACGGCAGGCTTTTGGTTCATGTGCAGAACTATGCTGACGCTTTTGCCAATTGTTGGTCTGGTAGGTTCCAACAACTTAAGCACCGCGATCATCATCCTGGGAATCGGTGTGATCCTGATCTTTGTATCCAACCCCAAATATGCACAGTTTATTGGCCTTGGAGCAGCGGGAGTGGGATTTGTGGCTGTCTTTCTGGCAGCGGAGAGTTACCGTCTGGAACGTCTTGCCATCTGGAGAAATCCGGAAAAATATGAAAAGGGCTTCCAGACCATTCAGGGACTGTACGCCATCGGAAGCGGCGGACTGTTTGGCAGAGGGCTTGGAAGCAGCCTGCAAAAGCTGGGATTTGTGCCGGAAGCCCAGAATGATATGATTTTTTCCATTATCTGTGAGGAGCTGGGGCTTGTGGGGGCGTCCGCGCTCATCGTAATCTTCGGACTGCTTTTGTGGCGGCTGTGTGTGATCTCACTCCATAGCCGGGATCTGCTGGGTTCTCTCATTTGTGCGGGTATCATGGGGCACATGGCGATCCAGGTGATCTTAAATATCGCAGTTGTTACAAACACGATCCCAAATACAGGTATTACCCTTCCTTTTATCAGCTACGGCGGCACCTCAGTGGTATTTCTTCTGGGAGAAATGGGGCTGGCATTAAGCGTCAGCAGTCACAATCAGCCTCCTCCTGCATATGATAGAAGGTAAGAGGCCCTTTAGGAGTGAAAGGCTTGAATGATCACATTCGCATTGCCGGGGGAAAGCCCCTGGAAGGGACAATTTCCATACAGGGCTCGAAAAATGCGGCACTGCCGATGATGGCAGCATCCCTTTTGCACAGAGGAGTCAGTGTGCTTAAGGGCTGTCCAAGAATTGCCGACGTATTGTGTATGGAGGAAATCCTTCAAAGACTGGGCGCTGTGACCTGGTGGGAAGGACATGATTTATATATGGACTGTACGGATGCGGACAAAACAGAGATTCCCGCTGCGTTTACGGGAAAGATGCGTTCCTCTGTTGTTTTGCTGGGAGCAATGCTTTCCAGGAGCGGACGGGGATATCTGGGGTATCCGGGTGGATGCGTCATTGGGAAAAGACCTATAGACCTTCATCTTATGGTTTTGAGAAGCCTTGGGGCGGAGATTGAGGAAAGACCTCAGGGCATTGCTGCCTCATGCAAAAGATTTCAGGGTGCAGAGGTCACATTTCCAAAAAGAAGCGTAGGCGCCACTCAGCAGGGAATCCTGGCCGCCGTACTTGCCAGGGGAGAAACGGAGCTTCTGAACTGTGCCTGCGAGCCGGAGGTGAAATGGCTTTGTGTATATCTGAGATCCATGGGCGCCGTGATCCGGGGAGAGGGGACCAGCAGGATCCTCATTACGGGCATAGAGAGCCTGGGCGCAGGTAATATGCAGGTTCCGCCGGACCGCATTGTAGCGGGGACCTATATTTGCGCCGCTGCCATTACCCGGGGAAAGATCGTTCTGGAAAACCATCCGGAGGGAGAGCTGGACGCATTCCTGGAAGTATATCGGAAAATGGGTGGACAATATCAAGGGAAGAGTGGTAAACTAATAGTCGACGGGACGGGGATCAAAAATCCGGTTGCATTTTTGGAGACAGAGGTGTATCCTGGATTTCCTACGGATCTGCAGTCGCCGCTTATGGCAGTCCTGGCTACGATTCCGGGAAAGAGCCGGATCCGGGAACAGATTTTTGAGGATCGGTATAAAGCGGCAGAGGAGCTTGTGCGGATGGGAGCACATATACGGATCGAGGGCAGAGATGCCCTGATCGAAGGGGGATATCCCCTTCGTGGCTGTAGGGTGTATGCGCGGGAGCTTCGGGGAGGAGCGGCTTTGATACTGGCGGCACTGGCAGCAGAGGGAACTACCTGTGTGGAGGGATATTCCTTTATACGGCGGGGATACGAGCATATCTGCCAGGATTTGGGGATATCAGGAGTTGAAGGAACAGAAATTTATGAGAGCATCCAATTACCGTAAGAAGCTATTGATCAGTAAAAAAACAAAGAAAATGATATGGGGAGCCCTGGCAGCAGTGATACTGGCAGGAATTATCTTTTTTTTCGCTTATTTCCGCGTTACCTCTGTGGAGCTGATGGGCTCCACACGCTACTCGGATGAGGAGATCAAAGAGCTGGCGCTTCAGGGCCCCTTTTCGGATAATTCGATCCTGGCAGCTTTGCTCTATGCTCACAAAGAGGTGGAGGATGTCCCCTTTGTGGAGGGCATTCACATTACCAGGATCAACCACAATACGATCTGCATCAGCGTGAAGGAAAAAAAGGCGGTTGGCTGTATTCCCTATCTGGACAGTTATATTTATTTTGACCGCAACGGCGTTTTTATCGAAAGCTCCAGGACAAGGGACGAGAGCATTCCCTATTTTGACGGCATTGAGGTGAATCAGGTGATCATGAACGAGAAGCTGCCCATAAAAGGGACAACCATTCTGAACACAGCGGTAGCCCTGGCGACGATCTTCCAGAAAAATGATAAGGTGCCGGATCACATTGAATTTGACAGCAATTACCAGATCAGCCTGGTTTACGGAAATATCACCGTGATGCTGGGAAAGGACAAGTATCTGGAGGACAAGATGAACCGGGCGCTTGCCATCCTTCCCAAGATTTCCGGGGAAACAGGGATCCTTCATTTGGAGAATGTGACAGACAGCGTAAAGACCATCACCTTTGAGCGCGAGGTGGAGGAGGTGACTGCGGAGAACTGGAACGGCGGCTACGACGAAAACGGCGATTATACCGGGGACGGAGAGTACGACGAGGATGGAAAGCATGTAGGGCCGAAACCGATGACAGAGCTTGACTATGCCCTTGCGAACTGGCATGGAGGCTATGACGAGGAGGGGGACTACACCGGAGAAGGGGAGTACGACGAAAACTGGAATTATGTAGGACCAAAGCCCACTGCGGAAAGCATTGCGGCAAACGGGGACTGGCACGGCGGTTACATGGAGGACGGAAGCTATACCGGATACGGGGAGCTTGACAGGGAAGGAAACTATGTTGGTCCGAATCCCAATGAAACCAGTGACGATGGAAGCGAAGATGACGAATTTTCGTGAAAAAAGTATAAAAAAACAAAATTAGTAGTTGATTAATTTCTAAAAAAAATATATGATATATCTATATGTAGCTTGATACAAAAAATATACTGGACATGGATATCAGGTAGAAATAAAGGAGGAAGTACATTGTTAGAGATAATGTCAAACGAGGCAGAATCATCTGCAAAGATTATCGTAATCGGCGTGGGTGGAGCCGGAAATAACGCAGTAAACAGAATGGTGGAAGAAGCCATCGGCGGAGTAGAGTTTGTAGGTGTCAATACCGATAAGCAGGCTTTGACTCTGTGCAAAGCTCCAACTGTACTTCAGATTGGTGAAAAAATTACAAAAGGTCTTGGTGCCGGAGCACAGCCAGAGGTAGGACAGAAGGCTGCAGAAGAGAGCATCGAAGAAGTAAAACAGCTTATGGAAGGTGCGGATATGGTATTCGTAACCTGCGGTATGGGCGGCGGAACCGGTACAGGTGCTGCTCCTGTCATTGCTGCAGCAGCAAAGGAGATGGGTATCCTGACAGTAGGCGTTGTTACCAAGCCTTTCCGTTTTGAAGCAAAGACCCGTATGAACAATGCCCTTGCAGGTATTGAGAATCTGAAGAAAGCAGTGGATACTTTAATCGTAATCCCGAATGATAAATTACTGGAGATCGTTGACCGCCGGACAACCATGCCGGAGGCTCTGAGAAAAGCAGACGAGGTTCTGCAGCAGGCCGTACAGGGAATCACAGACCTGATCAATCTGCCTGCACTGATCAACCTTGACTTTGCAGATGTACAGACTGTTATGACAGACAAGGGCATCGCCCACATCGGTATCGGCGAGGCAAGAGGCGACGACAAGGCTATGGAGGCTGTTCAGCAGGCCGTATCCTCACCGCTTCTGGAAACAACCATCAAGGGAGCTACCCACGTCATCATCAATATTTCCGGTGACATCTCCCTCATGGACGCAAACGATGCCGCAAGCTATGTGCAGGAGCTGACAGGAGAGGATGCAAACATCATCTTCGGTGCTATGTATGACGATTCCGTAGCTGATTATGCAAGGATCACCGTAATCGCCACAGGCTTAACCGACGCAGCACAGTCCACCAGCCCATTCGGCAGCAGAAGCAGCAACGCTTCTTTCGCAAATAAGAGACCCACTGCCAGCACCGGAAACATGAATCTGAACATGCCAAGCTTCAGCATGCCCACTATGAATGCAACCCCATTCACACCAAAAACACCGTCCAGCACGGTACAGAAAAAAGACATCCAGATTCCGGATTTCTTAAGAAACCGCTAAATCTCCAATAAACACTCACACCCGGGTCCCTACCCGGGTGTTTTTTTAAAGGAAAGTACTCCATTTGGTTCCACGTGAAGATTTGCTGAACCTTCCTTTGAAACAAAAAGCGCAGCTTACGCTGCGAGGATGCACACTGCGGCGGAAAGCGGGGCCAAAAGGGGGAGCGCGAGGGGGAATGCGGCCTTCGCAACTCCGAGCTTTCCCCCTCGCACCTACAACAAAAGTACACCACAAAATCTATCAAAAGTATACCCTTTATCTGCTAAGATAAAATCATCATAACTGTTAATATGGAGGTAAACCCATGAAAAAGAAACTCAGAACATACAGCGGTACCTTAAATCCCCAGGTCAGCGCCCGCGAACTCCGAAACCGCCAGGTTGCAAAAGAAGCCGCAGCAGCAGGAATGGTCCTTCTCAAAAACGAAAACCATTTACTCCCTTTTGAAAAAGGAAAAAGCCT
Organism: Ruminococcus sp. 5_1_39BFAA; assembly: GCF_964240875.1. Classification (NCBI taxonomy): domain Bacteria; kingdom Bacillati; phylum Bacillota; class Clostridia; order Eubacteriales; family Oscillospiraceae; genus Ruminococcus; species Ruminococcus sp. 5_1_39BFAA. The sequence goes on along the minus strand of NZ_CAXSVO010000001.1, from coordinate 81,529 downwards.
CGCCCTATTCGGCGGCGGCGCCGTTAAAACCATCAAAGGCGGAACCGGTTCAGGCGATGTAAACGAGAGAGAGTCTGTGACAATCCTTCAGGGCCTGGAAAACGCAGGCTTTGTAATCACCACCATGGACTGGCTGAAGGATTACGAAAAAGAGTATGCAGATGCCAGATCAGCATGGAAAAACAAAATTTTCGAAAAAGCAAGCGGAGCAGACGGAATGCAGTTTTTCTATGCCTATTCGGAAACGCCCTTTACTGTTCCGGCAGGAAGAGAAATCACGGAATCGGATATTAAAGATGCGGATACCGATACGGCGGTTTTCGTGATCAGCAGGATCGCAGGAGAAGGAGCAGACCGCTTTGCACAGCCGGGGGATTACTACCTCACGGAAAAAGAGGAAAAAAACCTGGAATTTGTATGCAGCCATTTTGAGCATGTGCTCCTGATCCTTAACACCGGCGCGCAGGTGGATTTAAGCTGCCTGGAAAAATACCCAAATATCGAGAGTGTTCTGTATATGGTACAGGCCGGCATGGAGGGCGGAAATGCCCTGGCTGATATTCTCAGCGGAGCAGCAGTCCCCAGCGGAAAGCTGACCGATACCTGGGCCGTAAAATACGAGGATTATCCCACAGCAGCGCATTTCAGCCACAATGACGGAAATGTGGATAAGGCGTATTATGAGGAAGGCATTTATGTGGGTTATCGCTATTTTGACAGCTTTGAGGTAAAACCGCGGTATTCCTTTGGCTTCGGCCTTTCTTATACGGATTTCCGAATCTCCGGCAGGGAAGAGGTTTTAAGTACAGATCAGGAAGAACAGAAGATCACTGTGAAATTAAACGTCACAAATACAGGAAAGTCCTATGCAGGAAAAGAAGTGGTACAGGTCTATGCCACTTGTCCGCAGCAGGGGCTCCCAAAGGAATTAAAAAGGCTGTGCGGCTTTACAAAAACAGAGCTTTTAAAGCCTGATGAAAGTGAAGCCGTGGAGATTTCTTTCCCGGTAAAGGCACTGGCATCCTTTGATGAAGAAAAAAGTGCATGGCTCCTGGAGGAAGGTCTGTATGGAATCTGGGCAGGAAATTCCTCGGATAACCTTACTTTGTACGGCGCGCTGGAGGTGGAAAAGGATTCCATAGTGGAAAAGACCACTCCAATCTGTGAATTGCAGGAGGATCTGTGCGAAGAGCTTCATTCTCTTCAGGTGGGAGAAGCCTTTGAGGAAAAATGGCACGGCGAGCTGGAAGAAAAGAAGCTTCCAAAGCTCTCATTGACTGTAAAGGAAGAAAAGCTTCCCGTATATCAGGAGTGTGAGGCTGAGAGGATGGCCTGGGAGCTGACAGAAAAGCTGAACGATGAGGAATTGATACATATGGTGATCGGAGAAATCGCCAAGGGACAGACCAGCAGCGCGTTAGGTTCTGCGGGAATTATGGTTCCCGGCGCGGCAGGAGAGACAAGCTCCGTTCTGGATGAAAAATACGGAATCCCCGGAATGCCTATGGCAGACGGCCCGGCAGGGTTGCGCCTGATCCAGAAATACCAGGTGTCAAATGAGGACGGCTCCGTTTATTCCCAGGGCTTCCTGGATGCCATTGAAGGAGGATTTTTTGCAGAGCATGTGGAGCATGAGAATGCGTCCACTTACTATCAGTTCTGTACGGCGATTCCGGTAGGAGCTTTGCTTGCCCAGACCTGGGATGTGAAACTGATGGAAAAGGTGGGAAAAGCAGTTGGCGAGGAGATGCAGGAATTCGGCATTACCTGGTGGCTGGCACCTGGCATGAATATCCACCGTGACCCGCTCTGCGGCAGAAACTTTGAGTATTATTCCGAGGATCCGGTTGTCAGCGGTGTGATGGCGGCTGCCATGACAAAGGGGGTTCAGGCAGGTGATGGGATTGGTACGACCATCAAGCATTTTGCCTGCAATAATCAGGAGGACAACCGAAAGGGTGCGGACAGTATCCTGTCAGAGCGTGCACTTCGCGAGATCTATCTGAAGGGCTTCGAGATTGCAGTAAAAACCTCACAGCCTATGGCGGTTATGACCTCCTACAATCTTGTAAACGGGGTCCATTCAGCAAACAGCTATGACCTGTGTACTAAGGTCCTGAGAAAAGAATGGGGATTTCAGGGCGTCGTTATGACAGACTGGACCACTACAGATGCAGACGGCGGAAGCCTGCCATGGAAATGTATGGCAGCAGGCAATGATCTGATCATGCCAGGATGCCAGGAGGACCTGGACAGCATCCGGACAGCGCTTGCCGACGGAAGTCTTTCCAGAGATGAGCTGAAGGCGTGTGTGGCAAGACTTCTTACCATCGCATACCAGTCAAATTGCTTTGAAGAGGCAAAAAGCTATAGCGAACAGCTTGAAGGGCGCAGAGGATGATAAGTAAAAAACAAGGATATATATATCTGTTTTTGACATTTGTTTTGTGGGGCAGTCTGTATGTAGTGAGTAAATATACACTTGGAAAGCTACCGCCATTTACCATTTCCTTTGTACGTTTTGTCATTGCGTTTTTAACTCTATGTGTACTGCAGGGAAAAACGAAAAAGAAAATGGACAGGAGGGATTATAAATATGTACTGCTCATTGGAGGAGCGGGATATTTTATCGCTGTGGGTGCGCAGCTTCTGGGAACAAAATATGCAGGAGCTTCGATTGCATCCCTGATCAACTCTCTGAATCCTGTGACAATGACCTTATTTGCCATGTTTCTACTGGGAGAAGCGGTTACCTTTGGGAAAATAGCCGGTATTTTTCTGGCGCTGTCAGGGGTATATGTGATTCTTGGATCAGGAGGCGAAGGGGCCGGGATGAATGGAATTCTGCTGTCTCTGTTTTCCGTAGTACTCTGGTCTGTCGTATCGGTCATGTCAAGAAAGGTAACACAAAATTACGAGCCTCTGCAGATTACGAGAAACAGCGCGGGAGTGGCAGCCATGCTTTACTTGCCTGTATGTCTGTGGGAGGTGCAGGCAGAAGGTGGGCTCCACCCGGATTTTTCATGCGTGGCAGCATTGGCTTATATGGGCATTCTATGTACAGGGCTTGCTTATCTTTTGTGGAACAAGAGCCTTTCTGTTTTGGAGGCCGGAACATGCTCTGCCTTCTATCCGATACAGCCGCTGGTATCAGCGGGACTGGGAATTATTTTCCTTGGGGAAAAAATCAGAATGACCTTCTGGACAGGGGCAGTTCTGATCGTAGCTGGTGTTCTGGTAAACCTATTGTCAGGCAGCAGGAAAAAAGCAGTGGAAGATTATACTCCGTAAAAACGAGAAGGACCGGGAAAAGGCACTTAAGCCTTTTCCTGGTTCTTTTCTGCCTGAAGGCGGTATTGCTCCGGGGTTATGCCCGTTTTCTTTTTAAATACCCGGAAGAAATACTTCACGTTATCGTAGCCCACAGCCCTGGCAACCTGATACATTTTCCGCTGGGAGCCTGCCAGAAGCTCCTTAGCTTTTTCTATGCGGATGCTGTTCAGGTAATCTACAAACTTTTCTCCTGTCTTAGCCTTAAACAGCGTACTTAAATAGCTTCGGTTGATGTAAAAGAGATAGGAGATATATTCCTGGGTAATATCTTTCTGGTAATTGCGCTCCATGTAAACCTTGATGTTCTCAATGACATCATCTCCCGCATAAACACTCTGGCTTTGGAGCAGGGAAGCCAGATTCAGGAAAAACTGCAGATAATACTTTTTCAGGTCATCCACATGGAAAATACGGTTCACCACATTCTGCATGCTGTTGGAGCCAGGCTTGTCATTTGTCTGGTTCATGTAGTAATTCAAAATCAGCCGGCACTGGTCCGAGAGAAGATAGCAGTGATACTTGGCATCCGAAAGGGTGAAATCGGGAATGGTCCGGTAATAGCAAAACAGCTCATTGGTCATTTCCTCCACAGCAGAGGTCATTCCCGATTCAATACGGAACAGGAATTCATCCTGCTTGTCCCAGGTGATGCTGCGGGGATTGGACTCCTGATAGTAGTAATAGTTGGAGGGCTGATCCGAAAGCTTCTGGTGATTCAAGGCAGCAGCCGTTTCCTGGAATGCTGTGTTCAATTGTTCCAGATTGTTGTGAGTCCGGCTGACGCCTGCCAGCACGGGAGTTTTACAATCTTCAGCCCATGGGATGAATGCCTCGATAACCTGCTGGGTGAGCTGTCTGTTGGGCAGAATGCTGTCCTCCGGGATAAAGAGGAGGAGAAAGCCCATCCGTTTATCCGAAGGATTTCCAAGATACAGAGCCAGATCTCCGAAGCCATGATCTGTCACCCATTCCTGTATGGCCTGTTCCTGAGGAACCTCCGTGAAATAGAAGGTGATGAGAATGAAATCGTGAAGCTGGTTGATGAAATTAAGTTTTTGTGAGGAAATGGATGTGGTATCGGTATGATAGCCCAGGATCAGGCTGCGCAGTATTTGCAGGTCATATTCGTAATAAGCCGCTTCTTTTTCCTCTTCACTGTTGGAAAGCTGGGTGCGGATGGCATTCTGGTCCTCCAGCCGTTTGAGAGCATCACTCATACATTTCTGTATAGCCTCTTTTCCAAAAGGCTTCAGGACATAATCAATGGCCTGGGCGGAAATCGCCTGCTTGATATAATCAAAGTCCCGGTATCCGCTGATCACGATCAAAGGAAGGTTCGGATAGTTTTCCGCAAGGTAGGGCAGCAGTCTGGTACCGTCCATAATGGGCATCTGCATGTCAAGGACAACAATGTCAGGATGAAGCTCCTTGATCTTCTCAATGCCATCCTGACCGTTTTCTGCCTCACCGATGCAAGTGACCTGATCTTCCATAGCAGAAAGCTTCTTTATGGTCCCTTTCCGTATCAATTCTTCATCGTCAATAATTAAATAGGTGTACATGATCTGTTGTCCTCCTTTGCAATCAGGGGAAGCCTGATCTGGATGGAAGTGCCCTGGTTTTGGCAGCTTCTGATGGTGAGGCCATAACCGCGGCCGTAATAAAGTTCAATTCGGGAGTGTATATTTTTCAAACCAATGCTCTGTTTGTTGCGGTGACCAAGCTCTGTAAAGGAGGGTTCCTCTTTCAGCTTACGGGTAAGGCTTTCCAACTGTTCTTGCGTCATTCCCTGACCATTGTCTGATACTTCCAGCAATATACAGTTGCCTTCCAGCCAGCCCCGGATCATAATGGTATCACCGATCGTGCAGTATTTCAGTCCGTGATAGAGTGCATTTTCTACAAGAGGCTGTAAGATGAGTTTTAGTACCTTCTGGCTTTTCAGGGAATTTTCCATCTCAATGAGGAGTTGGAAACGGTTGCTGTACCGGATCTGCTGAATGGCAACATAGTCTGATACATGCCCAAGCTCCTGCGCAATGGTAACAAGCTCGCTTTGGGTTTTTATGGTGTAGCGAAACATATTTCCAAGAGCCAGCGACATGGTGGCGATCTGTTCGTTATCCTCAAGTTCTGCCATACTGTTGATGGACTCCAGGGTATTAAAGAGAAAATGGGAGTTGATCCTTGCCTCCAGGGACTTCATCTGGGCATCCAGGATCACAAGCCTGTCCTCGTAATCCTTTTTGACGGAGGCATTCAGCTCCTCCACCATGGAATTGTATTCATTGTAAAGAGTACCGATCTCGTCTGTCCTGTTCAGATAGCGCCCTGTCATTTCCAGACTGTGTCCCTTTTGGCTTGCCATCTTGCGGCTCAGATGCTCAAGGGGATAAACGAGGTTTTTGCTGAGTGCATAGGAAAGAAGGATAATGCCCAGGGCACAGGCTCCGGCGATAAGGATCAGAAGCATCGCGGTGAGGCTGAATTCATCAAATAAAGTGTCATAATCAATGACAGCCGTCAATCTTAAGGGGGAGATAGCCAGATCCTGTTTCATGATCTGGCGGTGTCTGTCGGGAAAATCGGAGGCAAAGCCATCAATATTGCTGTACAGAACAGCGGAAGTTTCTGTGTTGTCAATCGTCAGCAGAGCGATGTCCGGCATGGTGTTTACAAGGCTCAGATCAAAAATAGAAGGGTCATAGTTCAGGACAAGAACACCCAAAAACTCATGGGTATAGACATCCCGCAGGCTCTGGGCAAAGAAAACAGAGTCTTTATTTCCGGTGAACATTGTGTGTTTTCCAACAGGGCTTACGTACAGGCCGCCGTCCAGTTCTACGGTATCCTGATACCATCCATCCCCGGTGGGGTCATAGCGAAGCTGCAGTTCGCCGTTTCTGTGGGAGCTGCCGCCCAGGATCGCGCCGGAAGGAGTAAACACATAGATACTGTACAGGTCATCATAGGTATACAGAATATTCTGGCACATAAACTTGATATTCTGATTTGCCTTAAATTCGTCATAAGGATTGAACGGCTGCTGGGAATCGGAAAAATCCTGAAGATTTTCTACAATAGAAAAATCGCTGTCGGAGTAAAAGGTAAAGGTTCCGGCAGCCTGTTTAATGCCTTCCAGAACACCGTTGGCCTGTTCCAGGGCATTGTCGAATAAGGTTGAAGAAATGTCATCCATGCGCTGATGGATAATATCCCGGTAACGCCCATATGCAAACACAGTAAGGATCAGCAGCGGGATGATCGCAACGCTGGTAAAAATGCAGAATACTTTTGTACGGAGCTTCATGGAAAACCTCAAAATCTGAATAAAAAATGTGCACTGATATAACCAACAAAAGTATACCATGGGCGTGCTAAAATGTAAAGCAAGAAAACAAAACAGGAGGAATACCAATATGAAAGGAAAGAAATTAACAGCAATCCTCGGTGCAGCAGCAATGACCGTTGGATTAACAGCAGGAAACGTTATGGCTTACGACGAAACCGCGATCGAAAATGCAGGTGACGTTACCATTACCATGATGGTATCCGGAACAGAGCAGCCCAACGATTTTGAGACTACACAGCTTCCGGAGCTGGTAAAAGAAAAATGGCCGAACGTGACACTGGAGGTTACAAAGCTTCCTGATGACAACTACTATACAGCTCTGAAAACAAAGCTGGCATCCGGAGAGTGCCCGGATATTATCCTGGTACAGCCTATGTACGCTGGCTCCAATGCCTGCTATTCTCTGGCTGAAGCGGGTTATCTGACAGACATGGGCGACATGAAGGTTATGGATCTTTTAAACGATGTTTCCGGCATGACCTATGAGGATACCACCTATGCAATTTCCGGCGGTGTTGCTATTCTGGGAACCTACTATAATAAAGATATTTTTGCAGAGTGCGGTATTGAGTCCGTACCAACAACGTGGGATGAGTTCCTTGAGGACTGTAAGCTGATCAAAGATGCTGGCTATCAGCCGATCGCAATGGGTGATAAGGATATGTATGTTATGCAGTTTGGTCTGTATCAGCTTGCTGCAAACGAGATTTATTCCAAGAATCCTGATTTCGATGCACAGCTCCGTACAGAGGACACCTCCTTCACCGATGAAGGCACATGGGATCACGTACTGGAAATGTACGGAACACTATATGAGGAAGGATATATTGATGCAAGCCAGTCCCTTGGAACCGGCGCTTCCCAGGCGATCCAGCAGTTCATCGACGGAAAAGCAGCTATGACCTTTGACGGTTCCTTCAACGCAGCCGCACTTCTGGCTGAAGGCGAAGGCGGGGCATTTGAAAGAGGATACTTCCCGCTGCCAGGCGACCAGGATGACGGAAACGTATACACAGCTACCTGCCTTTCCGCAGGCTATGCGATCTACTCCGGCTCCAAGCATATTGATGAGTGCAAAGCGATCATCGACTACTGGATGGACGGCGAATCTCCATTATGGGATGCTTATGTAAACACCGGAAGAAACATTCTTACATATGGTAACGGAATCGAGGATGCTCCGAACTCCGAGCTGTTTGCTCCATTTATCGAGCTTCTGAACGACGGAAAAGCTTTCCACTGGTGCAACCAGGCATGGCCGGCAGGAACCGAGGGAACTATGGAAGAGCTGTTCAGCGAGATGATCGGCGGACAGGGAACCGAGGTAGAAGATATCACAGAAGGTATGCAGGACAAATTCGAAGATTTGCTTGATGACTAACCGGCAGAAATGAAAAGAAGAAGGGCCGATCAGGTCCTTCTTTTTTCCCCAATAAGCACAAACCCGCTTAAGGGAGAGGGAGGTCTTTATGACAAAAAAGAAAAGATCCGGAAATACCTCACTGGTATTTCCAAACAGGATGTATGTATTTTTAATACCGGCAATGGCGTTTTTCCTGGTATTCTGGATATTCCCCATTCTTCAGTTGTTTTATTACAGCGTGACAAACTTTAACGGTATTAATTACGATTTTGATTTTGTGGGAATGAAGAACTATATCAAGATTTTTGACAATGGAACCTTGATGAATTCCGCAAAAAATACACTGATCTATACGGTTGTCATGGTAATCTGCAGCAACCTGATCGGCCTTGCTGTTGCCATGCTGCTGAATATGAAGATCCGGGCAAAGGGTCTGTTCCGTACCTGCGCATATTTTCCGGCACTGTTCAGCGCCATCGTAGTAGGCTTTATCTGGTCCTACGTTTATATGCCAGGCTCCGGTATGATCGCCGGACTTATGAATCTGGTGGGACTGGACGGTTCCGCGTTCAATCCTCTTGGAAACTTTAAGACAGCTCTTTACGCCATCGCTATCGTAGAGATCTGGAAGGGCTTCGGAACGACCATGATCATTTACCTGGCAGGTCTGCAGACTGTGGACGAAAGCCTTCTGGAAGCAGGAAGAATTGACGGCTGTACGGAATGGCAGTTAATCCGCAAGGTAAAGCTCCCGCTGATCTCTTCAACTATTACCATTAACGTGATCCTGAATGTAATTGCCGGACTGAAGGCATTCGACTATTCCTTCATTATGACAAACGGCGGTCCCGGAAAATCCACAAAGACACTGATGTTCCAGATCTACGAGATGGCATTCGACGACCAGAAGATGGGTCGTGCCAGCGCATTCTCCGTAATGTCGTTCTTACTGATCATTTTAATCACAGTATTTATGCTGTATTTCCTGAATAAGAGGGAGGTGGAATTATAATGGCATTTGGAAAAAAAGACGCATATGTGGAAAAAGAAAAGGTTGAGAAAATGTCTCCCAGGATCTTTGCGCTGTATGTCATCATTGTTTTGTTCTGCATTATTGTAATTGCACCCCTTGTGATCGTGTTCTCAAGCTCCTTAAGAGTTCCGGAGAACCAGGCTTCCCCATTGGTTCTGTTTTCACAGTTCTCTCTGGAAAGCTATAAAAAGGCATTTGCCAATATGAATTACCCCAAGGAGTTTTTTAACAGCCTGATCACCACAGCGGGCTCCGTTATCCTGGTTGTGCTGTTTGCAACCATGGCAGCTTATCCCATCGGACGTATCAAATCAAAGTTCGCAAGATTTTTGTATTTCTTCTTTATCTCCGGACTGATCGTACCGTCACAGATGGTTATCGTACCCATTGCACAGATGATTTCCAGACTGGGAATCCCCAACACCAGATTTACGCCAATGCTGATGTTTATTACCTGTTCCATGCCGTTTTCCGTATTCCTGTATGCCGGATTTATGAAGAGCGTTCCGGTGGAGATCGAGGAATCCGCATATCTGGACGGCGCCGGACTGTGGAAGCGTTTCAGTTCCGTGGTATTCCCGCTTCTGAAGCCTGCTACGGTTTCCACCATTATCACACAGGGTCTGTGGATCTGGAACGATTACTTCTATCCGATGGTATTTATCTCCAAGAAGGATCAGTATTCTCTCCCGGTAGGAATGATCCAGTTCCTTGGCGATAAAGAGAACCCGGCACAGTGGAACGTACTGTTTGCAGCTTGCGTGCTCTGTGCGCTGCCGCTGATCATTCTGTTTACCTTATTGCAGAAGCAGTTTATCAATGGTATTGCAGCAGGTGCTGTAAAGGGCTGATGGAGAAAGGATGGTAAGATGTTAAAGGGTAAGAATGCGAGGGAAAAGACAGAGTATTTCTGGATGTATTATAAGGCACCGTTTCTTGCAATACTGGCAGTGCTCCTGATCACCGGATACTGGGTGCGTGCCGCAGCGGTGGAAAAGGAACTGGCTTTTTCCGCCATGCTGGTGGACTGTCATGCGTCCGTGTCTGAGGAGGAGATGGAGCAGGATTTTGCCTCTTTTGCGGGAATGGATGCGGATACGGTTTCCTTTCAGAATTCTTACCTTTTTTCGGATTCCACATCCAGCACCTATGCCATGACAAGCCTTTCCAGATTCTATTCGGACATCGGAACCGAAAAGCTGGATGTTTGCGGACTTCTGGAGCAGGACTTTGAGAAATATGCAGGATCCGGCACGTTTCTTGATCTGCGGGAATGCTTTACAGAGGAGGAGCTTTCCAGGTATGGGGCAAACCTGTATTACTATGAGGGAAAACCGGTAGGAATATACAGAGATGGGCTGCCCGGGCTTGCAAAAAGCGGGTGTTATTCCAAAAGCAATGCAATGATCGGAATTATTTATAACACAAAACATGTGGGGACAGCGGCAGATTATATCCGCTATCTGTCGTGAACCATAGCTACCCTCAGTGGACAAGGGGACGACGCATCCTGTCCGCTGGGGGTATTATAAATAACAGGAGGTACATATGGACAGGAGAATATGGGAAAATCCGATAGAGGAAAAATCACTGGATGAAAGCCAGTGCCCCTTATGGTTCTGGAATGACAAACTGGAAAATGAGGAGCTTCTCCGTCAGCTTAAGATGCAGAGTGATGTGGGAGTAAGGTGTACAAATCCCCATGCCCGCACCAATATGGGCGACGGCTACATCGGCGGCTATCTGGACGATGATTGGTTTGAAAAGATCGGAACGGTTCTGAATTATAAAAAAGAAAATCAGGAACCGGTATGGCTCTACGATGAGATCGACTGGCCTGCGGGAACCTGTGGACAGACTCTGACAAAGAATGAAGATTTCCGGGAACGGTATCTGACCATTGAGGAGATCCGGATCCCTGCGGGGGAGAAATTCCGTGTTCAGCTTAAGGATATAACGGGAAAGGGACTGTTTTCCGTAAAAAAGGATTCGGATCTGTCCCAGTATGCGTTTAATGTGGCAGTGGTGGATGAGGAGACGGGAAAGCCATATCACATACAGGACTATCTGTCAGATCTGATGTTTGGGCCGGAGTTTGAGTTTTCAGCGGACAGGGATGCCGTTGCCTATGTGATCAGGGTGCAGAGCGATTTATATGAGTACGGTGGAAATCTTCAGGTGAGCTATATCAACGGTGAGGCAACTCAGACATTCCTGGAGTCTACCTATGAAAAATATTATGAGAGATATCCGGAATATTTCGGAAGCACTATAAAATGTGTGTTTAACGATGAGACGAGAATGTGCCATGCACTTGTGTGGAGCCGTGATTTTGTCAATGAGTTTGAAAAGAGAAAGGGATACAGCCTGGCTCCTGTGTTGTATCAGCTCGTGCGTCCGGGAGTGGAAGCGGGGCGGGTACGGTGCGACTATTTCGACGTGGTTGCAGCGCTGTTTCAGGAGAATTATTTCAAAAAGATCCATGACTGGTGTAATGAACATGGGATCGGGCTTTTTGCCCATCTTCTCGGGGAGGAGACATTGTTCGGACATGCCCGCTACAGCGGGGATTATCTGCGCCAGAACCGTTATCTGGACTGTGCAGGTGCAGACCATCTGGGAAAGGGCATCGGAAGCCTGAATATTAAATTTACCGCCTGCGGCGCCCATTCTTATGGAAGGGAAAATGCTGCGGTGGAGGTGTTTGCAGGCTGCGGCTGGGATATGACCTTTGAGGAGTATATCCGTATCATTACCTGGATGTTCCAGCAGGGCATGAAGATCATCATCAATCACGGATTTTTCTACTCGGACAGAGGAAACCGCAAAAACGACTGGCCGCCGTCACAGTTTTTCCAGTGGCAGGGATGGGACCGGATGAAGGAAGGAAACGCCATGGTCCGCAGGCTTCATTATGCCCTGACAGGAGGAAAGGCGGAGGCGGATGTGCTTGTCTATCATCCGATGGAAAGCTTCTGGCTTCACTATCTGCCGGATCAGAATTTTACCCATGGATTTTTCCATGGTGCGTTTTTGAAGGATGAAAAGGCGGAGCGGATCGACAGGGAAGTCCAGCTTTTGCTAAATGGACTGTCTTCAGAAAATCTGGATTTTGATCTGCTCCACAAGGATGCGGTGGAGAATTTCGAGGTTTCAGGGAAAAAGATCGTGAACCGAATCAATGGTCAGGAGTTTTCCGTTTTGGTGCTGCCTATGTGCGAGGTCCTTTGTATAGAGGCTGCGAGGCTTTGCAAGGATTTTACGGCAGCAGGGGGAACTGTGCTGGCAGTTGGAGAGGTTCCGTGTTACGCAATGCCGCAGGCGGCAGACGAGGAGCTTCGGGAGATCTTCCGGGAGCTGTCGGACAGTGAGAATTTTATCGTAATACCTGTAGAGGATAAAGATGCAGTATACGCAAAAATCAGGGAAATCATACCAATGCCTGTGGAAATCGTAGAAGGCGTAAAGGAAACGGTAAATAACCATCCTGTCTATGACAGCTTTTTGATCGACCCGTACATCCATACGGGAGAGGATCTTTCCGGTGTCCTGTTCACCAGATACCTGAAGGATGACAAGCGCCACACGCTGTTTATGAACTACTCCGACAAGCCGGAAACCATTGTGGCAAGAATTTCCGGAACAGAAATGGTGCCGGAGATATGGGACACCTTCACCGGTGAGATCAAAGAGGCTGAGGTTGTGAAAAAAGAAGACGGCAATTATTTCGTGAAGCTTACCCTGCCGTGTAATTATGGTGTGATTTTAGTGAGCGGGAACATGTAAAACAGTCGGGATGGCTTTCCTGGCCGTCCCTTCTAGAAGAATTACTGGATGCAAAGCCTGAGAAATGACCTGCACTCAGGGGGAGAAATACAAGGAAAAAAATTCGGTATTGCTGCCCTCGTAAAAGCGGCATATGACTGGAAAATGCCAAAGCAGGAAGTGATAAAAAAGATAGCGGAGGAATTCCAGTTGCCAGGGAATGAGGCGGAGGATTTTGTGAAAGCGTATTATAAATAGGTCATAAGGCAATCCGCAAAAGAGCAAGGCACACAAAGTCGCCCTGCTCTTTTTTTTAGAGGAATTTTGGAGATTGCTCTGTTATTCATTAGAGCCAATTGCTTTCTATTTCATTTTTTAATTCACAGAACATATGATAAAAATTCTCTTTCGCCTGTGAGACAATGCCCAGAGCTATCTTTTGATTGTATGAATGGGTTACATTGTTTCTTTCCTGAAGAGCCTTCAGCCAAAGGGACTCGTCCTTGATCATGCCCGCTTTATAAGCTGTTTTCAGAATAAGCTTTGGGGATCCGGTGGCACTTTCTTCATAACCATGGTTCTCCAGAATCTCCTTCATCATCTTCCATGCCTGCTCAAAGCATATTTCATATAAGCCAACTAAACCTGTTAATATAACATTATCGTATGGCTCTTCGTAATTATAGATTTCTTTCATATTAGCCAGGGATGAACAAAAGTTTTCATATTTTTTCATAAATTATCCTCCCGTCCTTTTGTATGGATTCCCGCAATTCGTCCTGTATATCACGATCCAGGTCAATAATATCGTATTTCAGAAGCGTTGAGGTCTCCTCGTCAACATCCAGAGCGAAACGTGTGAAATCTCCGCCCTTTACTGCAAGGTCAATATCGCTGGTACGCTTAAAATCGCCCCGGGCTCTGGAACCGAATAAAATAACTTTTTCAATTCCATATTTCTGCGCCAGTTCCTGAATTTCCGTAAGCACCTGCGGCCGAATGCCTGTATCGTTCATGATGTCACTCCAATCCATATAATTCATACTACACTGGCTATTGTATCACAGATCCCACTTTTTGAACATCCCGTCTTTACGCGCAAATATTTAGCGTTTTACCTAAAAAAGGCTGCCGCCCTGCTAATTCAGATTTAATTTGAATTAGCAGGTGCGACAGCCTCATTTTGGCTCAACTGAGAGCCCTATTAAGTTTTACTACTGACATTCAAAGGTTTCGCACTTTGTTTCCTGGCTTGTCTCCGCGCCGGAACCGCCTACGTCAATAGCAGCAGCGGTACATTTGCAGTGCTCATTGTAGGTACAGTTCTGAGCCTTACAGTCGATCTGGATCGTCTCACAGCCGCAACTGTTTTTTGCACTGTTCGTGGCAGAGCTGCCTCTTTCACGGAAGCTTCCGCAGCAGGTTTCATCGGCTCTCTGAGCGCTTTCGCCCATTACGTCGATTTCACCTCTTGAACAGAGCATGTCTTCGTTGTACATACAGGTAGTGGCTGAACATTTCAAAATAGTCATGGTTTTTCCTCCTTTTATTCAGCATGGGAATATTTTGCCCCGAAAACAAAAGATTATGTATATACTTAAGCAGAAATTAATGATATACTTTATTCATTAATGGATAAAAAGCGGGCGCGGAGATATCATATGGATGGGATAAAGCTGCGGCCGCAGAATACAAAGGGGGAAATTAAATTTATGGAACAGCAAAGAGGCAGTTTTACCAACAAACTGGGATTTGTTCTGGCCGCTGCCGGCTCCGCTGTGGGTTTGGGCAATCTCTGGAGATTTCCGTATCTTGCAGCCAAACACGGGGGTGGTATTTTTTTACTTGTCTATCTGATATTAGCAGTATCCTTTGGCTTTGCACTGATGATCACAGAGATTGCGCTGGGAAGAAAGACACGGTTAAGCGCAGTTGGCGCTTATGAGACTCTGAATAAAAAATTCAAATTTCTGGGCTATCTTTCCTGTCTGGTTCCGTTTATCATTACACCGTACTATTGCGTGATCGGCGGATGGGTCCTGAAATATTTTACGGTTTTTGTAACGAATCAGGTATCCCAGGCTGCGTCGGATGATTTCTTTACATCCTTCATTGTCCAGCCAGCCGCCCCGGTGGTATTTTTCCTGATCTACGCAGGGCTTGGCATGGTGGTAGTCCGCTTCGGTGTGGAAAAAGGAATCGAAAAGGCAAGCCGCATCATGATGCCTGTACTGATCGTCATGACTGTGTTTATCGCTGTGTTCAGCATGATGCAGCCAGGTGCCATGGAAGGTGTCAAATATTACCTGATGCCGGACTTCAGCCGCTTCAGCGCCACAACAGTATTGGCGGCCTTGGGACAGCTTTTCTATTCCATGTCCCTTGCAATGGGTATCATGATCACCTATGGCTCCTATATGCGCAAAGAAGCTCACCTGGAGCAGTCTGTACGTCAGATCGAGCTTTTTGATACAGGCATTGCATTTATGGCAGGGCTTATGATCATTCCCGCCGTATTTGCCTTTTCAGGCGGAAGTGAGGAGGCTTTGGGAAAAGGCCCAAGCCTTATGTTCGTCACACTGCCAAAGGTATTCCAGAGCATGAAATTCGGTACGGTGGTAGGCGCAGTATTCTTCCTTCTGGTACTGTTTGCTGCCCTTACCTCATCGATTTCCCTGACAGAGACGCTTGTCTCCATCGTAAGCGACAAGTTCGGCTGGAAGAGAAAAAAATCCTGTACCGTGATCATGATCTTCCTTATCCTGATCGGCGTTCCTGTTTCTCTGGGATTTGGAATCTGGGATTTCATCGCGCCGATGGGTATGAGCCTGCTGGATTTCTGTGACTTTATCAGCAACAGTATCCTGATGCCGATCGTGGCATTTCTGACCTGCATTTTCATCGGCTATGTGGTGAAGCCAAAGCTGATCATTGATGAGGTGGAAATAAACGGTGAGTTCAGGGTTAAGAAGTTTTACAATGTCATGATCAAATATATTGCCCCGGTCTGCCTGGTTGCAATTCTGGTATTTGCTGTCATGGAAGCATTGGGAGCAATTTCCGTATAAGAATTTTTTAAAACGCTTGACATTTCATGGAAAAGGTGCTATCCTATCCAAGTACGTGATAAAACAAAGCAGAGTGACACTCTCACCTCAGCGCAGACTGGCGACTCGGGTAAATATTGCACAGCGACTTGGGTAAGGATACTTTCCCATAGTGTAATTAAGAGAAGTGTGGATTCTGTCCGCACTTTTTTCTTTGCAGAAAACTTTGAGGAGAAACAGGGAAATGAGGCTGTTGTATCAGGTACGCGAGGCAGGGATTTCCTGCAAGGGGAAATGAGAGTATTGGATTATCTATCAGGTATGGAGGTGCACAACAATTAGCAATTTAATGATCAACGAACAAATCAGGGACAAAGAGGTCCGCTTAATTGGTCCGGACGGAGCGCAGCTTGGCATCATGTCCGCAAAGGAAGCAATGTTCAAAGCTCAGGAGGCAGGGCTTGATTTAGTAAAAATTGCCCCCCAGGCAAAGCCGCCGGTATGCAAAATCATTGATTACGGCAAATACCGCTATGAGCTTGCCAGAAAAGAAAAAGAAGCCAAGAAAAAGCAGAAGACCATCGATGTCAAAGAAGTGCGTCTTTCTCCAAACATTGATACCAATGACTTGATGACGAAAGTAAATGCAGCAAAAAAATTCCTTTCCAAAGGTGACAGAGTAAAGGTTACCTTACGTTTCCGCGGAAGAGAAATGGCACATATGGCAAGCAGCAAGCATGTGCTTGACGATTTTGCAGATTTGCTTAAGGACGTGGCTACCGTGGAGAAGGCTCCGAAGGTAGAGGGAAGAAGCATGACTATGTTTTTAACTGAAAAACGTTAAAATTATACAGAGAAATACCAAAATCAAGGAGGAAATTACAATGCCAAAAATTAAAACTTGTAGAGCAGCAGCAAAGCGTTTCAAAAAGACAGGTACAGGAAAATTAGTAAGAAATAAAGCTTACAAGAGCCATATCTTAACAAAAAAATCTCAGAAGAGAAAGAGAAATCTGAGAAAATCTACTGTTGTTGATTCTACAAATGTTAAGAGCATGAAGAAAGCATTACCATATTTATAAGATATAGAAGACGACGAACAGGAGGAAAATAAGAAATGGCAAGAATTAAAGGCGGCTTAAACGCAAAGAAAAAACATAATCGTGTATTGAAACTGGCAAAAGGTTACAGAGGAGCACGTTCCAAACAGTATAGAGTAGCAAAACAGTCCGTAATGAGAGCACTTACCAGCTCCTACGCAGGCAGAAAGCAGAGAAAACGCCAGTTCAGACAGCTCTGGATCGCTCGTATCAACGCAGCAGCCAGAATGAATGGCTTATCCTACAGCAAAATGATGCACGGCCTGAAGGTTGCAAACATCGACATCAACAGAAAGATGCTTGCAGAGATGGCAGTAAACGATGCAGCAGGCTTCGCAGCACTGGCTGAGATCGCAAAGAAAGCAATCGCATAAGGACGTTGCCAAATGAATAAATGAAGACAAAAGAGTCTGGTGAAAACGTTCACCAGACTTTTTCGCCATAAATGCAGATATTTCCACGCATAATTCTAAAAAAATTATTAAATAGCACTTGCATTCAAAAAAACATGATGCTATAATCTTAACATTAAAGTAGTAAAGAGAAAAAGTCAGTAGGAAGCCAAGGCCGGCTGGACAACTCCCAGTGGGCTTTTTACGTTTATCAGGACTGACAGAAGGATAACCTGCCGACACTCTAAGAAAAACAAGGAGGAGATTTATTATGAGAAATTTGAAAAAAGTACTGAGCGTTACTGCAGCAGCAGCTATGGCAGTAAGTGCAATGACCCCTGTAACAGCTTTTGCTGAAGAAGAAACCTTCAAGGTTGGCGTTATCGGACCTATGACCGGTGACTATGCACAGTATGGTACAAACGTATACAACGCAGCAAAAATTGCAATTGATGAAGTTAACGAAGCAGGCGGATTTAACGGATATCAGGTAGAGCTTCTTGACGCTGGCGATGACCAGGGAGATCCGGAGAAGGCTGTAAACGCATACAATGACCTTCTTGACAAAGGAATGCAGATGCTTTGCGGTACCGTAACATCCGGCGCTTGTATCGCAGTAGGCGCAGAGGCTGCTGAGAGCACATTCCTGTTCACACCATCCGGAAGTGCTGTAGATTGTATCACAGCAGGCTCCAATGAGTTCCGTATGTGCTTTACAGACCCGATGCAGGGAACTAAATCTGCAGAATACATTTCCGAAAAAGGACTTGCTACCAAGGTTGCAGTTCTCTATGATTCCATGGCAGACTACAATGTAGGTATCCACGACGCATTTGTTGAGGGTGCTGCCGAATATGGTCTGGAAGTTGTTGCTGACGAAGCATATACAACAGACAGCAATACAGACTTCTCCGTACAGCTTTCCAAGATCAAAGAGAGCGGAGCAGAGCTTCTTTTCCTGCCGAACTACTATTCTGACTGCGCACTGATCCTGCAGCAGGCAGCAGACGCAGACCTTGATGTTACATTCTTCGGCGTAGACGGTATGGATGGTATCCTTTCCGTAGAGAACTTTGATACATCTCTCGCAGAAGGCGTAATGCTTCTGACACCTTTCTCTGCAACAGCAGAAGATGAGGCTACTGTAAACTTTGTAACAGCATATGGCGAAGAAAACAACGGTGACACACCGAACCAGTTTGCAGCAGACGCTTATGATGTTATCTATGCGATCAAAGCAGCAGCAGAAGATGCAGGTATCACACCGGATATGTCCAACGAGGATATCAGCGCAGCACTTTCCGCTTCCATGCTGAACATTGAGGTTGAAGGTCTTACCGGTACAGCAAAATGGACAGAAGATGGCGAGTGTGACAAATCTCCAAAAGCTGTTGTAATTAAAGACGGTGTTTATGAAATGATGGAGTAATCCTTCGGCAGTGTTAGAATTTTATGACACTTCCCTGATTGCGCAGGGGATTGCCGTTTGAGAAACGGGGGACGGTACCTGTGAGTATGGGCCGTCCCTTATTTTTTTCGTCATAGGAAAGTACTCCGTTTGGTTCTGTAACAATAAATCTATTTTATGAGGTGCACTATGAGTTTTATATCTTACTTAAAAGATGGGATAAGCTTAGGCAGCGTATATGCCATTATCGCTCTGGGCTACACAATGGTGTATGGAATTGCAAAAATGCTGAACTTTGCTCATGGAGATGTCATCATGATCGGCGCTTTTGTAATTCTTTCCGCCATCACCAAGGCTGGTCTGTCTCCGCTTTTGTCCGTAATCGTGGGTGTTATCGTATGTACGGTTCTGGGTGTTACGATTGAGATGGTTGCATACCGGCCTCTCAGAAAGGCATCATCCAATCTGGCAGTACTGATCACGGCAATCGGTGTCAGCTATTTGCTCCAGAATATTGCACTGCTGATTTTCGGAGCAGACGCAAAAAGCTTTGTAACGGTCATTGACGTTCCTACGGTAACTTTGTTCGACGGGCAACTGACGATCAAAGGAATCACCATTGTTACGATCGCTGCATGTATTGTGATCATGTGCTGTCTTACATATTTCGTAAAGAAAACAAAACCAGGACGCGCCATGCAGGCGGTTTCCGAGGACAGGGATGCAGCCCAGCTTATGGGTGTTAATGTAAATGCTACGATTTCCCTGACCTTTGCCATTGGCTCCGGACTTGCTGCAATAGCAGGACTTCTTTTGTGTTCCGCATATCCTACCCTGACTCCGTATACAGGCGCCATGCCCGGTATCAAAGCCTTCGTCGCTGCGGTATTCGGCGGTATCGGATCGATTCCGGGAGCTATGGTAGGCGGTATTCTGCTGGGAGTGATCGAGATTTTCGGAAGAGCTTATATCTCCTCCCAGGTAGCTGATGCAATTGTATTTGGAGTGCTGATTATCGTGCTTCTTGTCAGACCTGCCGGATTGTTCGGCAAGAACATTCAGGAGAAAGTGTAAGGTGGCCGATATGAAGAAAATGAATAAGACATCAAAAAATAATTTTATCACATATGCAATGGTAATCGTGATCTTTGCCGTAGTACAGACCCTTTCCGCTACAGGAAACCTGTCAAGGCTTCTTACGGGACTGCTTGTTCCGCTTTGCGTTTATATCATTGCAGCAGTTTCACTGAACCTTGTAGTCGGCTTCTCAGGAGAACTGAGCCTTGGACATGCAGGCTTTATGTGCCTGGGCGCTTATTCCAGCGCGCTGTTTTCCCAGGTGGTGGGAGATTCCATGGCTTCCGTGCCGAGACTGATCCTCGCAATCCTTGTGGGAGCGGCAGTGGCTGGAGTGTTCGGTATTCTCATCGGAATCCCGGTACTGCGTCTCCGGGGCGATTACCTTGCCATTGTAACCCTGGCATTTGGTGAAATCATTAAAAACCTGATCAACATTTTATACGTGGGAGTGGACGAAAACGGTATCCATGCTGCCACCAGCTCTGCGAATCTGAAGCTTGCTGCAGGCGGAAAGCAGATCATGAAGGGTGCGCTTGGTATTTCCGGAACCTCCACACTTTACAAAGACATTAAGGACAATTTCTTCCTGATCGGTGTTATCCTGATTCTTATCACGCTGTTTATCGTGCAGAATCTGGTTCATTCCAGAAGCGGTCGCGCGATCATGGCTGCCCGTGATAACAGGATCGCGGCAGAGTCCATCGGCATCGATGTAACAAAATACAAACTGCTTGCATTCACCGTTTCCGCAGCACTTGCCGGTGTGGCAGGTGTACTTTACGCACACAACCTTTCCATGCTGAAGGTTTCTATCTTTGACTACAATATGTCCATCATGATCCTTGTGTATGTGGTTCTGGGCGGAATCGGCAGTCTGCGCGGTTCCATTATCGCGACCATTATCCTGTATGCGCTTCCGGAGCTGCTTCGTGGATTCTCCACATACCGTATGCTGATCTATGCCATCGTACTGATTGCTATGATGCTCTTTAACTGGGCACCTGCAGCGCGGAACTGGAGAAGCCGGGTCATTGAAAAAATCAAAGGAAACAGAACAAAGAAGGAGGCAGCTTAATTATGGCAGTTCTTGAAGTAAATAATTTGTCCATTCAGTTCGGCGGCCTTCATGCGGTTGACAATTTTAATTTATCCATTGAAAAAGGACAGCTCTACGGACTGATCGGACCGAACGGCGCAGGAAAAACAACGGTATTTAACCTTCTTACCGGAGTATATAAACCCACCGAGGGAATCATCCGTCTGGACGGAACAGACGTTACAGGCAAAAGCACCATCGAGATCAACAAGGCAGGCATTGCCAGAACCTTCCAGAATATCAGGCTTTTCAAGGATATGCCTGTTCTGGACAATGTTAAGGCAGGACTGCACAACCGTCACAAATATTCCACACTGACTGGCATCCTGAGACTTCCGAAATATTTTAAGACGGAAAAAGAGATGGATGAGCGGGCAATGGAGATCCTGAAGGTCTTTGACCTTGATAAAGAAGCACATTTGCTGGCAGGAAATCTTCCTTACGGCAAACAGAGAAAGCTGGAGATTGCCAGGGCCATGGCTACAGAACCAAAGCTTCTGCTTCTGGACGAGCCGGCTGCAGGTATGAACCCAAATGAAACCCAGGAGCTGATGGACACCATCCGGTTTATCAGGGATCATTTTAACCTGACGATTCTTTTGATCGAGCATGATATGAAGCTGGTAAGCGGTATCTGCGAGGAACTGACCGTATTGAATTTCGGTCAGGTGCTCTGCCAGGGTAAAACGGCAGAGGTATTAAAGAATCCAGAGGTTATCACGGCATATCTGGGCGAGTAAGGAGGAGCATGTAAAATGGCAATGTTAGAGGTAAAAGATTTACACGTTTACTACGGTGTAATCCACGCATTGAAAGGTCTCTCCTTTGAGGTAAACCAGGGTGAGGTCATCGCACTGATCGGAGCCAACGGCGCAGGAAAAACAACGACGCTCCACACCCTGACAGGACTTCTTCAGGCAAAGCAGGGCTCCATCGTGTTTGAAGGCAAGGATATCACCAAGGTTCCAGCCCACAAGATCGTAGGAATGGGAATCGCTCATGTGCCGGAGGGACGCCGCGTATTTTCAGAACTGAGCGTATACGAAAACCTGATCATGGGTGCGTATACAAGAAAAGATAAAAAAGAAATTGAGGATAGTCTTGCATACGTTTATAAGCGTTTCCCGCGCCTTGAGGAGAGAAAAAACCAGAGGGCCGGAACCTTATCAGGCGGCGAGCAGCAGATGCTTGCTATGGGTCGCGCCCTGATGAGCAAGCCAAGACTGATCGTTATGGATGAACCCTCCATGGGTCTGTCTCCGATTTTTGTAAATGAGATTTTCGATATTATCAAGGTGGTAAGCGAGGGCGGCACAACCGTTCTTCTGGTAGAGCAGAATGCAAAGAAAGCGCTGTCCATTGCAGACAGAGCATACGTTCTGGAAACCGGTAATATTACCATGAGCGGAAAAGCCAGTGACCTTCTGAACGATGAAGCCGTACAGAAGGCATATCTGGGAGAATAGAGGGAGAAAGGAGAAAACGATGGATAATTTCGTTATTACCATTGCAAGGCAGTACGGCAGCGGCGGACGCACCGTAGGGGAAATGCTTGCAAAGAAATTAGGGATTTCTTATTACGATAAGGACATCATCCGCATGGCATCCGAGGACAGCGGGATTCATGAAGAGCTGTTCGGCAGAGTGGATGAGTATTCCAGTGCAAAACCTCCTCTTTTCAAAAAAACAGGAATATACACAGGTGAGCTGATCCCGCCTCAGAGCAAGGATTTCACCTCTGATGAAAACCTGTTCAGCTATCAGGCAAAAACCATCCGCAATTTGGCAGAAACAAAGTCCTGTGTGATCATTGGACGCTGCTCCAACTATATCCTGAAGGATTATCCCAATGTGCTCAGTGTGTTTATCCATGCATCCTGGGATTTCCGTATGGAAAAAGCAGCAGAAAAGCTGAGTAAATCCCCAAGAGAGATTGAAAAATTCCTTCAGAAGGATGACAAGCGCAAGTTCGAGTTCTGCCGCCGTTTCACAGGAAAAGAGTGGACAGATGCCACAAATTATGATCTGTGTCTGGACAGCAGCAAGCTTGGTTATGAGAAGTGTATCGAAGAGATCGAGCACAGGCTGGAGGCAATGAGAAACAGCTAAACTGGAGCACCGGAGATTTCCGGTGCTTCTTTTTTGGAAAAGAAATCATATATTATGGAAAGAATCACTGCAGGCGGCTGATGGATGAAGAAAGAAATAATTTGCGGTGTGATCGCGGCTGGAGTTTTGATTTTTGCATATGGGATTGCCGGAAGGGGGACAGTGCGCCCTGTGGCGGAGAATGGCAGCGGGAAAGCGGAAAAAACCCGCGAAACCATGCCGCGAAGCAACTTCGAACAGCCCAAGGTGGCGCTGACATTTGACGACGGTCCAAGCAGCAAATATACTCCGCTGCTTTTGGAGGGACTTAAAGAACGGGGTGTTCAGGTAACCTTTTTTTTGATGGGAAAGAATATCGAGGGTAATGAGGAGCTGGTGCGGCAAATGCAGGAGGAGGGGCATGTGATCGGAAATCACACTTATAATCATGTGCAGCTTAACCGGGTATCCGAACAAAAAGCAAAAGAGGAGATTGAAAAAACAAGCAATGAGATCTATGAGGTGACTGGAGTTTATCCATCCTATATCCGACCTCCTTTTGGCGCGTGGAAGAAAAACCTGGAGCTTTCCGTTACCATGCTTCCTGTTTTCTGGGACATTGATACGTTGGATTGGAAAACCCAGAACGTAGACTCTGTTCTGGAGATCGTGCAGAGTCAGGTGGAAGACGGCGACATCATCCTGATGCACGACGGCTACCAGTCTTCGGTGGATGCGGCGCTGAAAATCGTGGATATTCTCACAGAGGAGGGATATGACTTTGTGACAGTAGACCAGTTGGTTGTTTTGTAGAAAGCATAGGTTGAAAAAAACGGGGGAATGTTTTATAATAAAGAACAAATGTACGATTGGAGACTGCCTTTATGGATTTATTTGAATATGCAAAAGCAAAGACAATGGAAAAAGAGTCGCCGCTGGCTTCCAGGCTTCGGCCATCTTCTCTTGACGAGGTGGTGGGGCAGCAGCACATTGTGGGTAAGGATAAGCTGCTTTACCGTGCGATACAGGCAGATAAGCTGACCTCTGTTATTTTTTACGGTCCTCCCGGAACAGGCAAGACCACTCTGGCAAAGGTGATCGCAAACACCACAAGCGCGGGATTTACCCAGATAAATGCCACGGTAGCCGGAAAAAAAGACATGGAAGAGGTTGTGAAGCAGGCTCAGAATGATCTGGGCATGTACGGAAAAAAGACGATCCTTTTCATAGATGAGATCCACCGTTTTAACAAAGGGCAGCAGGACTATCTGCTCCCTTTTGTGGAGGATGGAACCATTATCCTCATCGGGGCGACGACAGAAAATCCTTACTTTGAGGTAAACGGGGCGCTTTTATCCCGATCTATTGTATTTGAGCTGAAATCTCTGGAAATTCCGGAAATAAAGACGCTGATCCTGAGAGCCGTACAGGATTGCGAAAAGGGTATGGGAAGCTACCACGCGGAGATTGACGAGGATGCCCTGGAGTTTCTTGCGGATATGGCGGGAGGGGATGCCAGGAGCGCATTAAATGCGGTGGAGTTGGGCGTGCTCACCACGCCCAGAAGCCCGGACGGAAAAATACATATTACCCTTGATGTGGCATCGGAGTGCATCCAGAAGCGTGTGGTGCGCTATGACAAAAATGGGGACAATCATTACGATATCATCTCTGCGTTTATTAAAAGTATGCGCGGTTCAGACCCCGACGCTGCCGTCTACTATCTGGCAAAAATGCTTTATGCAGGGGAAGACGTGAAATTTATTGCAAGGCGAATTATGATCCTGGCGTCCGAGGACATCGGAAATGCAGATCCCCAGGCTATTTGCGTGGCCGTGGCAGCCGCACAGGCAGTAGAGCGGGTGGGAATGCCGGAATCCCAGATCATTCTCTCACAGGCTGCCTCCTATATGGCGTGTGCGCCAAAGAGCAATGCTGCGGTGAATGCGATCGCAGCAGCCATGGATTCCGTGAAACGGACAAAGACCACCGTGCCTGCGCACCTTCAGGATGCGCATTACGGCGGGCATGAAAAGCTGGGTCATGGAATCGGATATAAATATGCCCACAATTACCCAAATCATTATGTGGAGCAGCAGTATCTTCCAACGGAGATTCTTGGTACGAAGTTTTATGAGCTGAGTGATATGGGATATGAGAAGAAGCTGAAGGAGCATATGAAACGCATCAAAGGAGAAGAAAATAGCTGAACCGCAGAGAGGAGCTTACAAAAGCTCCTCCATTATTTTTCCGAAAATATCCTGGCATTTGTCGGGCCAGCGGCGGCACATGGCCTTTGCTGCTTCCAGATTCGGCGCGGCAATGTTCAGATCGATCAGGGACGTATTCCGTTCAATGAGCTGGCAGCGGACTGCATACCCGCCCTGGGTGTTAATATAATAGTCTGCAGGCATAAGGATCTGTGTGGGCGTTTCACAGCCGTTTTTTTTCAGATATTCCCGAACCTCTTTTTTAATATCCTCAGATAACTGGTTTTCAAAATAGGACAATGTATTTTTTCCATCCTCAGTCAGCCTATAGTAGGAAGAATTGGAAATCGTCTGCTTCTCTACCAACTCGGATTCCACAAGTTCTGAGACAGCCTGCTGAAGATGAAAATAATTGGTGTACTCGTGCTCCAGAATAAACTCGGAAATCTGGGAATTGGTAAGGGATTCCCGGGAATTTTGAAGCATATATAAAACAATAAGTTTGTAAACCGTAAATGGTGTTGCCATTTTGTACCTCCTGTTCGTGGCACATTAAGTAGCTTTTCCCTGGAAGCTGCCCCGTTCCTTCATGCGGTGGTGAAGACAGTTCAGAACCTCTCTCTTCCGGCTTGCCCACAGCGGAGCGATGAGCAGATCTTTGGGTCCGTCCCCGGTGACACGGTGAATGACAATGGAAGGTTTCAGGTGCTCCAGGCAGTCTGCGACAAGGTCAATATACTCGTCCCGTTCCAGGACCCGGAATTTTCCGGCTCTGTAATCCTCAGCCAGATCGGTTCCTTCCAGAACATGGAGAAGCTGCAGTTTGATTCCCTGGATATCCCGTGAGCTGAGATAATCCATGGTTTCCAGGATATCCTCTCTGGTTTCACCGGGCAATCCCAGGATGGTGTGGACGATCACTTCCAGGCCAGCCGCCCTGAGACGGCTTAAGGCATCCTCAAAACAGCCCAGTGGATAGCCTCTGCGGATATACCGGGCAGTCGCTTCATGGATGGTCTGAAGTCCAAGCTCTACCCACACTGGCTTTAGACGGTTCAGCCGTTCCAGAAGCTCTATCACCTCATCATCCAGGCAATCCGGCCTTGTCCCGATGGATAAAGCGGCAATCTTTGGATGAGAAAGTGCCTCTGAAAAGATTTTTTCCAGATATGCCACAGGTGCATATGTATTAGTATATGCCTGAAAATAAGCGATATACCTCTCGATAGGCCGTTTTGCGCTTACAATGGCAATCTGTTCATTGATCTGTTCTGTGACGGAAAGGGAAGCATCTGCGGCAAAATCCCCGCTTCCTCCCTCGCTGCAGAAAATGCAGCCTCTGTGACCAAGCTTACCGTCCCGATTGGGGCAGGACATCCCGCCGTTTAAGGTGACCTTATAAACCTTTTCTCCAAAACGCTCCCGCAGCATGTAGTCAAGAGAGTGATAAGGCTTTCCGTTCCAGGATGTCATTTTCATAAAGAGGAGCTTCCGGAATCTGGCAGCTCACCGGCAGTTTCCTGCTCCTCATCCTCTTCCTTGGGGATGTAATTGTCAAAAATTTTCACCAGGAAGCGGGAGTTGATATAGGCAACCGTGGAGAAACCAAGCAGCACAAGCAGCATTATGATCGTGGACTGGATCTGGGCGTTGGGAATGAAGAAAACTGCCAGCGGCAGAACACTGATCACGATCATTAAAAACGTATAAGGCAAATGGCGGATGGACATCAGAAAGGCATTAGTAAAGGTATTTCTGATGGTATTATAAAATTTCGCCAGCACCGGATAAATGTAAGTAAACAGCATCAAATACAGAAGAAGGATCACCATGAAAACAAACACCATGACAGTTCCCAGAGTACCTTCTATGTTTCTTGAGATGGTGAGATCAATGTACAGCATGACCGCAGCCAGAAGCATGATGATGTTGATGATCGTTGCCTGTTTGAAATTCTCCTTAAAGGATTTAAAAAAGCTTCTCAGGATATAGGATTCCTCATCCCGGGCCATTTTCAGAGTGACATAAAACATGGCGGTGATAGATGCGCCTGCCGTGATAATGGGAAGGCAGCAAACCACACACAGCAGGTTCAGGATCACCAGATCCGCAACTCTGCTCATGAAACTGAAAAACTTATTATCCATGTTAAAAAAACGTTCCATTTAAACAACTCCTTTTCAAGCGGGTATTTGATAAAGAATAGTATAACGAATATATGGTAAAAAAGCAAATAACAATTATGTCTTTTTATAAAATCTGCCAAAAATTGCTTGATTATCGCGAATTAGCGTGTTAAAATACTGATATTGGGCGGTAATCGTCAGAGGTGAACTTGAATATCATTCAAAGGAGTATAAATATGAGCAAAAACATCAGAACTGAGGCTGTCGACCATCTTTTTGAGGCGATTCTGTGTCTGAAGGATAAGGAGGAATGCTACACATTTTTCGAAGATGTGTGTACCATCAATGAGCTTCTTTCCCTATCCCAGCGCTTTGAGGTTGCAAAGATGCTGATGGACAAACGGACATATCTGGATATTTCAGAAAAAACAGGGGCATCCACCGCAACGATCAGCAGAGTCAACCGTTCTTTAAATTACGGAAATGACGGTTATGAGATGGTCTTTGCCAGAATGAAAGAAAAAGAAGAAAACGGTAAATCTATAGATGAAAAGTAAAAAGCAGGCAGCCAAAAGGCTGCCTGTCATTTTTCTTTAGGAGCTTTCTTTCCTTTCTTAGGCGGCTGCTCAGGAGTCATGGAATCGATCATCTTTTCAATCAGTACCTTTTTCATATACACATCAAAGCTCAGCAGACAGATAAAAGAAAAATTCTTCAGGAAATCCCTGTCTTCCTCCGGAGCGTCGTCAAAGGTGGCTCTGGCAGCATTGTAGTCGCGGAGGAGATTCTTTGTCAAAAGCTCTATCTGTCTCTTTTCCATTCCGAAAACTTCATTATAAATATAAGTCATGTCCTTTTCCGGCGCACCCTTAAAGTATTTGTCCGTAATGGGTCCGAGAAGCGTCTGGATATCGCTTATGGAAAGGATATTTTTAAAATAATAAATAAAGATCAGAACAAGAAGATGCTCTTTGGAATAGCGCTTTTTTTCCGGGGAAGGAAGAAGATTATTCTTTGCATAATTGTTGATCATGGTCTTAGTCAGGATTTTGTCATCCGGATAACGCTTAGTAGAGGAAAGCTGTTCATCCATAAATGTGGTCACCTGATCCATATACAGATCAATATTAGGCAGATCGCCTGGCTTTATATAATCAATCTGGGAAATACCTTTCAAAATACTGTTAATTAAATCCTTCTCGTCGATAGTCATTTTATCACCTCGTACATTTTGTTGTGAGAAAGAAAATTTTCATCTGCAAGTTATATTATATAGTTTTAAATACTACTTGTAAATGTTTTTTTAAACCAATTTGTTTTTTTGACGGTATTCGCGCGGAGAAATGCCGTATACATTCTTGAATGCCCTGGAAAAATGAAGCTGGTTGGGATACCCCGTCTGGACACCCACATCACAGATAGAAAAATCAGTGGTAGTCAGAAGCTGCGCCGCCTTAGACATACGATACCGGATGAGAAAGCTCTGAGGCGACTGTCCCATAGTTTCTTTAAAAATCTTACCAAAGTAACTCCGCTCCAGATTACACCTTGCCGCCATATCCTCCACAGTAATGGGCTGGGCATAGTTCTGCTCGATAAAAGCCACTGCTTCCCGTGTATAAAATTTGGAAAGCTTTCCGTCCTGAATCTTCCGTTTTCTGCTGGAGCCCTGCACAAGAGCATCCATAACCAGATAGACGTGCCCCATAAGATGCAGGGAGGATTCATGGGAGTGCGAGGTCAAATAAAGCATTTCCTGTCCCACCTTTTCTGCATACTCCTCAGACTGCGGAAAAAACAC
Source organism: Ruminococcus sp. 5_1_39BFAA (assembly GCF_964240875.1). Lineage (NCBI taxonomy): Bacteria > Bacillati > Bacillota > Clostridia > Eubacteriales > Oscillospiraceae > Ruminococcus > Ruminococcus sp. 5_1_39BFAA. The sequence continues at coordinate 52,335 of NZ_CAXSVO010000001.1, read as the reverse complement.
AGGATTAGATGCAGAAAGCCCTGCACTTTCCAGAATTTCCCTTGCACGAAGCCCCGCAAATTCAATCCAGCAATATTCCCAGGGAGCACTTCTGTCTGCAAAATAAGTAGTAATCTGTCCCGGCTCAATAAGAAACCCAGAATTTGCACCAATCTTATACTCCGAACAACTATAATCCGCATTTTCCACACGAAGCGTCCCTCTACCCGAAAGAACATAATGAAACAGATAATTATTCCGTATAAAAGGCCCATACGAGTGAAGCGGCTGACACTTCTCATACCCATATTGATATATATTCAAATCCATAAACCGTTCATCCGAAAGAATATTATATAGAAAATCCGACATAAAATATCTCACTTTCTGCTAAATATACAAATCCATCCAATATCATACACCCCAAGGTGTCCGACTTCGCCCGAACCCAATTTCCTTTAACACGACCAAATAACGTCTTCGCTTGCGAGGCAAAAGCTTCCCGTCAAACAAGCGGGCCAACAGGGGGAGCGCGAGGGGGCATTCGGCCTTCGCTCTCCGAGATTGCCCCCTCGCCCCATTATATACCAAAATGCGTCCCCACTTCAACATTATCCGTGAAAAAAGGCATTATGGTATAAAATAAAAGTATCTTTATATTTACCCAAACGAGCGGGAATGATAAAATCATGCTATCAATCGTTTCGTAAAATACAAAACAGGAGGAATCACATTATGTCTATTATTTTTAATGAAAAAGAATCTCTGTTCAGCCTATACACCAGGAATTCCCTTTATCAGATGAAAGCAGACAACTACGGCGTGCTGCTTCACACGTATTATGGTAAAAAAACAGAGCATATGGATTATTCCTACCTATTATGTGAAAGAGAACACAGCTTTGCGGGAAGTCCATATGAGGCGGGAAATGAAAGATGGTATTCACTGGAAACCCTTCCACAGGAATATCCATCTTACGGCGCAGGCGACTTCCGCAGAAGCGCGCTGCAGATCTGCCGTGCCAACGGTGCCAGCGCGCTGGAGCTTCGCTTCGCAGGTTACGAGATTAAAGAAGGAAAATACAACATCCCCGGACTTCCAGCCGTTTATGCCGAGGAAGGTAATCAGGCGGACACCCTGATCGTGACCTTGAAGGATACAGCAAGTGACCTCTACGTGCATCTCTATTACGGCGTACTGGAGGATCTGGATGTTATCACACGTGCAGTGCGCGTAGAAAACCGCTCTGGCGAAGAGATCTATCTGGAAAGAGTTATGAGCACCTGTCTGGATTTCATGTACGGAGCCTATGATCTTGTTACATTTTACGGGAGACATGAGATGGAACGTCTGTTTTCCCGCACAGCAGTCCACCACGGTGTCCAGTCTGTGGGAAGTACAAGAGGCGCATCAAGCCATCACTACAATCCCTTTGTAATCCTGGCAGAGCAGGGGGCTGGCGAGAAAAGCGGTGAATGCTACGGCATTTCCTTCCTTTACAGCGGAGACTTTCTGGCAGAAGCAGATCATGACCAGGTGAAACAGACCCGCCTTGTGATGGGAATTCACCCGGATAACTTCCATTACTTGTTAAAACCGGGCGAAGAATTCTGGAGCCCGGAAGCAGCTATGGTTTACAGCAGTCAGGGCTTTGAGGAAATGACCCATGCTTATCATAAGGCTGTACGTAACAATATTTGCAGAGGAAAATTTAAAAATGCCCGCCGTCCGGTTCTTTTGAACAACTGGGAGGGGACCTACTTTACCTTTACCGGGGAAAAGCTTCTGCAGATGGCGTCCGAAGCAGCCGATATGGGTGTTGAACTATTCGTTCTGGATGACGGCTGGTTCGGAAAAAGAGATGATGACTGCAGCGGTCTTGGAGACTGGTACGTAAACGAGAAAAAGCTGGGCTGTACCCTAGGAGAGCTTTCCGAAAAGATCAATGGGATGGGGCTGAAGTTCGGACTGTGGTTTGAGCCGGAATGTATTTCCGAGGACAGCGACCTTTACAAAGAGCATCCGGACTGGGCATTCCAGGTTCCGGGAAAATCCCCCATGCGCGGACGGTATCAGCTTGTACTGGATTTTTCCAGAGAAGAAGTGAGAAACTATATTTATGACCAGATGTGCAAGGTTCTGGACAGCGCTCACATTGAATATCTGAAGTGGGATTTCAACAGAAGTATTTGCGATGTTTACAGCGCAAGCCTTCCGGCAGCACGTCAGGGAGAGGTTCTGCACCGCTATGTATTGGGACTGTATGACATTTTGGAGCGCCTGAATCAGAGATACCCGGATATGCTTATTGAGGGCTGCAGCGGCGGAGGCGGACGGTTTGACGCCGGAATGCTTTATTATACACCTCAGATCTGGTGCAGTGATGACACAGATGCCATTGAGCGTCTGAAAATCCAGTACGGTACTTCATTCTGCTATCCGGTGAGCACCATGGGAGCACATGTATCTGCGTGTCCGAACCATCAGACAGGAAGAATTACCCCGATCGGAACAAGAGCCACAGTTGCCATGTCCGGCACCTTCGGTTATGAGCTGGATCCCGCAAAGATTTCCCAGGAAGAGAAGGAGGAGATCCGCGGGCAGATTGAAAACTTCAAGAAATATTATGAGCTGATTCAGCACGGCGACTATTACCGTCTTACCAGCCCGTTTGACAATAGCTGCTACCATGCGTGGGAGTCTGCGGCTACTGACGGCAGTGAGGCACTTGTGAGCGTAGTGGCAAACCATACCTACCCAAATATGGCGCAGGAGACGATCAAGCTCCGCGGTCTTACACCGGAGGCATATTACGAGATGAATGGAAAGAGCTATTTGGGAGCTGCACTGATGTATGCAGGATTTCCTATGCCAAAGCCAACGGTTGAGTACGAGAGTTTCCAGTTCCATTTTGTAAAAAGATAAGAAAATAGCCAGGCTGTTTGCTGCGGGATGAAATGTCCCGCAGTTTTTTTGGTTTCATAGGAATTATGTCGCTAATGCGGTCTGCGCTCCGCTTTGGTCGTTGCTAAACGAGTGCCACTGACACTCAGCAACCCGCCGCAGGAGGAGTATTCCAGCGGACAGTAACTTTTTTCGAACGTATGATTGGATTTTCGGCAGGTTTCGGGTTGTGGGAATGGGAGCTGTTATGTTATAATGTTCGGAAAGGGCTGAGCCAAGGGAAAGCCCGATCAACTTAAAATAAGCAGGAGATTAAAGATGAGTATATACGATACATTAAATCCGCCGCAGCAGGAGGCTGTCCTTTATACAGAGGGGCCGCTTTTGATCCTGGCTGGTGCAGGTTCCGGAAAGACCAGGGTTTTGACCCACCGGATTGCATATCTGCTGGACGAAAAAGGCGTGAATCCCTGGAACATTCTGGCCATTACCTTTACGAACAAGGCGGCACAGGAGATGCGTGAGAGAGTGAACAGGCTTGTAGGCTTCGGCTCCGAGAGCATCTGGGTTTCCACCTTCCACTCTGCCTGTGTGCGGATTCTGAGGCGCCACATTGACAATCTGGGCTATGACAACAATTTTGCCATCTATGACACAGATGACCAGAAAAGCATTATGAAGGAAGTCTGCCGGAAGCTGAACATAGACACAAAGGTCTATAAAGAGCGTGCCCTGCTGGCGCAGATTTCCCATGCAAAGGACGAGCTGATCACTCCGGATGAGATGGAAATGAATGCCGGCGGAGATTATAATATGAAAAAGGTGGCTGCCGTTTACCGGGAATACCAGGCCACCCTTCGGAAAAACAACGCTCTGGATTTCGACGACCTGATCGTAAAAACAGTAGAGCTTTTCCAGAATTGCGGCGCTGTACTGGAATATTACCAGGAACGGTTTAAATACATAATGGTGGATGAATATCAGGACACCAATACGGCACAGTTTAAGTTCATCAGCCTTCTTGCATCCCGGTATGAAAATCTCTGTGTAGTAGGTGACGACGATCAGTCCATATATAAATTCCGTGGGGCAAACATTGGAAATATCCTGGGCTTTGAGCGGGTTTTCCCAAACGCACGGGTCATCCGTCTGGAACAGAATTACCGCTCCACCCGGAATATTCTGGACGCTGCCAACGGCGTGATCGCAAATAATACGGAGCGTAAGGAAAAAACGCTCTGGACTGAAAACGAAGAAGGGGAAAAGGTACATTTCCGTCAGTTTTTAAATGGTTTCGAGGAAGCGGAATATGTGGCCGGGGAAATCGCCAAGGCCCGCAGAGAAGGGCTTTGCCAATACAAGGATTGCGCTATCCTGTACAGAACGAACGCCCAGTCCCGTATCTTTGAAGAAAAATTTATTGCGGCAAATATCCCCTATAAAATCGTAGGCGGCGTAAACTTTTATGCCCGCAAGGAGATCAAGGATCTGCTGTGCTATTTGAAAACCATAGACAATGCCAGAGATGACCTGGCAGTGCAGAGGATCATCAATGTCCCAAAAAGAGGGATCGGTGCTACGACTTTAGGCCGGGTGCAGGACTATGCGGATAATATGGGAGTAAGCCTATACGAAGCGCTTCGGGTTGCTGAGGAGGTACCGGGTATTGGACGTGCGAAATCGAAAATCGATGGTTTTGTCACCTTTATCCAGGCGTTGAAGAGTAAGGCAGATGCGCTGACGGTGGAGGAGCTGCTGCAGGAGGTGATCGACTCCACTGGCTATGTGGCAGAGCTTGAGGCCGAAGACACGGAGGAGTCCAGGGCAAGAATTGAAAATATCGATGAGCTGATCTCCAAGACGGTCTCCTATCAGGAGGCCATGGAGGAGCAGAACCAGCCGGCAAGCCTTTCAGGATTTTTAGAGGAGGTTGCGCTGGTTGCAGATATTGATACAGTGGATTCCCAGCAGGATTATGTGCTGTTGATGACCCTGCACAGTGCAAAAGGACTGGAATTTTCACGGGTATTTATGACAGGGATGGAGGATGGGATTTTTCCAAGTTATATGACGGTTACCTGCGGCGATCCCTCGGAGCTGGAGGAGGAGCGGAGACTTTGTTACGTGGGAATCACCAGAGCCATGAAGGAGCTTACCCTGACCTGCGCCCAGCAGCGCATGACCCGGGGAGAAACGCAATATAATAGAGTATCACGTTTTGTCAGGGAAGTCCCCCGGGAGCTGGTAGACCTGGGACACACCATCCAGGAGAAAAGGCCCAAAGTGGATGACATCATACCAGCAAAAAGCAAATATTCCCATATGAAGGAAATCATGCAGAGCCGGAACTTTAAGCCCAGAGAATTTAAGGTAACAAAGGCGGATTCCCTGGAATATGATGTAGGCGACACCGTGCGCCATGTGAAATTCGGAGTGGGAATGGTAAAAAACATCGTGGAAGGCGGCAGAGATTACGAGGTCACAGTAGACTTTGATAAAGTCGGCGTGAAAAAAATGTTCGCAAGCTTCGCAAAACTTAAAAAGATATAAAATTTTATATAGGTTATGGTAAAATACAGCGGAAGGTGGTATAATATCCACAAATACCATGAGTTGCAGGCTCTTGAGCGTTGCATTGCGAGGTTGTGGTATAAGCTAGAAATTTCGGTTCGTGTCAGTCGGGCCAGATAAAAGAGAGGATGGTATCATTATGAATATCAAAATGGATAAAATCGAGGAATTATTATCAGCATTAAAGAAAAAAGAAGAAGAAAAGCAGAAAAATACAGTCCTCTGGGTACTGGCCATCATCGGTGCAGTAGCTGCAGTGGCAGGAATCGCTTTCGCAGTTTACCGCTTCTTTGCTCCGGATTATCTGGAAGATTTTGAAGAAGACTTTGATGATGATTTCGATGACTATTTTGAGGATGAAGAAGAGTAAGGAAATTGCTTCGCGGGGCAGAGAGGCTTCGTTGGGATCGACATGAGTCACTCCCGTTCCTTAATGAGTATGTAAATATAAAGTAGCTCCGGCATGGACCGGAGCTATTTTTTTAGAGAGGGCATTATGAAAAAAGGTGAAATTTACGAAGGTATCATTGAAAAAATAGATTTTCCCAATAAAGGAATCGTAGAGGTGGATGGGCAGAAGGTGATCGTAAAAAATGGTATTCCCGGTCAGAAGGTCCGCTTCATGATAAACAAGAAACGCTCCGGAAGGGCGGAAGGCCGTCTCCTGGAGGTTCTGGAAAAATCTCCCCTGGAGACAAGGGAGCCGGTCTGCAACATTTTTCCGGCCTGCGGAGGCTGCATGTACCAGACTATGGCCTATGAAGACCAGTTGAAAATGAAGGAGCGCCAGGTTCGGGAGCTGCTGGAGCAGGCTGTGGATACGGATATCCACTGGGAAGGGATTCATGGCAGCCCGATAGAATTCGGCTATCGCAATAAAATGGAATTTTCCTTTGGGGACGAATATAAGGATGGTCCACTTTCCCTTGGACTGCATAAAAAAGGGAGCACTTACGATGTGCTCACTGCGGATGACTGCAGACTTGTACATTCTGATATGAACAAAATTCTTACCTGTGTGCTGGACTTTTTCAAAGAGCGCGGAGCTTCTTATTATAAAAAAATGCAGCATACCGGATACTTACGCCATCTGCTTTTGCGCCGCGGTGTGACTACTGGGGAAAACCTGATCCATATTATTACCACCAGCCAGGAGGATTATGATTTCGAACCCCTGGTATCCGCTCTTCTTGCCCTTCCTTTGGAGGGAAAAATCGTAGGAATTCTTCATATTATTAACGATTCCCTTTCCGATGTGGTACAGAGTGATGAGACACGCCTGCTCTATGGTCAGGATTATTTCTATGAAACGCTGTTGGGACTGCGTTTTAAAATTAGCACCTTTTCCTTTTTCCAGCCCAATTCCCTGGCTGCGGAGGTGCTTTATTCGGTTGTCCGGGACTACATCGGCGACACAAAGGACAAAGAAGTGTTTGACCTCTACAGCGGTACAGGTACCATAGCCCAGCTTCTGGCACCAGTGGCAAAGGAGGTTATCGGCGTGGAAATCGTGGAGGAGGCCGTGGAAGCGGCACGGGAAAATGCAGCCCTCAATGGCCTTTCCAACTGTCGTTTCATCGCCGGGGATGTCCTGAAGGTGCTGGATGACCTGACGGAAAAACCGGACGTCATTGTTCTCGACCCGCCCCGCGATGGTATCCATCCCAAGGCATTGCCCAAGATACTGTCCTATGAAGTGGACAACATTGTCTACATCTCCTGCAAACCCACCAGCCTCGCCCGTGACCTTCCGGCCTTTCTGGAGGCGGGTTACGAGATTATGAGGACATGTAGTGTTGACCAGTTCTGCTCTACGGTGCATGTTGAGACGGTTGTTCTTTTGTCCCAACAAAAGCCAGATGACACGATAGAGATCGACTTGGATCTGGATGAGTTGGATGCAACCAGTGCAGAGACGAAAGCGACCTATCAGGAAATCAAAGATTATGTGCTGAAAGAATTTGGCTTGAAGGTTTCAAATTTATATATTTCTCAAATCAAAAGGAAATGTGGAATCGAAGTGGGAGAAAATTATAATCTTCCGAAATCGGAAAATTCTAAAGTTCCAGAGTGTCCGAAAGAGAAGGAGGATGCTATCCGAGCTGCCCTGAAATATTTTGCGATGATCTAAGATAAGGCATCGCCAATTTCAAGGAGGAATAGCACATGAAAAGCACATTTGAAAAGATGGGTGGAACCTACACATTGGGAGCAGACGGAATATATTATCCGGATGTTGTCAGTACAGATGAAGAACCGTATTACGGGAAATATGGAATGCTGCGAAGAACATATCTGAAAGAGCATCGTCCGGCAATCTATTCACTGTATATGCTGGAAGACAGACTGACGGCACATCTGAACAAGGTGGATGATGAGGCACAGGAACGAATGGAAGCTCTGGTGCAACAGATGATGGATAAGAAAGGAATTACAGAAGAGTTAAAAGCTCGTGACCAGATGGCGTGGGTTGGAGCAGTAAATAATATCCGGAATGTTGCGGAAGAGGTTGTGTTGACTGAATTGATTTACAGATAACAAAAGAAGCTGAACAGGTACAGATATTTACTGGCTTGTTCAGCTTTTGTATTTTACATTTTTAAAGTTCAAAATCTCGATGTTTCTTTTGTGGTTTACGAGATTGATGATGCATTCGATCCTGTTCCCAGGCTTTCTGCCGGGCACGTTCCCGGAAAAGATAGGGATCTTCCTGTATAAAGCCATCAATGTAATCAGAGGCATCGTTCAATCTATCGTACTCAAATTTCTTTCCATAAACGTCACGCAGTCTGGAAACAATCCGATCACGGACAATGTCACGGAAAGATATTCTAGCATCAAGTAATTCTTCGGATTTTTCAGAGGCTACAGAAAATTTCAGGTTTATGAATTTTTTGAGGTTTTTTCCCAGTTGTTCATTCAGTGACTGACGTTGTGTAGCCAGTTTTTCCAGAAAGGCGGACTGTTTCTTTAGAGTAGATTCTGCATTTTTCATTTCTGTGTCATTATGGCAGTAGATTTCTCCCATAAGGAAATTCTTTTTTGACTTGAGTTCTTCGATCTCCTCAGTTAATGTGGTAATCTGCTGGTTCAGCTGATAATGCTGTAAAGGATTTATGATGCTAAGTTTCTGCTTTTGGGTTTTCAATATTTTCCGTTCTTCCTGCTTTTTGTGGATCTCCTGTTTGATGGCTTTGCATTTTTCTATCACGGGTTTTGTCATTTTTATCCACTCTTTAGTGGAAGCAGTCTGCATTTCGTTATGGAGCATCTGGTATTGGAAGATGATCATGGCACCACGGATATTTTCCAGTGCTTCGGCGATTGCAGGGATGCTCTCTTTGATAGATTTTGTCAGTTTTGCGACCTGATTTTTCAATTCTCCAAGCAGACGGTTATCTGAACGGATTTGTCGATTCAGTTCGCATCGGTCAGAAATCATGCCTTTCTTTTCCATATCTCTTGCAATATAGCCTTCGTGGATTGTCGGCTGTTCAGTAATGCCCTGATCGGAAAAACTACGATGGTCAATCCGTGTATCAATCTGACGGCATTCTAACTCTCGATTGACGGTATCTGCCCAGTTTGCTCTCCAGAGGCAGAGCTGTTCATCACTGTTCCACTTTTCGGAAATAGGATTTTGCCTGCCATACCGGGTACTTTTCGGATGCTTGTCAACACGTTCATAGCCTTTTTTCTGTGCTGCGGATGGAGTCAGATAGATTTTCTTTTTTTCTGCCTTGTAGCGGTATTGTTTTTCCCAGCCTTCTTTTTGTGCTTCTCTAAATTCAGAAGCAGTAAATCCTTTTTCTTCTCCGTTCTTTATGCAGAGGTATTCTTTTTCTGTTTTGTACTGCCATGTACCGTCTTCGTTCAGAGACCGGACAGTCAGGAGAATGTGTGCATGGGGATTATGTCCATCGGTATCGTGGATGGCAAAATCAGCACACATCCCCATATCTATAAAGTTCTTTTGAATAAAATCCTGAAGAAGAGAGATATTGCTGTCAGTGTCCAATTCTATAGGGAGGGCAACAACGAATTCTCTTGCCAGCCGGCTGTCTTTTGTTTTCTCTGCATCTTCCACGGCATTCCAGAGCTGTTCCCTGTCTTTCCATTCAGCCAGAGCCATCGGCGGAAGCATCACTTCCTGATAGACTAGACCATGTTTCCGGGTATAGTCGTGCTGGATTCCGTCGTAATCATTGTACATCCGGCTGCAGCTCATATAGGCAGAAGCCGCAACCGCAGACCGCCCGGATCCACGGCTGATGACCTTGGCTTCCATGTGGTAAATTGCCATAGGCATGTACCTCCTTTCTGTGATGGGCATTATCTGAAGTGGGTTTTAATGGATTTTTTTTGTTTTATCCAAAACTGAATAAAAGCTGCCGGGGGCAGGTTTTTTCACGCAGCCATATCCGGTAAAAGTTTTCTTTGCCGGAGTGTTTCGGAAAAGTCCGAAGCACATACAATCGTTGGGTATCCGATTGTTAATGGCTGCATAGCCGGTGTTGCCTGCAACAGCGGATAGCCCTCGGCAGAGCGCACGTGCCTGACCAACGGGAAGGATACTACCGCCTAAGGGGTCCCCGCAAAGCTTGCTTTGTGGGGAGAGGAGGAGCAAGGGAGTGTCCGTAGTTTTCGCCAATAGCGGAAACGAAGGTAAGCGGACTTTGCGACGACGAGGTGGTGAGTAAGTGCGCCCTTCGGGAGTAAAATATCTTTATTTAAAGCCCTCGTAGCCGGATCATTAGTTCCCGCTTCAGGAGATCCAAATCCATTTCCCGGATATGTGGAGCAACGCTTTCCAGAATTGCTCCTTCCTGGATCAATCGGTGCGTTCTGGCGTTACGTTCTTTCCTGCGGTTCCTTGCTTCGGCTTCCTCCTGCCGGTGTTTTGCCTGTAAAAATGCTTTTTCTTCGGATGTCATTGTTTTTTTATCTGCCATATCTGGCGCCTCCTTTTCTATGCCCGTATCCGGGCTTTTTGGTCTTACAATTCTTTAAATTGGTACTGTTTTGAATAGTCAGTGGCAGTGATACTTTCTCCCATGTCTGGAAAGGCAGATTGCAGTATCACCGCCTGAGAATAGTGGTAATAATGCGGTAACATTTCCTGAAATAATTAGTACCGGATTCATTACAGCAGTATTTTCTTCGCTTTCTGCAGATTGGCAGAGGCATTGTCCTGCCGGATGTTGCGGTTGTTGATCCGGATGGGGGCACACCGTTCCAGAATCCGATCGTAAATTCTTCTATGTGCCACGTCAGGTGCATTATTCAGTTCCGTCAATGTGAGATTAGTCGTTACAATCAGCGGTTTTTTGCTGCGATAACGGCTGTCGATTACATTGAATACCTGTTCAAGGGCAAATTCAGAATTGCGTTCAATCCCAAGGTCATCAATGATCAGCAGGCTGTATCGGTTCAGACTGTCAATGAATTGGTTCCTGTCTTCAAAATGCATTCCAGTCAGGGTATTCAGAATCCGTGAGAAATTTGTCATCAGCACCGGAACGCCTTTTTCCAGAAGGGCATTGGCAATGCAGCCTGCAAAGAAGGATTTCCCAGTACCGACATTTCCCCAGAGGAGAAGACCGGAGGAATTGGCTTTCATATCTTCCCAGTTCTCCACATATTTGTGGGCGTATGCCATCTCCGGGTTGATGCCGTTATCTTTGTCAAATGTATAATCATAGAGTGCCTTATCCTGCAACCCGCTGGCTTTCATCCGTTCGATTTCTGCCTGTTTTTCCAGCAGTTTCCGTCTGTTTTCTTCCTGGTCATAGAGTTTCTGCTGGCATTTGCACCGGATGGGCGGCATGAATACCCTGCCCTGCAAGGTGTACCTGCCCTGCCGGGGCGTATGGCATTTGGCGCAGTAGATCAGGCGGTCGGATTCATGAAAATATTCATCCGGCTGCAATTCTCTGGTTGGGACCTGATTGGTCAGTTCTTCTGTAATCTTTCTCATAATGTTTCGTATTCCTCACTTTCGTAAATGCTTTGCCGGGAAGGGGGATTGTCCTGCCTTGCCCAGTTGATGATGGTGGCTGCATGGTTCTGGTAGTGCTTTCCGGTGGAAGCCATGTAGCCGGATAACCGTTCAATATATTCCTGCCAGTCTGAAATCGACTGTCTGACTTCTTCCAGTTCTTTTTCTGACAGAAATACATTTTGAAATTTTCCATAGGGAGAGCGTTTCTCCTGACTCTCTCTTTTTGATAAATCGTTCTTATCTCTCTCTTTCTTATTACCGGACAGTTTTCTGTCTGTCTCAGGGAAAGAATCCTGTCTGTCAGCAGGACAGTTTTCTGTCTGTCTTAGGGAAAGAATCCTGTCTGTCTGGCAGAAAGCCCCTGCCGGGAATTTCACATAGATCCGGTTGGGATGCCCGGCTCCCTGACGTTTTCGAAGGATCAGATCCTGCTTTTCCAGTGCTGCCAGGGATGTTTTGATGGTCATCTGGCTTTTGTGGAGAACCTCCGCCATTGCTTCAATGGTAAAGTAGAGGAACACATGACCGGATGTATCTGTCCAGCCTTCGTTTTTCAGGGAGAGCCTTGCACGGTCAAGCAGAATCATATAAAGCAGCTTGGTTGTTTCATTCAGCTCCATATCTAGGAGAAACCTGGGAAATACCATATAGGGCGGAAGGCTGGTATTTTCTGTCAGAAATTCCGTCATGTGTCCACCTCCTTTACGTCCCGGTTATTCTCCGAGAAAATCCCAGTCTACATCTGTCTCTGGCTCCGGTTCTTCATGAGACGGTAAGGATGCCCTGCTTTGGGGCTCCCTTTGTGCCATCCCTGCTGTCAGACCGGAAAGAAAAAGGGGAAGCGTTTGTTTCAGGCTCTTTTCCACGGCTTTTATAATCTGACCGACAAAACGTTCTTCCCGTTCCCTTGTTTCCAGATAGGGGTCTTCCTGTGTGCGGTAATAACGGTCAAAATAATCGACCAGTGCAAGGGCGATCGCATGGCTGTAGGATCTGAATTCCTGCTTGTCCATGGCCTGCAGATATTCCCATGCTTTCCGCTGCAGGTCTTTCTCCAGATTGAAGCGCAGATTTGTGCTTCGGATGTTGTTTGCCATGGCTTATTCCCTCCTTTTCAGGCTCATCAGGGCCAGATATTCATATCCCTTGGCGGTGGCACAGATATCATCAAGGATCGTGACACGGGATTCGTCATACGTTCCGAAATTACGGGTCAGGCATCCGCCACCACCGACTACGTACAGCCGCATCAGGTCGGCATTGTATTCATATTTGCGGAGCGTAGAAAAGATATCAGCCACATACTGTCTGGCAACAGCTGTAATACAGTCCAGATATGGGGTGGAGATATTCGCTGCTTTGAACCGCAGAACCTGTTCTACTGTAGCTTCTTCGATTTTTACACCGAACCGGTCAAGGATGGCATTCTTTGCGGCAATCATGCACTGGTTAACCCCGAATTTCTCTGTCCAGCAACGGCTTTCCTGTGCTTTTTTATTGTTGATATACAAAATGTTCATGGTTCCGTTCCCGATATCTGCAAGGAGATTGGTTCCTTTCAAGTCGCCCAGACGGTTCACGATAGCCGGGTATCCTTGTGGATAAAGGCTGCATCCAACAAAACGGATGCGGTAATCCTTATTGTTGAAGCGGTAGCTGACTTCTGAATTCTGAAGCAGATAGGAACGGAATTCTTCCCGCTGGTTTCGGATCCATGTCAGGGGAAGCCCGGCAGCCAGATGGACATCTGGTTCCTGGATAGAAAAGACGTTCAGTTCCCTTGCCACTGCCATCAGTGTCAGGAGATAATAGTCTCCATCCATCGCTTTGTCCGGGATAAATTCCTTGTGTCCTTCGCCAATTCGGTAATAGGTGCCGTTATATTCCAGAATGTTCTCGGTAAAGATTGGCTCTGTTTCATAGGCAGTGATGCCGGTAGGTGTGACTGTGTTGGTAGTTTTAATGTTGCCGTAGCCATGATCCACGGCAATGATTTTGGTGTTTCTGATTTCTCTCATAAAAAATCCCTCCATTTTTGTATTGATTTCCCTCGCAGTTCGTACCTTCGTGGTACTGGTCTGCTGTGGGATAAGCATACAAAAGTTGGAGAGATAAGGCATTGAGAGGAAATTGAGTTTGAATTGATTTATAATGATAGCATTTGTTGTGGATAATGAACGTTTGTCTGTATTTGAAGGGCTATACATATCTGTTCAGAAAGAAAATTTTATGATATACTTTGTCTGAAAATTTAAGTAACAGAAAGAGAGTTCAAGACATAACATGATTGAGATAAGAAGAGCAGGATGCGGAGAAGAACATACGATTTTAGAATTTTATTATCAATTGATTGATCATATGCAGGATACAGAGTATCCTCTCAGATGGAAAAAGGGTGTATATCCTGTATTGTCGGATATTGCTGATGCTTTGAATATGGGGGCATTATATGTAGCAGAGGAGGATGGTAACATAGCAGGAGCGTTTATTGTGAACCACATCCAGGGAGAGGGATATCAGTTAGTAGACTGGAATATAAAGGGCAGTGACACAGAGATTGCAGTGATTCATCTTCTGGCGACCGCTCCGGAATGCCAGGGAAAAGGAATCGGAAGAAAAATGTTGGAGAAAGCAGTGGAAATCTGCAGAAGTGAAAATGTTAGTTCCATTCGTCTGGATACACTCCCATGGAATCTGCCCGGAAAGAAACTGTATGAAAGTTTTGGATTTCAGTATAAAGGAGATATCAAACTGGACTATCCGTCTACCGGAAAAATATCTTTTAGTATGTATGAATTTGATTTGTAATAATATTATGAGAAAGATGAATCATATCAAAAAGGCGTCTCCATAAAACCGTGGAGGTGCCTTTTCTTTCGGGAAATATGGTAAACGGGTTTACAGAAAGTGTTTCTGTTTCCGGTATTCTGTTGGGGTTAACTTGTAGTGTTTTTTGAATAATCTGCAGAAATAGTCAACGTTATGAAATCCTGTCTCAGAAGAAATGAGACTGACTTTTTTCTCGGTTTTTGAAAGCAACTGACCGGCCTGTTTTAAACGGTAATTAATGAGATAGTTAACCGGCGTTATATGTAAATATTTCCGAAACAGATTCAAAGCTGTACTCTTACTGACCATTGCCTGTTCTGCAATGTCATCCAATGAGATACTCCGTGAGTAATTCAGGTGGATAAATTGCATCATGAGCTGTAAACGGGCTTGAGAAGCAGTGGAATACTTCTTGTGTTCTTCCGGGTATGAAATGTCTGTGTTTTCAAATATTTCCAGCCAGAGATTCTGAAGGAGAGAACTGGTAAGGAGTTCTTTGGTTGAAACGGAATCCTGTGCAGAAATAATTTGCCGCATGATAGATAAAACCTTTGCCTGCCAGCATATTTTTTTATGAAATATGAGAAATGGCAGTGGGGAAGAAATAATCGGAAGAATATATTTCTGATAAATCAGGCTGTCGCGAGGGGCAATAAAAGAAGGCATAAATACGAAATTGGGAATGAGGGCTTTTGATGGAGAATAAAAGCGATGGAGTACCTTTGTATTAATGAAGATCCCATTTCCTTCGGTTAAATCAAATCGGTCTTCTCCAATCCAGAAAGTAACGGTTCCGGATTCAATAAAAATAAATTCCAATTCTGTATGCCAGTGCCATTCGATACAGTTGAAATCAAAAACGGACAGATCTTCATAATAAAACTGGAAAGGATAGCGATTGCTTCCGTGCTGAACTGCCTCCATTAAATCTTCATCTGTAATGATTTTCGTATAGGTTGTATTTATATTCATAGAAATGTCCTTCTTTGAAACATACTTTACGATATTATACAATAAATATCAGAAATAATTCAATGAAAATAACAGAATTATATTATATAATTCAATAAAAAATGAGGTGAAAGGACATGATGTTCAAATGGTTACATGAAAGTAAAATAAGGATGGTGATTCCTGATATTTTATGAGAACAATTGTGAAGATAGAGAATTCCGTATCCGGAAAGAGTCTTTCTATGTATGTAGACAGTACGAGTAAAGTAAATGAATTAATGCTCGAGCTGATAGAGGCAGGATTTACCGTTGACTATGAGCCTCGTTATATATCGGGAAATTATGAAGGATGCTTTCTGTGTGAGGATGGAAATGTGATTAAAATATGTTGTAGAAAACAAAAGGAGTGATGACCATGCCAAATTATCAGAAAACAAAAAGAGCCTGTTATATGGGATTTATTACACAGGCAATTGCAGCTAATTTTGCCCCATTGTTATTTTTAAAATTTCATAATGATTATCAGATTACACTTGGAAAAATCGCATTGATTTCTACCTGCTTTTTCCTTACGCAGTTGTTGGTAGACTTGTTTTGTGCAAAGTTTGTGGACAAAATAGGGTATCGTATCTGTATTGTTGCTTCTGAGATATGTTCCGCAGCAGGATTGGTTGGTCTGGCTTTTCTGCCGGAGCTTTTGCCGGAACCGTTTGTTGGAATTATCCTGAGTGTGATTGTATATGCAGTCGGAAGTGGTCTGATTGAAGTGCTTTGCAGCCCGATCGTAGAGGCGTGTCCATTTGATAGCAAAGAGGCAACGATGAGTCTGCTTCACTCTTTTTATTGTTGGGGAGCAGTGGGAACGATTGTGATCTCCACACTGTTTTTTGCAGTGTTTGGCATGGACAGCTGGAAATGGCTGGCTGTATTATGGGCACTTGTTCCGGCCATAAATATCTATAATTTTGCAACCTGCCCGATTGAGCATTTGGTAGATGAGGGGCAGGGAATGGGAATAAAGGAACTGTTTCGCAAACCTCTTTTCTGGCTTTCCATATGCTTAATGATCTGCTCCGGTGCATCAGAACTGGCTATGGCACAATGGGCATCTGCTTATGCGGAGGCTGCTCTGGGACTGTCAAAGACAATTGGCGATCTGGCCGGTCCCTGCATGTTTGCTGTTACAATGGGAATCAGTCGTGTGATTTTCGGAAAATATGGTGATAAAATGGATCTGATGAAATTTATGACCGGATCCGGAATTTTATGTGTGATATGCTACCTGCTGGCTTCTGTTTCGTCGAATCCGATAACAGGTTTGACTGGATGTATTATCTGTGGTTTTTCTGTTGGGATTATGTGGCCCGGCACAATCAGTATTTCATCAGAAAGATTTCCGGCAGGTGGAACGGCTATGTTTGCTTTGCTTGCTATGGCGGGGGACCTGGGTGGAAGCATAGGTCCGGGGATTGTTGGACGTGTTACACAAAGTGCTGGAGACAATATTCGTGCAGGTATGGGAGTTGGACTTTTGTTTCCGGTTACTTTATTAATCATGCTTTTTATTTTTGCAAGGCAAAAGAATCATAAATGAAATCTTTTTCCCAAAAGTGGAAAAAAGGCTGAGAATAGTCAACGGCGGATAATGATGTCCGCCGTAAATTTATTTCTGTTTATTTATTGAAGCCAAGATACCTTTGGCCAGTGCGATACTAATCTGTGGGTACAATTCCTGAATTTCCTGATATTTTTCTTCAATCAATTCCGGCTCATCTGCCCAGACATCCTCATAGATTTTCATAGCCTTTTTGAAATGGGTTTTAGCTTGTGAGATATTTGCTGTAATCAGGCAGATATTTCCCATGGCTTCCTGCACCTGTGCATAATCCAGACAGTGATCTGAATTATAGTGTTTGATAATCTGTGCCAGTTTCTGGAGAGCTGACATTGCCCGCTCCGGTTCCTGCATTTCTGTCAATAAGGCGGCGTAATTGTTGATCTGCGGGATACTGTCATTGGTATAAAGCAGATTATACTGTTCCAGTAGCAAGATACCCTTTTCCATGTGTTCTTTTGCACGTTCTGTCTGACCGTTCATGCGGTAAAGACCACCAAGATTGGCATACAGGTTGGAAACAAGGTGGGCATTAGTTTCTGTGATTTCTTTGATCTGCGCAAGTGCTTCTTTTTCCAGTTTGATGGCTTTTTCTGGTTTTGTTTCCACTGTTGCCTGGTAATCCAGCAATAGTGCCCGGTCAGAAGCGGTGCCATAAGTATTTCCTTTTAAAAGTTGCTTTAATTCTCGGAGTATCTCTCTCATACCCTTTTGGTAGTGGTATTTCTCCATATATGGGAAGACATCCTCTAAAAACAGAAGGTATTTGGACATATCATCTTTTTTAATCAGGTGAATGACATTTTCCACTGTCTGGAACAATTTTTTGTAATAGCTGACCTCCATGCCATGCATCAAGCATATTTTTTGAAGGGAATCCAGTAAAGTGTGACAACTCGTGATGGAAGGTCTGGTTTCAGAAAGGGCAATTTCCTGAATCATTGGATGCAGGGAAATGGTATGCCGGGTGTTTGCCTGTACAAAACCTGTCTCAATCAGGTCATTGATGTCATTTAAAGTAGTCAGTCCAAGCCAGTCAGCAAAGATGCGGGCGGAAATACCGGCAGGAGGAAGAAAACACAGATCACGCATGATATCCTGTTGTTCCTGTGAAATGGAATAAAGGGAGAACAGGGTGTGAATATGGTTATAGTAAGTTGCCTTGTTGTTCTGTCCGTCTTTGATAGCACTGATTTTGTCTTCATTTTCAAGGGATGCCTTTTCCTCCCGGAGTTTTTCCAGTAATTGCTCAGGAGGCAAAATCCCATTTTCCAGAAGTTTTGCCGCCAGTTCTACCGCAAAGGTATGGCGGTGAACAGTTTCTATGATCTCTTCTACAAGTGTTCGGTGTTCTTCTGCTTCCGAATAAAATGCAGATGCCAGCTGAAACAAACAGGAGGGTTCCCGTATTTCTTTTAGCTGCAGAATGCAGTGTCCATCAAATTTACTCCTTGTTGTAAAAAGAATCCGGCAGCGGTATTTCAACACTACTGATAGAAAACTGTCCTGTGTAACAGTCACATTGAAATTATCTATGATGAGCAGGGTATCATCTTTCAGAGAGCGAAGAAAACGGTTGTGTTTTCGGAATCGTTCTTCTTCGTTGTCTTCCGGCAGATCGTCAGTGAAATCCATATCTGTAACTGACTGATGCAAATCGCCAGAATATTCAACATAAAGGATGTTTGTATAATATTTTTTGTATTGCTTTGCATATGCTTTCGCCAGTTCACTTTTTCCAATCCCGGCAATCCCATAGAGAAATACTTTGCTGTTTTCTTCCAGCATTGTGTGTAATTCTCCCAGTTCTTCTTCCCTTCCTACAAAATGTCGGCATGGTCTGGGTACTTCACTGTCCATGATATAATCCAGGACAACCGGGGAGAGGGCACCACCTGCAATCAGTTTCTGGTTTTTCGTATCTCTTTTGACAAATTGACGCTCCATACCAAAGGAGATCAGCTTTGCCAGAAACAGGAGCCGTGAATCCGCAGGTTTGTATAGTAATGCCAGTTTGTTCTTTTTCGCTTCGGATACGGTGGGATCCTGCATAAACAGGGTGTAAACATCCTGTAGTGCCTTGTTGCAGTCGGTCATCAGTGGCAGAAGATTTTGATGTATTGTTTCAGCCAGTTTTTCCTGCTTACTTGGTTTCGCATAGTAAGTAGAAATTTTGGGACTGATCTTCGCCTGTCCTGTCATCCACCGGCAGACAAGCCCATTATCAAAAGAAAAATCTTTGCTTTCAGGGCTGTTCATAAAATCCTCAAATACTTCATATAAAAATTCAGGCTGGCTCATCTGGTTACTTTCGCTGATATGATTTTTCAAACATGTCATTATAGAACTAAAATCGCATCGATCCAATCGCAATCCCACCTTTTCGTATCATTTCTGGTTTTTATCTGGTACTAGATTTCTTTTATCATAGCACAAACATATGTTCTGCACAACGGTATTTCAACTCTATGAACAAAAATAACAGGGTAACAGTCAATCTATACTCAATTTCTGTTCAATGAGAATCTAAAAGCTTTCCTGTAAAATGACCACAGAATAAAAAAACGGGGAAGGAGAAGCTTGTGAAACAGAATGTTGAATTTGAACGGTGCATTGATTTTCTTGTGCGGATGTTAGATAAATATGGCGAAGAGCTGCTCCGGGAACTGGAGGAAGAAAAGAAAAACAATGGACAGGAGAAAACAGAAGAAAATGAAAAAGAAAAAGAAGCGGCAGCTTCCTGAGATGGAAATCGCAGGGCTGCCGTTTTATATGATTTTAATATAATTTATATCTGCAAATCTTTTCCCAATTTTCAGGGAATCCCATTTGTTTTAATAGTTGTGCCTGTGTTAAATGTGGGCACTGTTTAAGTACTCGCTTGATTAATTGGCTAAGAGAACGTTTAAAAGATTTAAAATCATCATTGTTGATGAGATATCTGAGTGAAAGAACTACAGCAAATAAATCGTGTTTACCAAGCGTATAACTCCCCTTTTTCAATGGAATAGAAAGCTTTTGGTGTAGGAGTGTATTAGGGATTGTATCTTGAGTTCGAAAATCATATAATCGTTCTCCATGAGCACATACATTCCGGCACTTTGCAATAATAGTGATAAATTGATGCAATTGTTTTTCTGTATAGCCTGGGAAATGTTTACTGACTTTTACTTGGACATCGTTTGGCATATATTGATAAAAGGCAGAAAGTTGTCCAAATGTAACAGCATTCATTGCAACCCAAAGTGGAACATTACCATATACCTTGGAATAATGGGAAATGTAATTATAATGGGAAGGCATCGAAATACAGTTTTGCATAGAATGAATCAGACGATTGACTGCTTTTTGGTTTTTCTTTGCAGAATTAAAATTTTCAGGGTTTAAATATTCTGCCTGATTTTCACCAAATTTTTCACAGAAGTGATAGGAAATCAAAGATTTCAGATGCCGTTCTACATGAAGAATATACTTTAAAAATAAAGTCCGTAACTCTTCATCAAAATAATAAAATGCAACAATTTCTTCAAATGTAACACCATATAGGTATTTTCCGGAAGGTTTATGTTTGAACAGATTTTTGTATCCGCCAATCAAAGAATAGTAGCTGATATGCTCTAGCGTATGGATGGCAGTTGGAACATCTGAAATGGTTAATTGTTTTTCATTCTGCAATTTTTCAATTTGCTGATCGTATGTAAGAAATTTTTTCTCCATAATATATCACTCCTATATAGTAAAAAAGGAGCCCACGCATGAGCTCCTCCGGCTACGGGCCCCTCGAGCATCCGTAGCACAACCACTAAAAATACTATACAGGATTGATTTCTGAAAGTCAATCTGTTTTTTAGTGGTAGTATTAGTTTATTCATATAAGCGTTAAATATTCGGAAACAAATATTGAATATAGTTGGAACAAATGATAGAATATGGTTGGGACAAAAGATGCGGAATAGTATTGTGAAGAAATAAGAATTGCAGGTGACAGAGGTGAACGTAGAAGCATACGATGTGGATTCGTTGAGAAAGATGGTTCGGATACTTGAATATGAGAACAGATTATTAAAAGATAAATTGAAGAAAGCAAGTATTCCATATGATGAGGTAAATCCTTTCGAAGAAAAAATAGAAAGTGCAGAAAAGTATGACCCGGATCAGGGGGAACGTATTGTGAATCCTTCGTTTATTTCAGAAGAGATGGCAATCCGTTTCTTTTCGATGTTTTGGGGAAGAGAAGATGTATATGCCAGACGAGGTAAGAACGGTGGTTATTTTCCCCAATGTGATAATCGTTGGAATGACAGGCTTTGCCCTAAGCAACGTAAAGAGAAGGTATTTTGTGATGAGTGTGAAAATACCAAATGGACAAGGCTGGATGTTAAAAAAATAATTGCTCATTTGTTGGGATTTAAGGAGGATGGTTCAGATGTAATCGGTGTATATCCTCTATTGCCAAATGGTACATGCAGATTTATTGTATTTGATTTTGATAACCATGAAAAAGGAGCGGAAGTTACCGATTTTGCCAATACGGATAATGAGTGGCATAAAGAAGTGGATGCTCTTAGAAAAATGTGTGAGCTTAATGGTATCAGACCTTTAGTTGAGAGATCCCGCTCCGGGAAAGGGGCACATGTATGGATTTTCTTTAAAAAGGCAATACCGGCGGCAACGGCAAGAAATTTCGGATTTCTCTTATTGGATAAAGGTTCAACTTCCATTAATCTGAAATCGTTTCATTATTATGACAGAATGTATCCTTCACAGGATGTGACAAGCAGTATAGGTAATTTGATTGCATTACCGTTACAGGGACAGGCACTAAAGAATGGAAATAGTGCTTTTGTAGATGAAAATTGGAATGCATATCCTGATCAATGGGATATTCTATTTAATAAAACGGAGAGGCTGGGCATAGAAGATATTGAACAATACATGGCAAAATGGCAGGGAGAATTAGCAGAAGCTAGAGGAATGCTTGCTAATATTGATAAAAACTCCAGACCGAAACCATGGAAAAAGAAGTGCGAGTTTTCTAAAGCTGATGTTGTGGGCAAGCTGCATATGGTATTGGGTAATGGAGTTTATATTGATACTTTGAATCTTATGCCAAGAATACAAAATCAGATTCGTAGTCTGGCAGCATTTGATAATCCGGAATTTTATAGAAATAAAAGGCTTGGATATTCAAATTACTACAATTTTAGTGCTGTGTATTTAGGAAAAGATATAGATGGGTACATACAGGTCCCGAGGGGACTGAGAGAGAAATTAATAGAAGAATGTGAAAAGGCAGGGATTTCTGTTGATGTTTCTGATCAGAGAGAAACAGGACATCCAATCCGAGTATCTTTTAAGGGAGATTTGCGAACGCAGCAGGAGCTGGCGGCAGAAAAATTACTGTCACACTCGGATGGTGTTCTGAGTGCGGCAACTGCATTTGGTAAGACGGTAGTATGTAGTTATCTTATTGCTGAGCGAAAAGTAAATACGCTTATCCTGTTACAAAGCAAAGACTTACTGAATCAGTGGGTCGATGAACTGAATAAGTTTTTGGAAATAAAAGAAGAACCACCGGAATATGAAACAAAAACAGGAAGAAAGAAAAAGAGAGACAGTGTGATAGGAATTTTGCACGGCAGTAAAAATACATTAACAGGTATCATAGATGTTGCAATGGTTGGTTCTATGTATAGCAGGGGAAAGTTTAATGAACGGATTAGTTCTTATGGAATGGTAATCATGGATGAATGCCATCACGCAGCTTCCAATACATCCATGGAATTATTACAGAAAATTAATGCAAAGTATGTGTATGGTGTTTCAGCTACACCAAAACGTGGTGACAGCCTTGACAGGATCATTTATATGTTGCTGGGTCCACTGAGACACAGGTTTACTGCGTTGGAGAGAGCGCAAGAGCAGGGAATCGGACATTATTTTGTCCCGAGATATACAAGAGTAGTCGATAATGCAGAAAGCAAGGATGATATCAATAAGGCATATAGTCTGATTAGTACCAGTCGGGTACGTAATGAGATGATTGTAAACGATGTGATAACTTGTGTTACAAGAAAACAGACCCCGGTAATTTTGACAAAGTTTAAGGAGCATGCAAAATTTTTATTTGATGCTTTGAAAGAGGAAGCAGATCATGTATTTCTTCTATATGGTGATAACTCCGATAAGGAAAATGCAGAAATACGAGTAAGGTTAAAGCAGGTTCCTGAAAATGAAACGCTTATTTTAGTTGCAACCGGTCAGAAGATAGGAGAAGGGTTTGACTTTCCAAGACTGGATGTATTAATGCTTGCAGCTCCTGTGTCTTTTGAAGGGCGTCTTGAACAGTATGTGGGAAGACTGAATAGAGATTATCCCGGAAAAGAAGCTGTTTATGTGTATGATTATATTGATTCTCATGTCCGCTTCTTTGATAAGATGTATGCAAAAAGGTTAAGAACATACAAAAAGACAGGATTTTCAATATGGACGGGAGAGTTGCAGTCTAAACAGATGATAAATGCAATATTCGATTCCGGAAATTACACTGAAAAGTTTGAGCAGGATATAGTGGAGGCAGAAAAAATGGTGGTAATTTCCAGCCCGGATATCAGACAGGACAAGATTGAACGATTCTTATTCCTGATGAAGGGAAGACAGGAAGCAGGCGTAAAGGTAACTATCATCACAACAGATCCGGAAGAGATTGTTTATGGAAGTTCGGATGTATGCCATGAGTTAATCAGAACAATGCAGCTGGTAGGAATGAATGTAGTAACAAAAACAGAAGTAGAAGAACGGTTTGCTGTCATTGATGATGAATTAGTATGGCATGGGGGCATGAATCTTCTTGGAAAAGTAGATGTTTGGGATAATTTAATGCGTATCAGGAATCATCAGGTTGCAGCGGAATTGTTGGAAATTGCACTGGGATATTTATCAGAAAAATAAGGAGATACTTATGAAAAAAAAGACAAAATGCTATATCTATATCCGTGTATCCACCACCATGCAGGTGGATGGTTACAGTCTGGATGCCCAGAGAGATAAACTGAGAAAATATGCTGAGTATCAGAACATGGAGATTGTACAGGAATTTGCAGATGAAGGAAAATCCGGTAAAAGCGTAGAAGGCAGACCAGAATTTCAGCGTATGTTGGACAATATTGAAGATGGTACGGACGAGGTACAGTTTGTGCTTGTATTTAAGCTTTCCCGTTTTGGACGTAATGCGGCAGATGTTTTGAATTCATTGCAGCGAATGCAGGACTTCGGCGTTAATCTGATCTGTGTAGAGGATGGCATTGACAGTTCTAAAGATAGCGGCAAGCTGATGATCTCTGTTTTGTCAGCGGTAGCAGAAATTGAGCGTGAAAATATTCTGGTGCAGACTATGGAAGGACGGAAGCAGAAGGCCAGAGAAGGAAAATGGAACGGTGGCTTTGCTCCCTATGGTTACAAACTGGTAAACGGAGAACTTCAGATTGCAGAGGACGAAGCAGAGGTAATTCGATTGATCTTTGATAAATTTATCCATACCAATATGGGAATGAGTGCGATTGCGTCATGGCTGAACCAGCATGGATATAAAAAGAAAAAGCGACAGAATAATACACTGGACGCATTTGCAACTTCATTCATCAAAGGTGTTCTGGATAATCCGATCTATTGTGGGAAACTGGCATTTGGTCGCAGAAAGAATGAAAAAGTTCCCGGAACAAGAAATGAATATCGGATTGTGAAGCAGGAAGAATATATGCTGAATGATGGCATCCATGAAGGTATCATTTCAGAAGAGGATTGGGAACTGGCACATCAGAAACGGCAGAAAACAGGAGTATCATACGAAAAGACCCATAGTTTAGATCATGAGCATATTTTATCCGGCATTTTGAAATGCCCTCTTTGTGGTAGCGGAATGTATGGGAATGTCAATCGGAAAAAAAGAAAAGACGGTACGGCATATAAGGACTATTTTTATTATGCCTGCAAGCATCGAAGGCTGGTGGATGGGCATAATTGCAGCTACCGCAAACAATGGAGTGAAGATAAGGTGAATGATGCGGTAGAGGAAGTAATCCGGAAACTTGTGCAGAATCCCAAATTTGAGGAGGCAATTATAAAGAAGATCGGTGCAAGGATTGACACGTCGGAAGTGGAAAAGGAAATTGAAGAACTGGAGAAACAGCACCGACAGCTGACCGGAGCAAAGAACAGGCTAGGACAGCAGATGGACAGCCTGGATATTACAGATCGATTCTATGAGAAAAAATATCAGGATATGGAGACAAGATTGTACCATCTTTATGATGAAATTGAGGGTGTGGAGAACAGTATCAGTGAGGTAAAGAACCGATTACTGAACATCAAACAGAAGAAAATTTCGGAAGATAACGTCTATCAATTCCTACTGTATTTTGATAAACTGTATGATAAGTTCACCGACTTGGAGAAAAAAGAGTTTTTAAGCAGTTTTGTAGAGCAGGTGGACATTTATGAGCAGGAGCAGCCGGATGGCAGATTCCTGAAGCACATTAAGTTCCGTTTTCCGGTGTATTTTAATGGTGCGGAAACAGAAGAACTTAGTTGGGACAATGAAAGTACCGTCGAGACGGTAGTATTGATGTCAAGGGTTGAAGGGAAATAGGCTCGAAAGCCCAGTAATACTGCGGTTTTCGGGCAATCGGGCAATTTTGGTATCTGGCAGACGAAACGCTTCTCGGTAACTTATCCAAGGGCAATCCGGCTCAAAAAGTGTGAGAGTTGAGTTGCCACGATAGATGTCACTATGTTGAGTTGCCAAGTTAGATGTCGGGTAGTTGTGGCTGTGAGATAGATGTCAGAGGAGGAGATAAGATGAAACATGGGAAAGCACCCGATCCGAATATGATCCATCCGATTGCAGGATATGATAAAGAAATCTATGTAAAGCCCACAATTCAGAATCCGAATATCACTGTCGGAGACTTTACCTATATTGCCGATTCGGAATTTGAGAGTCATGTGACGAACTTTTATCCATGGAGCAAGGATAAACTGATCATCGGGAAGTTCTGTCAGATTGCAACGGGCGTTGAGTTCATCATGAATGACGCCAATCACCAGATGAGCGCTGTATCCACATTCCCGTTTTATACGCTGGATGGATGGGATATGGAAGCGCCTTCAGCATCGGATATGCCGTTCAAGGGTAATACCGTAATTGGCAACGATGTGTGGATCGGGCAGAATGCAGTAATTCTTCCCGGAGTAAACATAGGGGACGGAGCAATCATTGGAGCTAACAGTGTTGTCGGCAGTAATATTGCTCCCTATACCATAGTGGCAGGAAATCCGGCAAAGGTCATAAGAAAACGATTTGATGAAGAATTGATCGATCTGATGCTTCGCTTCAAATGGTGGGATAAAAGCATCACAGAAATCAATGAGCTGATTCCTCTCCTGACGTGCAGCGATTTGGAAAAGGTTAGAGAGGAATTGAAGGCAAAACTATGATCATACTGATTACGGGCGCATCACACACCGGAAAAACGCTTCTTGCACAAAAGATGCTCGAAAAATACAACTATCCGTATCT
Organism: Ruminococcus sp. 5_1_39BFAA; assembly: GCF_964240875.1. NCBI lineage: Bacteria > Bacillati > Bacillota > Clostridia > Eubacteriales > Oscillospiraceae > Ruminococcus > Ruminococcus sp. 5_1_39BFAA. The sequence continues at coordinate 25,906 of NZ_CAXSVO010000001.1, read as the reverse complement.
GTCCATCGATCATCTGAAAATGGGACTGATCCGCAGCGGGAATACCGATCTTACGCCGGAGGACGATGATGAACTTATAGTTTATCTTTGGCCGATTATCCGAGAGATGATAAAAACAGCAATCGAGAATAATCAGAATCTCATTGTAGAAGGATGTTACATTCCATTTGGTTGGAGAAAGGATTTTGATGACAAGTATCTGGGAAACATTCGATTTATATGCCTTGCAATGACGGCTAAATACATTGATGTACATTTCGATGAGATAAAAGCACACGCTTCTGATATTGAATCAAGGTTTGAAGACGAGTATATTACGGTTCAGCAGCTGAGAGAAGATAATCAGGCGTACATCAGGGGCTGCTATGAGAATGGCGAGTCTGTAACTCTGATCGACGAGGATTATGAACAAGTAATAAAACTACTTTTGAAATGACCACCTCCATTTTTCAGACAGACCAAGGCTCCTCACTACCGGCAATTACGTCGGCGGCGAGGAGCCTTTTTATGCTTCGATGTCGATTGTGATCCCGGACTTGAATTCCACAGTGAAGTGGTCAGCGAAGACGGTGATCTTCTCGATGAGCTTTTTGACCAGAGCCTCATCAAACTCTGTGATATCGGTTTCCTGTCCGGCGATAAAGTCCTGCAGCTCCTTGATCCGGTTCATAGCTTCTTCCCGGTGGTGGCTGTCGACCTCGGACTGCTCCTTCTGGTCGCGGAGCCGGAAAATCTCGTCGGCGATGGCATCGTAGTCCTGCTTGTTGTTCGCCTTCTTGATGAGTTCCTTTTGCAGTTCCAAGAGCCTATTCTGAATGCCGTCCGGCGAGAGTGTATCAGCGTTGACCACGGCCTTGGCGATGTTTTGCTGTAAGGTTTTAAGAAACACGTCTCTCTCGGTGAGAATCTGATTGATGGCCTTGACCGTAACCTCCTGCAGCAGGAGCTCGTTAACCGTCCGGTTGGTACAGTTCTTTTCGGCGGAGGTGGGCTCCAAGCGGCTGATGCAGCGCCAGACGACGGATTTGCAGCCGTGATTATTCCAGTGGACGCGCCGATAAAGTTCACCGCAGTCTCCGCAGTAAACCATCTGTGCAAAGCAGTGATTGCAAGAGAAGCTGCGTTTCTTGCCTGTCGGGCTGACGTGTACTACCCGTCGGCGGACAAGTTCTGCCTGCACCTGCATGAAGAGCTCCTTTGGAATGATCGCTTCGTGGTCGCCCTCGACGTAGTATTGAGGAACGGTTCCGTTGTTCTTGATCCGCTTTTTCGTCAAGAAGTCTGTGGTATAGGTTTTTTGAAGCAGGGCGTCACCCATGTACTTCTCGTTGCGGAGAATCTTGTTGATGGTGCTGGTGTGCCATTTTGTCTTGCCAGCGCCGGTGAGGATGCCGTCAGCCATGAGCCCGTCTGCAATCTTATCCATACTGGAGCCTTCGAGGTATTCTCGGTAGATGCGCTTTACGATTTCTGCCTGCTCCGGATCAATAATCAGGTGCCCGTCGTCATCTTTGGTATATCCGAGGAAGCGATTGTGATTGACTTGCACCTTACCTTGCTGGTAGCGGTATTGAAGTCCCAGCTTGATGTTCTGGCTCATTGACTGGCTTTCCTGCTGGGCAAGGCTCGCCATGATCGTGATCAGCACCTCGCCTTTAGCGTCCAGCGTGTTGATGGCTTCCTTCTCAAAATAAACAGGTATGTTTTTGTCTTTCAGCTGTCGGATGTATTGGAGGCAGTCGAGAGTGTTTCGGGCAAATCGGCTGATGGACTTGGTGATGACCATGTCGATGTTACCGGCCATGCACTCGTCGATCATTCGGTTGAATTCGTCACGTTTTTTGGTGTTGGTACCGGAAATACCGTCGTCTGCAAATATGCCCGCAAGCTCCCATTCTGGATTCTTTTGAATGTACTCGGTGTAGTGTGTGACCTGAGCCTCGTAGCTTGTTTCCTGTTCTTCGGAATCTGTACTGACGCGGCAGTAGGCTGCAACACGGAGCTTTTTCTGATCTGATTGTTTTACCGTATTTCCGACCTGTCGTCTGGCCGGAATCACCATAACATTTCCCATTAGCTTACCTCGCTTTCAATGAGGCTGTAGAGGTATTCTGCCTGCAGCCTCGGATCTTCATAGTGTTGCTCTGCCGCCGCCATACGAAATCCTGTAGGAGGCGTTGCAGGTTTTGAGTTCTTTTTCCTGTTCAGCCTGCCCAGTTTCCCGGCGCGTTCAAGCCGGATTGCAGCAGCTTTATCGAAGGTTACCTGATCGATAATTGCCGGGTAAAAATCGTCTCCGAGGTAGTGCCTGTTTTCCATCAGGCGCTTTGCCGTGCCGTGGTAGGTTTCAATGCCAGCGGCGGCAGCAGCCTTGGCCAGAGCCATTCCGGAGAGGTAATTCTCGTAGAGCTTTCGTATTTTATCAGCCTCGTCCTCGTTAATCGTGGCGCAGCCGTTTTCTATGCTGTAACCGTAAGGTGTATGTCCCATGTTCTCACATCCTTTCTCGAAGCTTTAGACCGCATTTCAATTCAAAGCACACTTCATTTCTGGAGCGCACGATGATGCGGTTCACATATTCTTCAAACAGACCATCATCGAATTCCTGAGGTATCCCGCCTTTTTCTGTAAAGTGCAGAAGCGCTGTGGCTGCGGTAACCTTTGTTACATCTCCGGAAACAGCGTTTTTTAAGGCATTGATCTCATCACGGAAACTGTCCGCCTGAGAAAGCAGCTCGTTCGTCTCCTTGTTAAAAAGGATCGGGTCAATGATGCCCTGTGTCATGAGCTTTGTCAGAGTCTCGCGCTTTTCTGTATTCTGCGCCAATAAGGTCTGTATTTCCTGAATGCGCCGAAGCGAGTCGTCCGACGATGTGTTTTTCAGCGCGTCCACATATGGCTTTAGGATGATCCGGTGTGCGTAGACCAGCTTGTTCATCATGGTGATAAAAGCCTGCTTCAGATCATCGTCTTTTACAAAAAGCATATGGCATTTATCCTTATCCTTGATATGGGTATTGCAGCACCACGCAGCGTATTTGTATCCAATGCAGCTGTGAATCCGGCGCTTAAAAGTATCGCCGCACTCGCCGCAGATGATCTTGCCAGAGAAGGTGTAGCGGTTTTGGTATTTGTCGCTTCCTTTGACGACGCCTTTTTCCGTAGCTCGTTGGCGAATAAAAGCGTGAGCGGCTTCAAAATCCTCCCGGCTGATGATTGCCTCGTGATGATCCTTGACCATGTACTGCGTCTGCTCGCCGTGGTTGTTGTGCCGAACAAAGCGTGAATCCGAGTATGTTTTCTGGAAAAGGCAGTCGCCGACGTACTTTTCATTGGAAAGCATCCCGCGAATGGTTGTGGCCGTCCAGCGTCCGTTTCGCTTGGTAGGAATGCCACGCCGGTTTAGGTCGTCGGCAATGGCGTGGGTGCCTTTTCCGGAGAGCAGCGCTGCGAAGATTTCCTTTACCACAGCCGCCTGCTCCGGATTAATGATCATTTGCTCGCCATCCCAATCGTAGCCGTAGGGTGGATAGCTGACTTTATAGGTGCCGTTCTCGAAGCGTTTCTGGATTGCCCACTTGTTGTTTTCTGATATAGAAACAGACTCGCCTTCGGCCATGCTGGAGAGGATTGCAAGAAAAAGCTCGCTCTCCATTGAACCGGTGTTGATGTTTTCCTTCTCGAAATAGATGGGAATGTGCAGGGCTTGGAGCTTCCTGACCAGTTCCAAACAGTCTGTTGTGTTCCGGCTAAAGCGGCTGATGGATTTTGTGATTACAAAGTCCACCTTACCGGCCTTGCAGTCATCAATGAGTCGGAGCAGCTCCGGACGCTTGTCCTTCTTGGTGCCGGTAATGCCCTCATCGTAGTAGAGGCCTGCAAACTCCCAGTCATCACGCGATGTGATGTAATTTTCATAGTGGGTTTTCTGTGCATCAAGGCTCTCAAGCTGGGCATCAGAATCCGTAGAGATGCGGCAGTAGGCAGCTACCCTGATCTTCTTGAGCTTAACTTTCGAGTTCGCTGTTTCCGCGATTTTCGTGACTTTTTTCAAGGGAAGTCCCTCCTTTCCGTACGTCTATACATCACTCTAAAGCGACTACATATCAAGAGATTTTCGGCATTATTTCCGCGAACAAGGGAGAGAAAGTTTCTCGATTGATGGCGGTTAATTTGTTGAATTCAGCCACAGAGATCAGGCCGTCATCAAGCAATTTTTTTGCGATTTCCTGCGCCCGGCGATAGTCGAGATCGCCCTGAATCCGTTCCTGTGTGAAATATCCAGATTGAACTTTCGCATTTACGTTTGGCATAACATATCCACCTCCAGTTTCCACTGGAGATGAGCTGCAGTTTTGAGCGGAGGAAAATAAAAAAACCTGCGGGCATTCCGAAGAACACTCGCAGGCATACAGATTGGATATTCAGTTATTTCACTCTGATCTTCCAGCCGGTCAGAATGAGGTTGACGTTTTTGATGAGCGTCGGATTGAGCTTCTGGATTGCAGAAACCGTGGTGCCGTACTTCTTAGCAATCCCGGAGAGGGTATCGCCGCTTTTTACGGTGTAATAGACCGGAGCGGATTCCTGCTTTTTCACCAGAGCATTGACCTTGGCCTGAACGGCAGAATAGTCGTATCCGGCTACAGTCAGGCGTTCCTTGCGGTCAGTTCCGTTTCCCCATTTACCATCCAGCACCTCCTGCGCCAGCTCATCCACGGTCTTTGCCGAAGTGACCGGAGCGGGAGTAGCAGGCGCGTTGTCATCAGACGCAGCCTTTGTATAGCCATTAAAGCCGCCATTTTTGATGATGGTCGGATAATCCACATAGCCGTAGTCCAGATCCACGTTGCCGCTGATACCATCCACAGAGCCTTTGGAAGAATACTGCCAGATGCCGTAGTCGCCTTTATAGGAGCATTTGCTGGCATACTGCGCTACCCAGTGGGCGTAAGGTGTGAGCTTCGTGTCATCCATACGTTCTTTGAAGCCGGAAACAGCGGAGCCGTAAATGCCGACGAAATATCCGGCTGCTTCCAATGTCTCGCAGAAAGCGATGGTAGCCTCAGTGATACCTGCCTTAGCAGAAACAGGCTGCGCTTCGTTATCCATATAGACCGGGTATTCCAGCTGCTTGCCCTTCAGAATTCGCAGGAAGCGTTCAGCATCTGCTTTCCCGGCGGCAGCGGTGACGCAGTCCTTTCCGACAAAGTAGTAAGCGCCGATAGGTATATCGACGGCCTTCGCACCTTTGTAATTTGCTTCCCACCTACTGTCCGTATAAAAACCGGCATCGGAGCCACCAGCCTTGATGATGGCAAACTCGATACCGGCCTTTTTGACCTTGTTCCAGTCAATGGTTCCCTGCCAATGACTAACGTCGATTCCTTTTCTCGTCATGTTATTTTTCCTCCTCGCTTTCACGGTCGTGGAGCTGTTCCAAGACCTCCTTTAATTTTTCCGGTACCGGCAGGCCGAGATGTGCTGCGTTCTCCGTCAGAGATAGTCCTTCATTGGACAGGTAGAAAAAGATAATCGCCGTGCGGAGCACTCCCGGATGTCCGAGCACCTGAACATCAACGACGTTTCCGATGCCCACCAGCAGGAATATCAGCACCTTGCGGCAGATTCCCTTAAAGCCGACCTCGCTGGACAGCCTCTTGTCGGCAATGGCGCACATGACGCCGGTAAGGTAGTCACAGGCCACAAAGATCACCAGCGCTATCAAGAGCCCGTCGCAGCCACCAAGGAAATACCCAAGCCATCCTCCGACAGCGGCAAATACAAGTTGAATCGTGTTCCAGAATTCTTTCATGAGAAAATCCCTCCTTTGTGCAAAATAAAAGCCGCCTGCATTTTGCAGACAGCCTTGTGAACTGTATCCGTGTATGAAGTTATATCTGCTTTGGCAGTGCTTCCCAGAGCCGCATATCCTCTTGTCCCAGCGACCACATGGCAAAACCTCTCACTCCCCAGCGGTAGGCCGCTTCATTTGCCCAGTAAACAAGCGAATCCACGTCCTGATAGTAGAGGATGGAAAAGCCGTCTGCGTCTCCGAGGAAAAGCCTCGCTATCCATATATCGATGTCCTTCGGGGTGATGGTCACCGTATAATCGTTGCCACAGGTCAGGGAAAGTTCGTGGGAGTGGTAGAACTCATAATCCAGTGAAATGCTCTCGCTGCGTGTCGCTTCTTCCTCAACATCAGAGGTTAGAGTAAACACCTGAAATTCCGTATCCCATGTGGCATTCGACCGGCTGATCCTGCCATACTGTGTAATGGTTCCGTCTGGGAAAGTGACATCAAAGCGCTCGTAGGGCTCGTAAGTCCACGCATCGCCAAGACGAAGTAACTCGCAGACCGTTCGGTTATCTGACCGGTATCCGGCATAGCCTCCGGAAAAGCCGCTGACCGTTGCCGTGAAGCGCAGCGTATAGGAAGAACCGGAATAGACGCGCACCTTGTTCCCACGGATACGCATCTCGACCGTGTACATTGACGGATCAGTTCGAAGGGCACTGTTTGCTGTTCGTTCTATGGTCTGACTGTAGCTGCCAAGGAGCGTGTTGCCGTTATATAATTCAACGGCCTGCGTGTTGTAATTCAGACAGCAGAACATATCACCGCAGAATACTCCAGCCCTGCCACTTCCTGTCGCAGGGAAGGCCAGTCTTGCTCGCAGGTGAATATCGGAAAATCCGTCGTATCGCCATGCGAGCTTTCCGGAGCCATCAAGCTGGGAGTAGACGCGGCTTTCGGAATACTCATCCTCGCGCCATACCGTCCAAGAGCCTGAAAGGGTCGTATAGTAGTTTGTTTGCAGCACGCCATAATCTCGGAAGTCCTCATACCAGATAAGGGCGGAGTCCGGCTTTCGTCTCAGCATTTCGCAGGTGAGCTTGAAAGCCCTGTCCGGCTGGCACTCGTTGCCGTCCACATCGATAAAGTGGCGTGGAGAGAGCGTAAAGGACGCGCTACCCGCAGAGGGAGCCTCTGAAAAGCTGCTGCAAACGCGATAGCCGTAAAACTGCACGCCTTTTACATCAACTGAAATCTTGATGGTGTGGCTTCCTGACGAAAGAGAAATATTGCTGGCAAGCGTTGTCCAGAAGGTGCTTCTCCAATACGGCCACCAGAGCCTGCTTTCCGTAAAATGCGTTGTACTGCCATCAATCGAAACATAGATGCCATTCTTATCCCAGAAGGGATAACAGAGTCGGATCGCAATATCGTAGGTTCCGGCGCTTGAAACAGTAAAAGTGTAGGTCGCTTCTCCTGCATCGCCCAGCGTAGCCACACCGTTTTCGAACGATACAATGCCGGTGTAGGAGCTTGTCGTTCCATTCGCATCCACATAGATGGTGCCAAACTCAGTGTGTTGCTCTTTGCTGTAAGCCGTCAGGTAGTGTCGCCTGTTATAGGTTCCGTTCATCAGCGGATACTCATAGCTTGTGGCATCTCTGCCTTCCATGAAGTCGTAAACCTGTGGCAGCGCCCAAGGCACCATGTCGTAGTCATCCCAGTATGCGAGAATTGGAATGAAGGGCTGCGGAGGAGCATCGTCCGTGAAGTTATATTGTCCGGTCATCCAGTTCTTCGCCGCATAGTAGGTATTTGACGTGCCGCGATAGGTTTTACCGAGGTTTACGGGAAGATCGTAAATCTGCCAGTTCCAGCCGTATGCGGGAAGTCCGAAGAATATCTTCTCCGGGTTCATGACCGTGACAGCATAGTCGTAAATGCCTTCAAGCCAGTCCCTTGGAGAGACAGCACCGGGAGCAGAGCCCGCCCACGCCATACCATAACTCATGATGGCTGCTGTATCGCAGTAAGCGTTGAGGTCGCCATAAACGCACCAGTTCTCGCCGCCGACCGAACCGTTGATGGCATTCATGCCCGGAAGGCAGATGTTCATGAGCTTGCTGCTGTCATAGCTCTTTACCGTGTTATAGATATTCCGAAACATTGCCGTGGAGGCAGCGTGTGTGGAATAACCATCGCCTTTCTCAAGGTCAATATCGATGCCGTCGCACCACGGATATTTTTCCATAATGCGGACAATCTCCGAAAGGAAGGTATCCTGAGCGCCGTTTGTGTTATCCCGGAGAGCCGCAAAGATACTGTTTGTTCCATCGTTGGATATCGTCAGTAGCCATTTGATGTGCGGCCATCGGTTGATGTAGGTCAACATATCGGAAATTGCCACGCCGCTTTCCGTGATGACACCGGTGCGCGATACCTTAAAAGAAAAGAGACCTACCTGCGAGAGGCGGTCTCCATAGGCGGCAAGAGCCTGATACATTCTGGTATTGCCCATGAATGTCCAGACCATGCACTTGCGGCCTTTCAAATAATCATAGCTCACAGGGCATCACCTCCGTTCTGCATTTCCTGAAACTCCACATAGATGCGGGCAGACTTTTTATCCTCTACAGTAATTGGGTGCTTGCTGTCACCGGCAGCAGAGTATTGGAAAAAGCCGTCCTTGGCTGTTGCAGCACCGTTCTTCAGGCACTTCCTCGTAGAAGCGAAAAGGTCAAACTCGTCACCGGCAGCCGCCGCTGCTTTGAAAGTTGCTTTATGGGCACCTTCACCCAGCGCGAGCGAAACACTCCCGGCAGCCATTGCCTGAATCGGATAGACCTTGTAATCAAGACCGGCAGCAGTGGAACCGAGGTTATAGATAATGCAGGTCGCAGCAGAGCGGACGATGCCGTTATAAAACCTTTTTCCGGTTGTAGCATCATCGCCATCGTATTTTTCCAGAAGCGTTCCGGTGTTGATGGCGAAGCCTGTAACTTTGTCGCCTTCCTGTAGCATGAGGTCAGTAAACCAGACGGTACCGGTGCAGTCCGTGACAGTGGGCTTTACCGTGATGTTTACGACACGCTTATCCTGTTTCTTTGTAATTGTCTCTGCAAAGCGTGTAAACTCCGGCATTTATCCGTCCTCCGTCCATTGAATTTCTGAAACATGTCCTTCCCAGCCGGTTGCGATGGAGCCGCCCTGCAGGAGCATATCTGTGATATATACAGTACCGGTGCAGTCAGTCACGCATACCCGGATGGTGATTTTTGTTACGCGGCCATACTGAGGAGAGATGTCCTGTGCCACGTGTGTGAATGAAGCCATAGAGATCCCTCCTTCAAATCAAGTCTATAAATCGTGTTTCTGTTGTGCCGTCTTCGTATTCGAAGGTCACCTCAATACCCACCTGACCGCCAGTACCTTTTGCGAGATTTTCTGAGGCAATCTGTGCCGAAAAGGTATAACACTGCCGGTTGGCGGGTGTTATGGTTTGCGAGAGGCTCTTCGTGGTATTCAGAGCACCTTCGCATTTGAAGGAAGCCGTGCCGGATACACCATTATCCGCATCTACGTTAAAACCGGAGTTTTGCCAATAGGTAAGGCCGGAGTCTGCTCTGGAATTACGCAGGTGATTAAACGGCACAAGATCCTTCATTTCCTGACTGTCTATCAGATCAGTTGACTCCAGCGTATCGGCTGCACTGTCCCAGCGTGAGGAGGAATCACCCAGCTCCCGGAGGGTAGTGGAAAGCTCCAGCACCGTATTCCAAGGCTCCTGAAGGTTGTATTCCCTGCGGACGATTCTGGTCTTTACAGACAGGTTCAGATCGTCATCCTTCACCATAACAGTATCGCCCAGATCCCAAGTCTCATGCTCGTAGCCGGTCAGTACCGACAGATCCATCGCCTTTAGCACATATGAGATACGCGGAGAGGCATAGTCCGCAAGACGCATGTTGGCATATTCCAGCATCTGATACGGATTGGTAAAGTTCGAGCAATCCAGCGTAGCAATTCGTATTTCGGAAGTGTAGGTCGTGTCCTGCACATACTCGTTGCCGCCATTGATCGAAGCAAAGGTCATGCCGTCCTTGCCGTAGGCATAAAGCCTTGTAATCAGGTTGGTCGTATCAATGACGCGCTGGATGGATTTCATATTTTTCTTATAGCAGAACAGCACGCCGGAATCCTCACCGGAGAAGGTCAGGAGCTTCACGATCCTATTCGCGTTATCAAAAATCAGGTCGCCGCCGTGAATGTTCTGTACTGCCCGCAGAATCGCCAGTGCGTTTTTCTCAGAACAAGTCCAAGTACGCTTTGTAGAGACATTAACCGTGCCCACATCCCAGTCGGTGCCTTGCAGGGCATAAGCAATCGGAACATCAGCAGTGTCCGCGTTAAAGGTGATCTCATCCTTTTTTACAGAGTAGGCAAGATCATAGAATGCTGCCTCCGCATAGACCGTAGTGATGGCTTTGCCGCTTTCTTCCTTGTCGTCCGTAATGGTGCGGATGCGATAGGTGTCGCTGACAATGCGCACGTTTTTTTCGTTGTCGATATAGGCGCGTTTGCTGTCCTGAAACGGTAGCTTAAATTCCAGTTCATCCACGCCGTTGATCTCACTGGTCACGATGATGTCATAGGCGTTATCCAGCACTGCCTCCGCATTACCGTCCGAGTCCAGAACGACCGGCCTTGCATATCCAAGTTTGGTATATAGAGGCTTCGGATTATCGTATAGACTGATAGATGTCAGCGTAGGCGTCCTCGCTGTATTCGTGGTGGCGAGTGTGACGCGGTATTTGATGTATTTCTTTGCAGGAGATTCCAGCTCGCCGTTTGCGCCGACAGCCTGCCACTCTGTCCAAGTAGAGAGGTCATCTGAGGTAGCTGTTTCCACAAGTGCGATAGAAGTTTCTCCCGGAGAGTAATCTGCTTTCACAGAAACTCTGCCGTTCCCGATTACGCCACAATCTCTTGCTGCGGTAATGAGCTGGCCGTTTGACGGGTAGACTGAGTCAGTGGGGCGAAGCGTAACGACATCCGGTGTCGTCAGGCCGTCCACATCACCGGTCAGATCCGCTCCGTTTGCGGAGAGTGATTCCAGAAAATATTTTGCGAGGTCATCAGCTGTAAGATCAGAATCGCAGTCGAGGAACCAGTCATCAAAGCCGCCTGCATACCAGTAGGAGTCCGCGTGCATTCCCCAGATGAGGTCTGCCACACAGCTACGATTCAGCTCTCCGGTAAAGGTCAGCACACTTGACTGCCAAACCGTGCCGGAGCTCTTATCGCCAAGGATATACTGCGCCGTCTTTGCATTTGGCTTAATTACGCATGCAATAAAATACCAATAGCCGTTTAGCAGAGAGAACGAAGGTGATACCGATGTGTCAAGAATCAGAGAGCCGGAGGAGTTATACAGCATGATCCTTGGTTTTCCTCTGATCAGCGACAGATAGAAAATAGGCTGTCCGGAGCCATAGCGGGTATTCAGAATCGGAGTATAGGTATTACCGACTGAATATGTCGTAGGCTTCATCCAACCACCGATCACGATGGTTTCTCCGAGGCTTGAGAAGATGCTGCCGTCGTTCTCCACCTTTAGGTAGGTTTTCTCTGAAGAAGGATTATTGATGTTCAACTGGAAATAGCGACCGAAATTGCCTGTTTTCATATCAGCGGTGGTGCCGCTCCAGTTATGAATATAAGCCTTGCGATCCTTCCCGGAGGAATCTGCCAGATAATCATCTGCATCCGGCTCTGATTCGTTAAAGCGCCAGAGGCCGTCGGGAGCCCATGCAGCCGGGAACTCGCCGGTGAAGGCATCTTGGGTATTCAATATATTTTTAATAGCCATGCAAAATCACCTCCAGCGGCTTCTGGCCTGAATGTTCAGTTCCGTAAATGTAGTATTTGTACCGACCGCAGCAATCACGATGGTGTTATCTCCAGTATTTAATACTGGGAAGTTTAGCTCCGACAGAAGCGGGAGACCGTTTCGAAGAGTTTCTCCGTTGGAATCCACCACCTTTGCCGTCATAAGGTCAGAGTCAATAATCAATGTTTCCCCGGCGGCAAGTTGTCCTATAATCTGAAGCTCGTTGCCGTTTGTGGTTATGGAGATATATGAGTCTGTCCCGGAGGGAATTACACCCTTTAAGGAGTAGACCGGGTAGGACTCGATATTCCCCAGAGCGCGAGAAGCGATAAAGGTTCCTGCTTCCGCAAAATCAAAGGACTCGTCCGATATGGCATAGCCATAAGGGTCTGGGCAGAAAAATTCCAGATCAAAGGTGCAGGAATTGCGGACTGCCCGGTCAAAGGAAAATCCGGACGTCAGCCTTGCTTCATACACTCGTCCCGGTTCCTTGTCCAGAATGAGCTGGCAGAGGCCGTTGTCCGGATTCAGCCATTCGATAATATCGTCCTTCTTTGAAAGAAACTGTTCGTCTGTCTTTCCCGGAGGAATGAAGCAGGAGATGAGTATCTTTCGCTCGGATACTGTTTCTCCGAAATCAAATACGCCGTGCCATCCGGGCATGGTGATCGTATTGTTTCTAAGCTCAGGCATCCGATATTCGTTTGTAATCCTTGTCGCAAGTCCCATAGACTGGGAGGTTGTTCCGTTAAATGAAAATCCCATATTACACCAGTCCTTTCGCCCTGCGTCCGGCAGTCAGCAGTGTGTTGAGCTGCTGAGAAATCTTCCGGATATCGTCGTCGCTTCTGACGCTCATTTCCTCGATATTGATGAGAGGCTGGTCGCCTGAAATGCTGAGGGTAGCACTGCTTACAGCATCCTGAATCATGGATCGCAGAGAGCTTACACCGACAACAGCCTCATCACCAGCCTCGCCGCCGCCAAGCAGTGTGCCGCCGCTCTGTCCGAAGATGGTCGCATCCTTTAAGATCATGCCGCCGGACATCGCCTTCTTATACCAGTCCACAGAAAAGTGCGGTATGGATGGCGGGTTCAGCGAAAAACTGCCTGTTATAGAGAAATGCGGCAGCTTGATCTTCGGCAGGCTCCAGCTGAAGTTGAACACGCTCTTTAGCTTATTTACGATGCCGGATACCGTGCTCCAGATCGTATTGAATACATTGGAGATCGTATTTTTGATCCCGTTTACGATATTGGACACCGTGCTCTTGATCGCATTAAAGCCATTGCTGATGCCGGACTTCATGGTATTCACCACATTCATGACCGCGCTCTTTATGCCGTTCCAAACTGAAGTAACCACGCTCTTTACAGCATTAAAAATCGTAGAGGTCGTAGTCTTGATGGCGTTCCAAGCGGTGGCGATGACCGTCTTTATGGCATTCACGACAGTTTCTACAGCTGTTTTTATAGCATTCCAAACAGTGGTCACCACGGTCTTTATCACGTTCAGGACGGTTTCAATGATCGTCTTGTAGATGTTGAAATAGGTGGTCACCACAGTTTTTATTGCATTGAATATGGTTTCAAAAAAGCTCTTGATGCCATTCCAAATAGTAGAGATAACCGTCTTTATAGCATTCATCACGGTTTCAACCGTGCTCTTTATAGTGTTCCATGCTGTGGATAGAAAGCTGCTGATCGCATTTACCACAGTGGTGAAGGTCGTTTTTATGGCTTCCCAAATGCTGACGAAGAAGTCCTTGATCGCCGTCCATATAGTGATGGCGATTTCCTTGACCTTCTCCCAGAGATTGATCCAGAATTCCCTGAAGCCCTCGCAGTTGTTCCACAGGTAGATAAAGGCTGCCACCAGAAGGCCAATAGCCGTAATGATCAGTCCTATTGGATTTGCCGCCATGACTGCATTCAGGCCTGCCATCGCCGTCTTTACTCCGGCCATAGCAGTGGTTACAGTAGGAATGATCGTCATAATCGTACCAACAGCGGATATCACCTTGCCGACTATTACAAGTACCGGCCCGATTGCAGCAGCCACGAGCGCAATCTTTACAATCATCTGCTGCATGGGCTCTCCGAGGTTGTTCCACCATTCGGCGAGGGATTTCAACTTATCAGATAGCTCCTTCAAGACAGGAGCAAGAACTGACATCAGGGAGTTGCCGACCTCAGCACCGGTTTCCTTCAGAGAGTTCATCGTCATCTGGAACTGGTCAATCGGGTCGAGTGTCTCATTGAAGGTATTTTCGACACTGCCTTCAAAATCACCGAGGAAGCCGGAGTAATCCGACAGGTTGAGTTTTCCTGTTTGCACGGCATTGTAGATGGAGGCACCGGCCTTACTGCCGAAAAGGTCATAGGCCGCCTGCAGCTTTTCTGCATCGCTTCCGCTTCCCTGCATGGTAGTAGAGAATTCCGCAAGCACCTGATCCAGCGTTTTGCCGTCTGCCGTTGCATTCTTCATGGCTGTCTTTAAGCCCATCATAGCAGCAGAGGTATCAAGACCGGACATTTCCACCATGCCCATAAAGCCAGCGGCCTGCTGGGTGGTGAGTCCCATTTCCTTCAGCTGCGCGGCATTGGAGGAGAGGGCGTTTGCCAGCGTGTCCATATCGATGCCGGTGGCCTGGCCGGTAGCGTTTAAGGCGTCCAGAAGATTATCCGCCTCAGAAGCGTCCATACCGAAGGCATTCATGACGGAGGATACATTGTCGATAGATGTCGATACATCGGTATCGTTGAGCTGGGCAAACTTGATGAATTTTGCCGAGAGATCATCCAGTGCCTGCCCGGTCAGGCCGAAACGCGTATTGACCTCGCCGACAGCAGCACCGGCAGTTTCGAAGTCAGTCGGTATCTCGGTGGCGAGGTCTTTTACGATCTGGTTCATTTCTTCCAGAGCTTGACCTGTTGCACCAGTTTTCTGCGCTACGATATCAAGCCCTGCGTCCACTTCGTTAAAGGCGGCAAGGGAGGCAGCGCCGATAGCGACAATAGGAGCTGTGACATGCGTCGAGAGGCTCGTGCCGACATCAGATATTTTCCCGCCGACCTCCTGCAGCTTGGAGCCGGTTGCCCGGAGTGTTGCCGTTATAGAGGTATCTGTTTCCCGACACTGCTGTTCGAGGTTTTTGAGCTCGTTTTCGGTCTCTATAATCTCACGCTGCCATGCATCATATTGCTGCTGGGTGACGGTACCGTTTTTAAGTCCAGCATCCATCTGGTCTTGCACGGACTTCAGCTGTGTGAGCTTTTCTTTGGTTTCGGAGACTGCCTGTTGTAGGAGCTTCTGTTTCTGTTCGAGCAGCGTGGTATTTGTCGGGTCGAGCTTCAAGAGCTTGTTGACGTCCTTTAGCTGCGACTGAGTTGATTTAATTTCTTTGTTCACGCCGGAGAGGGCTTTGGAAAGGCCGGTCGTATCGCCGCCGATTTTCACGGTTATGCCTTTAATTCTGTCAGCCATGCGATGACCTCCTTCCTGTTAAAATCGATCCATCTGCTCCTGTGTCGCGAGCGCAGGATAGTTGTAATCGTCGTTGCTCATTTCTGCGTACATGTCATTGACAGTCCCGATGGTGAGCAGGTCGAGCTCCGAAATGGAAATCCCAATCTGCACGCACCGGAGTAAAAAGAGCGGGGTTGTCATTTCCCGCTCTGTCGGATGATGTTTTTTTTAGACTCCACTTGCTGTTCCACATTCAGTCCCCACAGTTCGATGATCTGCGGCAGGATTTCATAGATGGAGAAGGTGTTGAACTGGTCGAGCCAGTCCTCCGGTGTATTTGGGACATCCGGATTCTGATGCTTTGCCATCAGCCATGCGATGTTCTCAAAAAGTTCCAGACTGAAAGTGTCCAGATTGGAGCTTTCTGCATCGTTTTCATCGATGCCTTTCTGTAATTCGTTTAAATCCTTGTATATGTCCCTGTGGAACTTGTTTCTGTATAGGCGAGGAATGGCGGCAGAGGCGCGGAATTGTACCTCCTTGCCGTCAACCTCGATTGTTTTTGTTACAGCCATATTGCGCCTCCTTACTCTCCGTCGTCACCGTTGCTTACCGAAGCACTCGGCTCATATACAGCGTTGTACCATGCGTCGTAAACAGTGCTTGTAGTGTTCGTGCCGGTTTTGACCTTCACGATGCCGGAAGGCAGCGGAGAGGCTGTAATGGAAAGAGTCTCTGTCTGCACCTCAGTAGAGTCTTCCTTGGTGCTGCCAGTGACGGAAGGGCGGGTCGCGCTGCAGTAATACATGCAGTGACGGATCTTCCTCTGGTCACCGGAGAACTCAAAAAGCAGAGCGAAATGCTCTGGCTCCACATCCTTGTTCTCCACAATGACACCGTTGGCGTCCTCAGTTTCGTGCATGACGTCCGTGAGAAAGCTCTCCGGAATCAGCGCCAGTTCAAAGTCGCCGGAATAGCCGTTGTTGTTTGAAACCATGTAATATACGGAGTCGTCCGCATAAAACGGATCATTATCCCCCTCAGCATCCAGCGAAAGGGATACGGCACCGGGCATTGCTACAGGCGTGCCAAAGGTAACAGTACCGTCAGCGGCAAGTGTAGCAATGGCGTAGTGGCAGTTTTTCAGGCCGAACTTGACCTTGTTACTTGTGTTAGACATAGTATTTAACCTCCTATAATCTGTGTTTGATATAAGACCTCGTACAGCTTCTCCGACTCGATCCACACCTCAGATTTCTCGTAAGGCAGGTCGTGGGCGATTAAGATGTCCTCGATCCGGGTTTCTGTTTCTGGGTCTTTTACGTCCGTGTATAATTCGATGTTCAGCTCATCAATTTTCTGAAACACCGTGTCATCCGCGAACATATTGTCAGAGCCCGGATATAGAAAAACGAGGAAGGGTGGGTTGGTGACTCACCTTCGGCAAAGTGGTCATAGGCGAGCGGCAGACCGACTTCCTCTAACATGGTGATTACATCGTTGTATGTCATGATCCACCTCCCAGCTTCTGCTTGATGGTATCGACGAGCTTTTCGTTTCCGCGCTCTTCGGCGGAGGCGATATGAGGCTGTGCCGGAACACGTCCGCCGCCACGCTTTACATGCCCGTGCTCCAGAAGGTGTGCCAGTTGATAGCGGTTTCTCGAATGCACCACGAGGTCGATGCTCTGTGAATCCTCGTGCATATTCTTGACCGACCAGCTTTTCTTGTATTTGCCGGTATCGACAGGCGCACCTGCCTGAATATCCTTGCGGACGGAAGCGGCAGTCTCTTTCACAGCAGCCTTTAGGTCATCTGTGGCGAGCTTTGAATATTTTTCGAGTTCCTCCATAATGGCGTCGCCCATCTCGCTTATTGATACATTTCTACTCATGCGTTTTTCTCCAGCTTGCAGTTGAATTTCAGGCTGTTGTGCTTGTAGCCCATCGGGTTTACATAGGTGATGTTGTAGGTGCGGCCTTCTGCGATGATCCGGTATTTTGTCGATTCTACATCCGAAAGCTCAGAGCAGTAGCGGCAGGTGAAGTCCAGCGATTCCTCCGGATTGATGACTACACCGGAAGATTCGGAACCGGAGCTCGTGCCGACAGTCGCCCAGCATGAGAAATAATCCGCCCAGCCGGTTTTGTGGTTTCCATATTTGTCGACGATGACCGTATTTTTCTGGAAGGTGACGCGCACTCTCATAGCAGCTATATTCATGAAAACGCTCCTTCCCGTATTGCAAAAAGAAGAGAACGTAGTGTCATGGTAAGAGCATGGTGGTCGGCTTCCTCCTTGTGCTCGAAGAGATAGGCACAGGTATAGAGGATAGCGACCTTCATGATTTCACGGATTGCAGACAGCTCCGCCTCAGTAAATTCATCAGAAGAAGCAGCATCGGAGTCGATCACTTCCCACTGATCATCCGTAAGTCTTGCAATATCAATACATAAGCGAATTGCGGAAGCCAAGAGGATACCGACCGTGGCATCCTCATCAGACGAATCTACGCGCAGATAGGCCTTCGCATCTTCAGTTGAAATCAAAGCCACGGTCGTTCACCTCCCTGCCTTAAGAACCGGAAGTTGCCTTCATGTCGAGAATCTTGATGCCCTCGGAAAGGATCAGCTTGCCGTCAACACGCTCCGTGCAGGTAAAGCCGACCTGACCGTTGGTAGCGTAAAGCTCGTTGAGGCGCTTGATCGTACGACCGGCTCTATCAGCGATCCAGTAGCAGGAGAAGTCGCCGAATGCAATGGCTCTTGCTCCTGCGGCCATTGTAGGTACCTTCGGAGAGGTGTAGAGCGGATAGCCAAGCAGTCTGTCGGGTTCTCCGGCAGTAAGTGCAGGCTGCCATACATAGACGCCGTTCAGATCCTTGAGCTTTCTGATAGCTGCGACAGTGGCATCGTTCATGAGGAACTTCGCCTTGCTGCGATACGGAGCCTTGAGAGAGTACACAAGGCTGATCAGCTCATCGGCGGTAATTGCCGTAGCGGAAGCTGCAGTTACGCCGGAAGGAGCACCACCAGCGGCAGAAGGGATGAACAGGCCAGTAGGTCTGTCGATAGCTGTCTGTCCGGTCTGCACAGCACCGTTGATGAAGGCATCCTCTTCAGCTTCACCGAAGGCACGACCGAATTCCTCGGAGATGTAGCCCTCGATATCAAAGAAACTGTCAGAAAGAAGCTCGTCGGACACCTTGATGAGGTCAGTCAGCTTGAAAGCGTCAATGCTGGTCTGAGCGAAGGTCGGATTGCTCTCGGTGTAGGCACCGTTCTCGGCAGTCCATGCCGCCTGCGTGTGGCCATTTGCCACGGGGATCTTGCGCTCGTTTTGCGTGGTAATGACCTTGCAGCCGATGGTACGCATGATGTTATTTTCATTGAGCGCCTGAACAAGGGTGTGCTCGAATTCAATCGGAACAAGGTATCCGCCGTTTGCATCGGTTCCTTCCTCAAGCACGTCTCGGATTGCGGGATTGCCGGGATGACGAATGTTGTCCCAGAAGGCCTTCTTGTAGGCTGCGGAAGCTCTGCCGGGTTTATCATCCGGTTCATCTTTTACACCGGGCTTTCCGGTGAGCGGAGTAGAAGTTGGAGCACTCATCATCTTGTCGATCTGCTCCTGACGCTGCAGGCGCTCGATATCCTTGGTGAGGTCGGTGACTTCCTTTTCCATCTTGTCGTAGGTTGCGGCATCCTCTGCAGAAACCATGCCGCCATTCTGAGAGTGGCTATTAAGAAACGCCTTAGCGGCCTCCCATGCCTTCGCTCTCTTTTCCATGAGTTCCATAATCTGAGTCATAGTAAAAATCCTCCTTTAATGTGCGAGAAGCGAAAGGCGCTTCTCAAGATCGGTTACTGGTACCATGTGTTTATTTGCTTCCGGCTTCTTCTTAGGAATCAGTCGGGAAAGCAGCGAATCAGTAACAGCCTTGCGAGAGAAAAGCATCTCCGCGTCAGCCGTATCCTCTGGGACAGATTTTTCTCCATCCCTGAACAGAATCTCGTCAGCAAAGCCGAGCTTTACGGCTTCTTTGGCGTTCATCCATGTCTCGGCATCCATGAGCTGTGAAATCTTGTGACGGGAGAGCCCGGACTTGATTTCGTAAGCGTTCATAATGGATTCCTTGACTTCGTTTAACATGTCGATGGCTTTCTGCATCTCTTCGGTATCACCGATGGCGATGGTCGCAGGGTTGTGTACCATCATCATGGCCACGGGACTCATGCAGACCTTTGTACCGGCCATAGCGATGACCGATGCCGCCGAAGCAGCAAGGGCGTCGATCTTGACCGTAACGTCGTGCGGGTAATCCATCAGCATGTTGTAGATCTGTGCAGCAGCAAAAACATCACCGCCCGGAGAGTTGATCCAGAGGGTGATGTTTCCATCGCCTGCATGTAGTTCTTCATTAAATAGCTTGGGTGTTACTTCGTCGCCGAACCATGTCTCATCGGAAATTTCCCCGTCGAGGTAGAGCGTTCGGTCGGAGCCAAAGCTGTCCGGCTCCTCGTTTCGCACCCAGTTCCAAAACTTTCTGGTCATAGTGCCTCCTTCTTTCTGAACCGGGTGCTCCCGCTTTCGGGTTCCGGCTCGGTTTGTGTTTCCTTCGTTTCATCAGCTTCCTCCTGCGTCTGTGCCGAGGCCGCAAAAATTCCTGCGTCCTTGAGCTTGGTCATATTGCCGTTGATCAGGTACAGGTCGCCGCCTTCCTCCTCCGGAATACGATCGAGGTTTTCAAGCTCCCTGATATCGTTAGCGGACATCCAGCCGTTTTGGCGTCCGACCGCATAACCGTTCATGCGGCTCTGGTAGTCGCCTCTGAGTAACCCGTCAACATTGAATTTGAAGAAGTATTCCTTCTTCTCATCCGGTGAGAGCAGGGCTCTTTGCATGGACTGTTCCCAGCGGCATACCCACGGGTCGAGCGTGTATTTCACGAACTCCAGAGATTGCTGTTCGATGTTTGAGAAGCTCGATTTCTCAAGGTCGCCGATCATGTGAGGCGGGATGCGAAAGATACGAGCGATCTCGTTGATCTGGAACTTCCGCGTCTCCAAAAACTGCGCCTGTTCCGGTGAGATGGAGATAGGCGTATATTTCATGCCTTCCTCCAGCACAGCCACCTTGTTTGCATTAGAGCTGCCGCCGAAGGCAGAGTTCCAGCTTTCTCTCACTCGCTCCGGGTCTTTTACCACGCCGGGATGCTCCAAGATGCCGCCGGGAGTCGCGCCGTTAGCAAAAAACTTAGCGCCGTATTCCTCGCAGGCAATTGCCATGCCGATGGCGTTTTTTGCCATTGCAATCGGGCTGTAGCCTACAAGGCCGTCAAAGCCGAGACCGGGAACGTGCAGCACGTCGGATGGCTGGAGCCTTACACGGCTGCCATTCATCGTGTGCGCTTCATCCTGTGACGTCTGATATTCGTAATAAAGCTCTCCGTTTTCATCGCGGTTGACCGTCATGCGATTTGGCATCAAGGGATAGAGCGCGACCACTTCACCTTTGCCGTTTCGAATGATCTGCGCGTAGGCGTTTCCCCACAGCAAAAGGTGCGTCATCAGTGTCTCCCGGAATACAAAGGATGTCATTTCCGGATTCGGCTCATCGTGGAGCAGGAAGTAGAGCGGATGATTTGTCGCTTTTTCTTTGCTGCCGCCTTCGCCGTATCGGTAGAGATGAATCGGCAGGCCTGCAATAGCCTCGGACAGAATCCTCACGCAGGAGTAAACCGCCGTCATCTGCATGGCGGAGCGCTCTGTCACAGCTTTGCCGGAGGTCGTGCCGCCGAAGAAGAAGCGGTAGGAGCTTCCGGTCGTCGAATTGGTAGGCTTGTCTCTTGAACGAAACAGTCCTGAAAATATGCTCATATTGATCACCTGCCTTTCAGATGAATAAAATGCCTCTGCCATCATAGACAGAAGCGCCGTTGTCGTTGCCGCAGCGGATCGCACGGTCAAGCGCCATGATGGTGGCGATGGCTCCGTCGATCTTCTCTGTAGATTTTTCTTTGTCAGCCTTGATGTTTCCGGCTGGGTCAGTACGGATGAAGATGTTATCCATATTCCAGCGGAGCACCGGATGGCCTCCGTGGGCGAGCTTTTTCTCAAGCGTCAGCTTCATGAGTTCCTTTGTGGGCGGACTCATATCCTTAAAGCCCTGTCCGAAGGGCACGACAGTAAAGCCCATGTTCTCCAAGTTTTGCACCATCTGGACGGCTCCCCAGCGGTCGAAAGCAATCTCTCGGATATTAAAGCGCTCACCGAGGCGCTCGATGAATTTCTCGATATAGCCGTAATGGATGACATTGCCTTCCGTGGTCTGCAGCATGCCTTCCTTCTCCCAAGTGTCGTAGGGCACGTGGTCGCGCCGGACACGGAGGTCGAGGGTATCCTCCGGTACCCAGAAGTACGGGAGGATCACATACTTGTCATCCTCATCCCTTGGCGGGAATACCAGCACGAAGGACGTGATATCCGTAGTGGAGGACAGGTCAAGACCGCCGTAGCAGACGCGGCCTTCGAGGTCGTCTTCATTCACGGGATAAGCGCATGCATCCCATTTATCCATTGGCATCCAGCGGACGGCTTGCTTTACCCATTGATTGAGGCGCAGTTGTCTAAAGGAGTTCTCCTCGCCGGGATTTTGCTTTGCCGACTCGCAGGCGGCTTCCACCTTATCGATGCCGACCGTGATACCCAGAGACGGATTCGCCTTTTTCCAAACCTCTGGATCAGTCCAGTCCTCGTCAGACTCCGCGCCATAGATAACAGGATAGAAGGTTGGATCGACCTTCCTGCCATCAAGGATGTCCTGCGCTTTCTGGTGGACTTCATAGCAGATTGTGTTTGTATCGTTTCCGGCAGTGGTAATCAGGAAATATAGCGGCTGCATTCTGGCATCGCCGGAGCCCTTGGTCATTACATCAAAGAGCTTCCGGTTTGGTTGGGTGTGCAGCTCGTCAAAGACCACGCCGTGGATGTTAAAGCCGTGCTTAGAGTAGGCTTCAGCGGAGAGCACCTGATAGAAGCTGTTGGTCGGCTCATAGATGATCCGCTTCTGGGAGGCAAGTATCTTCACGCGTCGGTTCAGCGCCGGGCACATTCTCACCATATCCGCAGCAACATCAAAAACGATGGTGGCCTGCTGTCTATCGGCAGCGCAGCCATAGACTTCGGCGCGTTCCTCACCGTCACCGCAGCAAAGGAGCAGGGCGACCGCAGCGGCCAGCTCTGACTTTCCCATCTTCTTTGGAATTTCGATGTAGGCCGTATTGAACTGACGGTAACCATTCGGCTTCAGGACACCAAACAGGTCGCGGATGATCCGTTCCTGCCAGTCAATCAGCTCGAAGGGCTTTCCTGCCCACGTGCCTTTGGTGTGGGTGAGCTGCTCGATGAACATTACGGCGAAGTCTGCCATCTGCTTGCTGTAGTGGGAAGTCTCTGCCATGAAGCGGGTCGGCTTATAGTTTTTCAGTTTTCGCATTGGCACGGTGGCCGCCTCCTTTCAGGGCAAAATAAAAGACCGCCAAAGCGATCCGGTATCAGTACGAGAGAAAGAGCCTTCTGGCTCAGTCTCCCGGAATATTCGTATTCAGGGTTTAATGCTTAGTTGTGGTTCTCAAGCAGGATGCAAAGCGCCATCTCTGCTTCTTTGCAGGTGGGATGAATGTCCCAGCCTCTGTCGTAGTTGCAAACGGTCTCACCGTCAATCTTGATCATGAGCTTGCTGATCCTGCCGCCGTTTATGCCGTAGGTCTCGCTTGGCTCATCGTAGTGCTTTACCCAGTAGTGACACTTGGTGTATTTTGCCTTGTCCTTGGCATCCGGGATGCCGATAACTCCTTCGCTCCACATTTCCTTACGCCTCCTTTACCGTCATCTTGAAGGCCGGGATGAGGGCATGCTCGTCGCTTCCGAAGTGGGTGTAGCGCTCCTTGACCTTTACAATTCCGTCCAGTGTGCAGCCGAGCTCCTCAAACTTTGCAATGGTCTCGATAAGGCTTGAGAATGTGGAGCTGATTGTGAATTCCTTCACTCCGAGCTTCCGGCAATCTGCAAGGATCGCTTCGATGTCGTAATCCCAGATGACTTCGGCGAAGTTCGGCAGGTCGTTTCCGGCTTCCTTGCTGTAAAGGTAGGCCTGTCCCAGCGTCCAATGGCATCCGATCTCTTCCCAGCGCATTCCGGGCTTCGCGTTTTCTATGGCTTCAATTGTGTACTTCATGGTGGTTCCTCCTTGTGGTTGTTTTCCCTTTTGGTATGTACATATATCACTCTGAACGCCTGTAATAGCAAGCTATTTATCGAAATATATGTGACAATCCTGTGGGAACATTCGAGGCCTAAATTGTGTAGTTAGCCTTCCCCGGTCATGATGAATTTCACGTATTCAGACCGGTGATCCTCAAGGTATAAAACCAGTTCGTAAAAGTCCCGTTCGTAGGCCAGCCGCTGCACCATGTTTATATCGAACATATTTGTAAGGCCGGTATCCCGGATGGCGAGGATCTGTTCCTTTACCCTTTCATCCATATCAGTCCACCACCTTACGTACACGGTCTATGCCGTAGATGACATTCAGGCCGGAACCATTGTCCCAGTTCACCATGAGGCTCCCGGTATCATCGACTCCCGTAACGGTTCCCTTGGTGCCGATGGGCGGAGCCTGTACATCGTCCATCTGGAGAAGCTCCACGCGGGTGCCTGCCGGGTAGCGGGAGTGGAGCGCCTCAAGCTGCTCTTTTGTGATCATTCGCATGCTGCCACCTCCTTTTCAGGTGCGCCGTTCTTCCAGCTGGAGTTGCCGGAGAGGTTTTGAAGGAGAATCTTGCGCTCTGCCTTGTACTCGTTTCCGATGAAGCCCAGCCGCAGGAGGAAGCAGCGGAATGCGTACTTCTCGTTGTCGACTTCCTTTTCGGTGGCGCTGATGCGCTTCAAATCCCGGCTCATCTTTCCAAGGGCAGCAATGAAGTGGGTGTAGGCCTTGACCTCGTCCGGCTCCGGCATCTCAGTAAACCAAGGGAAGCTGACCGTATCTTCTGTGACCTCAATTCCAAGGTCGTCAATGCCGAGCGCCTTCTTGATGAGGCTTTCCTTGGCGGTGAGGAGGTTGGTGAGGTTTCCGACCGCCACCTTGTCGAGCGGGAGGCTGACTGTAAGGCCGGTGGCTTCTTCTTCGGTACTTTCGACCTCCTCAGTATCTACCGGTGTGAAACCATCCGCGATCAGGCTGTGGATGATGCGTTCCAGCTTGTCTGCGTCATCGCAGGTTACGCCGCCTTCCTTGTCGACTGTGACGTCGCCGATTTCGTAAGCGCAGGTCGGCATACGCATGTAGACCGCCTTGTCGCCGGTGAGGTTTTCGATGGCTGCGACCAGTGCTTTTCTGTCGTTTCCGGTTACATTGTAATTTGCTTTCATGAGTGTGTTCCTCCTTTGTGAATTAAGGTTTTCAACCGTGCCTTTCGGCATGTATATACATCACTCTGAAAGCCTTATTTATCAAGTGATTCCCGACATTTTCTGAGGTAGAAAATCGCCGAAGAATCCGGGCAGAAATTGTGTACTATACACCTGCCGTCGGAGAGGTCTCGACTTCCTTTGCCAGAGCGGAATAGAAGAGCTTTTCTCCGTTCCTTATTACATACACATTCTCCTCATCGCCGGTGTCTTCCACGTAGCGGCGAAGGATGACAGAGGCGTATTTCGGATCGAGTTCCATCATGTAGCAGACGCGGTTCAGCTGCTCGCAGGCCATCAGAGTGGAGCCGGAGCCGCCGAAGGTATCAATAACTACAGAATTTTCCTGAGAGGAGTTCTGGATAGGATAGCCCAGAAGATCCAGCGGCTTGCTGGTTGGATGATCCTTATTGCGCTTTGGCTTATCGTAGTTCCAGATGGTGGTCTGTTTGCGGTCTGAATACCACGGGTGCTTGCCGTTTTGCAAAAAGCCATAGAGCACAGGCTCATGCTGCCACTGATAATCGGAGCGACCGAGCACGAGACTGTTCTTTACCCAGATACACACACCGGCGAGATGGAAGCCTGCGTCAATGAATGCCTTTCGGAAAGTGAGCCCTTCGGTATCCGCATGAAAGCAGTAGGCGGCTCCGCCTTTTTCGAGGTGGTCAGCCATGTTCTTAAAGGCTGCCAGTAGGAACTTGTAAAATTCCTCGCCCTTAAGTGAATCGTTCTGGATCGTAAGACCGTCCGAGGTTTTGAAGGAAACTCCATACGGAGGATCGGTCAGAACAAGGTTTGCCTTTTTGCCGTCCATGAGTTTTTCCACATCTTCAGGTGAGGTGGCGTCGCCGCACATAACTCTATGCCTGCCGACTGTCCAGATGTCGCCGGGCTCCACGAAGGAAGCTTTCTCAAGAGCAGAGGTCAGGTCAAAGTCATCATCTGCGATGTCTTTTTCATTTCCTGTACCGAGCAGCTTATCCAGCTCACTGGCATCAAAGCCGAGGAGCGAGAGGTCAAAGGACTGATCCTGCAGGTCAGATAATTCGACCGACAGCATTTCCTCATCCCAGCCTGCGTTGAGCGCAAGCTGATTGTCCGCAAGGATATATGCACGCTTCTGTGCTTCCGTCAGGTTCTCGGCAAAAACGCAGGGCACGGTTTCATATCGTTCCTCGCGGGCAGCCATAATGCTGTCGCCCCGCAAAATAAAGTTCCTGTCTCTTGCACAAAAACAGCGAATTATTATATCAGTTCCATAATGATGTCTC